>NZ_JACFRE010000004.1:0-243736 GCF_016101085.1 Gilliamella sp. W8123
CCGAACTCAGAAGTGAAACGCCGTAGTGCCGATGGTAGTGTGGGTATTACCCATGTGAGAGTAGGGTGCCGCCAGACTTTTAAATATACGAGCCCAGCAGCAATGCTGGGCTTTTTTGCATTCTAAGAATACTTAAAAATTCTTCTGAGGGTGAGATGAGTTCATTAATCGCTTTTAATAAACCGTTTAATGTTGTGACACAATTTTCTGCACATGAAAAATATCAAACATTAAAAGATTATATAGCTTTACCTGGTTTTTACCCTGCTGGTCGTTTAGACACCGATAGTGAAGGTTTATTGCTGCTTACTAATGACGGTAAGCTACAAGCAAAAATTAGCTCACCAAAATTTAAATTACCTAAAACTTATTGGGTGCAGGTAGAAGGATTAATAAATCGACAAGCCATAGATAAATTAACTAGTGGTGTGCAATTGAAAGAGTTTTATACTGCTCCAGCAATCGTGACATCACTTGCAGAGCCGACTAATTTATGGCAACGAATACCCCCTATTAGAGAACGCAAAACTATTCCTACTTCATGGATAAGTATTACCATAACAGAAGGAAAAAATCGACAGGTTAGAAGAATGTGTGCTGCGGTTGGATTCCCTTGTTTACGCTTAATTCGTGTTCAGATTGGCAAATATAATTTATTCACTCATCAGTTACCTTTAGGCGAATGGCGATCGGTTGCTACTGGTGATCTTTATCTCCGCTAACCACATTTAACAGACAATTCTAAAGAATTATATTTTTTGAAAGATCAAAAGGATCAATTATATGATTCTCTTTGATCGAATCCTTTGGGCTTTATTGTAAAATAAGATAAAATGATCATTAATATTGATCGTAGGATAGATTATTTATGGTTGAACAAAAGAAAGAAGGTTTTTTTACTCGTTTAAAGAAAGGTCTTTTTAAAACTAAACAAAATATTGGATCTGGTTTTCTAAGCTTATTTAAAGGCAAAAAGATCGATGATGAGTTGTTTGAAGAATTAGAAGAACAGTTGATCATTGCTGATGTCGGTTTCGATACCACACAAAGATTGATTAGCTCGTTAACACAACAAGCGTCAAGAAAAGAATTAAAAAATGCGGATGCATTACATGATCTATTAAAAAATGAAATGAAATCTATTTTAGATGGTGCTCAGCAACCACTTAATATAGAAAGTCATAAACCTTTTGTTATCTTAATGGTTGGTGTCAATGGTGTTGGGAAAACGACAACCATTGGTAAATTAGCCCGTCAATTTCAACAACAAGGCAAATCAGTGATGCTTGCCGCTGGCGATACCTTTCGTGCTGCCGCGGTTGAACAATTGCAAGTCTGGGGTGAACGTAATAACATCCCTGTCATTGCTCAGCATATTAATGCTGACTCAGCATCGGTAATCTTCGATGCTATTCAGGCTGCAAAAGCAAAAAATATCGATGTTTTAATTGCTGATACTGCTGGCCGTTTACAAAATAAATCTCATTTAATGGACGAATTGAAAAAAATAGTCAGAGTAATTAAAAAGCAAGATGAAACAGCACCGCATGAAATTATGTTAACTATAGATGCTGGGACAGGACAAAATGCAATTAGCCAAACAAAGCTGTTTAATGAAGCGGTTGGCGTAACAGGGATGACATTAACCAAGTTAGATGGTACCGCAAAAGGTGGCATTATATTTAGCATAGCTGATCAATTTAATATTCCAATCCGCTATATTGGCGTAGGTGAAAAAATTGAAGATTTAAGACCTTTTGTTGCTGATGATTTTATTAATGCCCTATTTGACGAAACGGAAGAATAGAGATAAATCATGATCCAATTTCAACGCGTTAGTAAAGTTTATTCGGGTGGTAAACCAGCTTTACAAAATATAACATTTACTTTAGCGCAAGGAGAAATGGCCTTTTTAACCGGTCACTCCGGCGCGGGTAAAAGTACATTAATGCGTTTGATTTGTGGATTAGAAAAAGCTAATGACGGCAAGGTATTACTGAATGGTGTTGATGTTTCCAGTTTGAAAAAAAATCAAATGCCTTTTCTGCGCCGTACCATTGGTATGATTTTCCAAGATCATCAACTATTACTCGATCATACTGTTTATGATAATGTTGCTTTTCCATTAATTATCTTAGGTAAACCTGTTGAAGAAATTAAAAGACGAGTTTCTGCGGCATTAGATAAAGTTGGTTTGATTGATAAAATGAAATTTTACCCAATACAGCTATCTGGCGGTGAACAGCAACGAGTGGGGATAGCTCGAGCAATCGTCAATCGACCTACGGTTTTACTTGCTGATGAACCAACTGGTAATTTAGATGACAAACTTTCAAAAGATATTTTGAAATTATTTGAAGAGTTTAATCAAGCCGGTGTAACTGTGTTAATGGCAACCCATAACATGGGGTTGATACGTCGAAAACATCATCGAATACTAAATTTGAATCAAGGACGTTTAGAGGTTAAAAGTTGATGATAAATGCGAAGGTTAAACCATCTAAACAAAAAAACAAAACCAACAATAATAGCTTTTTGGGCCGCTGGCAAAGGCAGATCAGCTACGCATGGCATAATGTGTTTAACTATTTTTATCAAAATATATTTGCTTCTTTGCTGACAATTTTGGTTATTGCTATATCAATTACTTTGCCGACGATAGGCTATTTATTATTGAAAAACGCCAATCAAGCGGCGGAACAGTGGTATCCGACGCCCAATTTAACAGTTTATATTAATAAAACTTTAGATTCGGAACAAACTAATGATTTAATTGATAAATTTAAGACTATTGCTGAAGTTGAAAATGTGACTTATCTTTCTCGTGAAGATACACGAGAAGAGTTTAAAACTTGGTCTGGATTTGATGATGCTCTTGACCTACTCGATGAAAATCCATTACCAGCTGTTGCTATTGTTTTTCCAATAGAAGAAGCCAAATCTACCGATAAATTACATGATCTGCAAACACAGTTAAAAACAATAGCGGGTGTTGATGATGTGCAACTTGATGATAGCTGGTTTACTCGATTAACCGCATTGACCAATATGGTAAAATCGATAGTGTGGACAATCTCAATTTTTATGGTTATTGCCGTATCATTGGTTATTGGTAATAGTATTCGGTTAAATATATTTGCCCGTAGGCAAACAATTATTGTTATGCAATTGATTGGTGCGACTGAAGGCTTTATTTTACGACCATTTTTATATAATGGTATTTTTACTGGATTGATTAGTGCGATTTTGGCATTGATTCTATCGAAAGTATTTATTCTTCAAATAGATTCAACCATGTTGCATGTATCAGATGTTTTTGGAACAATTATTAATATAAATGGACTTTCATGGGAAGAAAGTTTGTTAATTGTTTTATTTTCGATGATTATTGGCTGGTTTTCAGCATTTATTGCTACTAAAAAGTATTTGAATAAAACGGTAATAGCTTCATAATTGTAGATTAATTATTTACGATTTTTATAAGCAGCTTTACTGCAAATATAATGATAAAAATGTGAACTAAATCACATTTTGGTGGTCTAAGTTTATAGAAAGATTTTAAATTGTTACTAATGTAAAATGTAGCAAAATTAGTTTAATTTAAGGGGGAATTAAATGAGTACTGATTTAAAAATGCAAGCAGGTGCTTTAATCCCACAAGGAAATATTGAATCATATCTTCGTATGATAAATACTTATCCGATGCTAACTGCAGAGGAAGAGAAGTCTTTAGGTGAACGCCTTTATTATCATGATGATGTGGATGCAGCAAGACAATTGATTTTGTCTCATTTGCGTTTTGTTGCGCATATTGCGCGTGGTTATTCTGGTTATGGTCTACCACAAGCCGATTTGATTCAAGAAGGAAATATTGGTTTAATGAAAGCCGTACGTCGTTTCAATCCTGAAATGGGTGTACGTTTAGTATCATTTGCAGTACATTGGATAAAAGCTGAAATTCATGAATATGTACTAAAAAATTGGCGTATTGTTAAAGTTGCTACAACCAAAGCACAAAGAAAATTATTCTTTAATTTAAGAAAGAATAAACAACGTTTAGGTTGGTTTAATAGCGCTGAAGTCGATATGGTTGCTGATGAACTAGGTGTAAGTCGTAAAGACGTCTTAGAGATGGAATCACGTATGTCAGCGCAAGATATGTCATTTGATATTGATAATGATGACGATGATAATTCAATTGTCGCACCAGCGCTTTATTTAGAAGATGGTAATTCTGATTTTTCAAAATCAATCGAAAACGATAATTGGGAAAATGAGGCAACTGACAAGTTACATGATGCCTTGTCTCAATTAGACGAACGTAGCCAAGATATTATCAAAGCACGGTGGTTAGATGCCGATGACAGTAAATCAACATTGCAAGTGTTGGCCGATAAATATAGCGTTTCTGCTGAACGTATTCGTCAACTTGAAAAAAATGCCATGAAAAAATTACGTGTAGCGATTGAAGCATAATTGCTTTTATTAATAACATATAAGCCCTACTTTAGTTAAAGTGGGGCTTTTTTATATGCTGAATTTAAATTAGTTTATAGATAAGTTAAGAATTAAAATAACTAATTGAATAAAATAGTTATATTTAAACTCTTTTTATACACTATAATTTAAGATTAAATAGATAATCACCAAGAAGTTAGCTTTTATAAGAGGGATAAAAATGTTAAATGATTTGCTGAGAGTTATTTTACTTAGTCTAATTGCTGTTAGTTTAGTTGCTTGTAATGATAATGCTAAAAATACACCTTCTGATGTATCCATTGATACTGGTGTTATTGAATGTGATCGCTATCTAAAATTAGTTCACGAATTACAATTATCATCTAAACTCCCAGCTGATCCTGAAGAATCATTGGAAAATACTATAAATCATTTCAAACAATTGATAGAAAAAAATCCCGAATCAACTAAGAGAGAGTGTAATTCTGCCTATACTGCTTTGCGATCAATGAATCGCTAACCATGCAGCTTCTTGAGCATGTAATAGGGCTGTATCAAAGAAAGGAATGGCGTAATCTTGTTGGGATATTAATAAACCAATTTCAGTACAGCCTAAAATTACCCCTTCAGCGCCTTGCTTAACGAGTTTATCTATAATATTGAGATAAGCTTGCTTAGATTCTGGTTTAATTTGCCCAAGACAAAGTTCATCATAAATAATATCGTTGATGATGATTCTATCTTGTTCATCAGGAATTAAAACATTTAAACCTTTTTCAATTAGTTTTGATTTGTAAAAGTCTTGCTCCATGGTGTATTTGGTACCAAGTAATGCAACTGATTTTATTTTATCTTTAATCAAATGTTTGGCGGTCACGTCAGCAATATGAATGATAGGAATTGTAATTGCTTTTTGAATTTGGTCTGCAACCTTATGCATCGTATTAGTACAAATAATAACAAAGTCAGCACCGGCTAATTCTAATCTTTTAGCTGCATCAGTTAAAATAATTGCGCTTTTATCCCATTCATTATTTGCTTGGCAGCTTTCTATTTCTTGAAAATCGACACTATATAACAGAGTTTTAGCTGAATGTAATCCACCAAGGGATTTGCCAATAAATTGATTAATCACTTGATAATAAGTAACGGTACTTTCCCAACTCATGCCACCAATTAATCCAATTGTTTTCATTTCTAATACTCCATAATATTGTCTCGTTACTAGTAATAATTGATTATTAATTATAATTATTAGTATGTAAAGATAGTGAATTAGAATAAAATATCATTAACTATCAAAATATTGTTGTGAATAAGTTATAAAAAACGCATTGTAGCCGTTGGTTGATAAATGGATGATCACTATCAATGAAAAAATATAAAAAGTATTTTGCATTTCTCTCATTTGGATTGCTAATGTTATCATTTTCATGTTTGGCTGAACCCAAAGTGATCCATGTGCTAGTGGCATTATGTGATAACAAATATCAGGCTATCGCTCGAGTACCGGCGGCAATTGGTAATGGTCAAGATCCGAAAAATAATCTTTATTGGGGCGCGGCTTATGGTTTTAAAACCTATTTTGCTAAACAAAAAGAGTGGCAAGTTCTACAAGTTAATAAACCCAATAAAGGCAAGATATTAGAGGAAATAATTTATAAACATCAAAGCAAGGATGTCTATCTTATTGCTCAGGCATATGATGGTAAATATATCAACGACACAGTAGATGATTTTATTAGTTATTCAGCTGGAAAAAAATCAGCGTCCTTTTTAATCGATAAAACTCAAATTGAGGCGGGAGCAAAAGCTCATTTAGTTGTTTATGTTGGACATGATGCATTAATGGAATGGTCATGGTGGAATTATTTACCAGATAGTTGGCGTTGGTACACGCTGTCAAAAGCAGAACAAGAGAAACAAAAAACACGCTATGCAGCCGTATTTGCCTGTAAAAGTCAGAAGTATTTTACGCCGCCATTATCTCGATTAGGTATAACACCACTTATTTTAACCCTGCACCGTATGGCACCGGAAGCTTATAGTATTCATGCTATGATTAGTAGTTGGTTGAATGGTGAAGCAAAAGATGAAACAAGGCTTAAAGTAGCAACGGCTTATAGCCAATATCAAAAGTTAAGCAAACCCGCTTTACATATATTTACCACAGAATATAGTCAATAATGATGTTTAATTATAGTAGATGATTTAACTTATTAATAAAAGGCAAACAGATATGTTGCAAACACCTAAAATAGTCATTTTGACAGGTGCCGGTATCTCTGCTGAATCTGGCTTATCAACTTTTCGCGCCCAAAATGGATTGTGGGAAGGTCATAATGTGGATGATGTTGCTACTTACGAAGGTTATTTGCGTGATCCCATTGGTGTACATAATTTTTATAATATGCTACGCAATAAGTTACAAAATCCTGAGGTAAAACCCAATGCGGCTCATTTTGCCTTAGCGCAACTAGAGCAGACCTTAGGCTCGGATAATGTATTAATTGTTACCCAAAATGTGGATAACCTGCATGAAAAAGCCGGTTCAAAAAATATCATCCACATGCATGGTGAATTATTAAAGGTTCGCAATGAAAAAAATGGGCAAATTCTAGATTGTTATCAAGATGTTAATTATGAAGAAAACAAACTGATTCGCCCACATATAGTTTGGTTTGGTGAAATGCCACTACAAATGGATGAAATCTATGATGCGCTGTCGAAAGCTGATTATTTTATTTCAATTGGTACTTCAGGAAATGTTTATCCAGCCGCTGGTTTTGTGCAAATGGCTAATCAATTTGGCGTTAAAACGGTAGAACTTAACTTAGAACCTAGTTTAGGTGAAAACTTATTTAAGACTAAAATTTACGGTCCTGCCAGTCAAGTAGTACCTGAATATATTAAAAATTTTATGTAAGGAAATATATTAGTTAAGCTGTTTTAGATAACTTTTACCACCTAAATTACTCATTTGCCCGCGGATCCATTCGGCCTTTTTTTGTATCTTATCATCAGGATTGGCCGGACTCCATTTTCTTGGATTTGGTAGTGTAGCCGCTAATAAACTAGCTTGATAGGGTGTTAATTGACTAGCACTGACGTTAAAATAGTGTCGAGAAGCAGCTTCAATACCAAAAATACCTTCACCCCATTCCACACTATTTAAATAAATTTCGAGTGTACGTTGTTTTGACCAGATAAGCTCAATCCAAACGGTAAACCATGATTCAATACCTTTACGGATCCAACTTCGCGATGGCCATAGAAAAATATTTTTTGCTACTTGCTGCGTTATGGTACTAGCACCACGGATTTTTCTATTTTTTTGATTATAAATTAGTGCCCGATTAATGGCTTTAAAATCAAAACCCCAATGATCGGCAAAATTTTGATCTTCGGCGGCAATAACTGCAATTTTAATATTATCTGAAATCTGATCCCAATCTTTCCAGGTGCGTTGCTGAGTGATATTCCAATGAGCGATCTTTCTTTCAACCATTAACATCGAACCAAACGGATTAACCCAGCGCATTAATAAAATAATAAAAACCGAAACTAGCATAAATCCAATCACGATTTTTGTTATTATGCTTAACGTTTTCCTTAATGTGAGTTTCATATTAGTCCAGATACCACTAATTAAAAATGGTTGAGTAAACAGTATTCTAATACAAAAGTCGTCAAGTAAGATAGGTTATATTAATCGTTAAATAAATAATTATTTATAAAGTTAACTATTTGTTCTGGCTCATTAATATCTAATACAGGTACAGATGTATTTAATTGCTCATCACTGGCAACGGCGATAGTAAAATCATCAATAAATAGTGGTTTTGCGATTGTATTACGATGGCACATGATTTTGGGAATTTGCTCATCTTTGAATCCTTCAACTAATATGATATCAACATCGCTAAAATGGTTAATAAGTGTTTTTAAGTCAATGGGGTTATTGGGTGTTTCCTCAATCAATGCATAACGTTTATCACAAGCAATAATCGTTTGCTGCGCCCCAGCTTTGCGTAGCTCATAGCTATCTTTACCTGGGATATCTAATTCAATATCATGATGGGCATGTTTTAATGAACCTACCTTAATATTTTGTGAAACCATTAACTGAATAATCTTTTTTAGCAATGTGGTTTTACCACACCCACTATATCCAGATATGCCAATAATTTTTTTACTATTCATAGACTCTTGCCACTAACATGTTATATTTAAAAGTAGATATTACATTATTTTATACAAGATTAAAGGCAATGGTATGTATGATTTTTTAAATGATTATAACCAAACAGTGCACCCTGATTTATTAAAAGAATTTATCGATATTAATAATAAAAAGTTGAGTGGTTATGGTTTAGATGATTGTTGTAATGATGCCATCAATCACATAAGAGAAATATTAAAATCACCGAATGCTGATATCCATTTTATGGCCGGTGGAACCATGGCCAATTTGACGGTAATTTCGCATATTTTAAAACCTTATCAAGCGGTTATCGCTGCTGAAACTGGGCATATCAATGTGCATGAAACTGGCGCAATTGAGGCAACCGGGCATAAAGTGGTGACGGTTAAAACCAAAGATGGAAAATTAACGCCAGAATTAATCAAACCAGTGTTAGATTATCATTGTGATGAACATATGGTACAACCAAAACTGGTGTATATTTCCAATACCACCGAATTAGGGACTATATATAGCAAGCAAGAGTTACAAAATCTGTATCAATTTTGTCAAAAAAATCATCTTTACCTTTATTTAGATGGTGCGCGTTTAGCAATGGCATTGGCAGCTAAAGATAATGATATTACTTTTCCTGACTTAGCCAAATATACTGATGCATTTTATATCGGTGGTACCAAAGTTGGTGCTTTTGCCGGTGAAGCGTTAGTATTTAATAATCATAGCATTAATCATGACTTCCGCTTTAATATGAAACAGAAAGGAGCAATTTTAGCGAAAAGTTGGATTATAGCCGTACAATTTAAAGCATTGATGCAAGATGACCTCTATATTTCCTTAGGTAAACATAGTAATAGCATGGCTGAAAAACTCACAACCCTATTTGAAAAAGCTGGATTTACTTTTGCTGCTAAACCACAAACTAACCAACTATTTGTTCTGTTACCTAATCAATTAGCGCAAAAAATTCTTTCTGTTTATGAATTGGATAATTTAGGCCAAAGTGATCCAGAACATATTTGCTTACGTTTTTGTACTTCATGGTCAACTCAGGAAGTTGAAATAGAAAACTTTGCTAATCAGTTAGCTAAGCTGCTTAAAAACGAATAGTGCGCTTTTTTATCGGTAAGTTTAGCTTTGTTGTTATCTAAATTGAGAAATAAATACATCTGAAGAAAGGGGATTTTATGCTGTTAAATAGCTAAAAATCCCTTTTTTGTTATGCTGTGACTTAATATAAATAGATTAAAATTTCAACATAATTGAAAATATGTTTAGATGTGAACTAAGTTTGTGATCAGCAAATCAACTAACTGTATTAAAAATACTAATGAACAATAATATGGAACTAAACAAAATATTAATTTTGAGGAAAGGGGTTTTTTATAGTTTAAAATTACCGATTGGTTACTTGATATAGTTGTTTGAATGATTTAGTTATTTGCTTTGATCATAAAATTGGCGTTTTCCAGCATATCTAATGTATTAATATTGGTAAAACTGACTGGATTGTCGCTAAAATCTACGGCAACGGCATTAATCTGTTGTAAAAATAACATCAGTTTGCGATCGCCTTCTTCTAAATATTTTTTTAATTGTGGGGCGATGGATTTATTGATTAATAAAATGGTTGGGTGGTCATTTTTGCCATCAAAAGGATAGATAGCTTGATGGGTTGTAGTGAGTTTTGCTAAACGAGTGATGAGATCATTGGGTAAAAAAGGGGTATCACAACTGACAAATAAATTCCAAGTAGTGGGACTGCGTAATAAGCCACTATAAATTCCGGCAAGAGGCCCTAGAAATCCCTGCAAATCATCACAAAATACTGGATAACCAAGCGAACGATATTGCTCAACATGACGGTTACAATTAATCATTAGCAAATCGACTTGTGGCTTAATTCGATCAATGACATATTGGTAAAGAGGTTTACCAGCTAATAACATCAAGCCTTTATCCTTACCATTCATACGGTTACTTTGGCCACCAGCTAAAATAATGCCAGTAATTGGCGGTTTTTCCATAAATTCTTTCTCTTTTACATTGCTAAAAAACAAAATAGCATTACTATATAGCAAAGTTATTTTTTAGTCGCAAATAACATATATCACTAGGTTATGAATCTTTGTAAATGCACTATTTAAATTTAAAGTCGAGTATATAATAGATACTTTTTAATATATAGATAGTAACGAAGAAGATTAACATAAAGGTTTATATCATCGTCTTCAACTTAGTTGAATATTAAATAAGGTATTTATTATGAAATGTCATCGTATTGATGAGTTAATAGAATTATTACAACCAGCTTGGGAAAACGATTCAGATCTTAATTTATTGCAACTTTTAGATAAATTAGGAAAGGAAGCTGGTTTTGATGGTGATCTTAAAGATCTTAGTGATGAAGTTTTAATTTATCATTTAAAAATGCGTAATTCAGATAAAAACGAAGCTATACCTGGATTAAAAAAAGATTATGAAGATGATTTTAAAACCGCATTATTAAAGGCACGCGGAATTATTGAAGAATAAGGAGAATCAATTAAATGAAAAAAACGCTTATTGCAATTGGAGTATTACTAACCTCTATGACCAGTTTTGCTGATGAAGCACCAGCAACTAGTAAAAATGATACTCAGCCAGCTACGGCAAGTGCTGCTACACAGCCAGCACCGATTGAAAGTGGCAAACAATATGGTGTTTTGCCATTTCAGCCATCTCCGGATAAAGAAGTTGTTGAATTCTTTTCATTCAATTGCCCTAGCTGTTTCAAGTTTGAAAGTGAATATCATACGCCAGAAATGATTGCTAAGGCTTTGCCTAAAGATGCAAAATTTAGACGTTACCATTTGGAAAACTTTGGTCCTTTAGCTAAAGAGCTTGCTGAGGCATGGGCTATTGCTAATGTTTTAGGTATTGAAGATAAAGCCTCTGATGCGCTATATAAAGCAGTGCAAACCGATCGTAGTATAAAAACTGTCGATGATATTAAAGCTGTTTTTGCCAGTTTAGGTGTTGATGCTGAAAAGTTTGAGAAAACCCAAAAAAGTTTTTTAGTTAAAGCTTTTATGGCACAACAAACTGATTCAATTAAACAATTAAGCCCAGAATCAATTCCAATGGTAGTGGTTAATCGCAAGTTTTTTGTCAACTCACGTGGTCTTAATGCCAGTAATAGTACTGATTATATCAAAGACTATGTAAGAGTAACTGCTTATTTAGTTGATTTAGATCCGAATGTAGACGTAGAAAAAGATAAGGCTGAAAGTCAAGAGCAAGCCAAATAATTATCACTTAATGTTTTTACGGTTTTCTAAAAATATCAAAATCCCTTTGTTGGTATTACGACAAAGGGATTTTATTTTAGCAAAAAGTTTCTATTCTCTTTCTAAAGCATAAATTGGATCAAGTTTTGCAGCTCGTTTTGCCGGAACATAACCAAAAATAATACCTATCATGGTTGAGCAACTAAACGCTGCGATAATCGAAATGATAGAAAAACTCATAGCAAATGAGGTAACAAAATAATTAAAAACAAAACCGATAATAAATGATAGAACGATACCTAATGTTCCACCAATTAAACACACTAACACAGCTTCAATTAGGAATTGTTGCAAAATATCACTAGAACGTGCCCCAACTGCCATACGGACACCAATTTCCCGAGTTCTTTCGGTTACAGATACCAGCATAATATTCATTACTCCAATACCACCAACAATCAAAGAAATTAATGCGATAGTTGAGATCAGCAAAGTTAATACCCAAGCAGAAGAATTAACGGTTTCTCTTACACTGTCTGAATTAAAGATAAAGAAATCTTTACTACCATGACGCTGCAACATAATTTTATTAATCGCTTGCTCGGCAATATTTAAATCTACATTATCATTTATTCGAACAGTAATACTTTTTAATGATGTTTGCCCAACCATACGATTAATTACCGTCGTGTAAGGTAACCATATATTAAGGCTTTCATTATTACCAAATCCTTGTTGTTGTTTGGTGGCAACCCCAATGATTCTAACCGGTAATTGGCCAACCATGAGAATTTTTCCTATTGGATCTTGATCACTAAACAATCTTTTAACGGTATTTTCATCAATTACCGCCTCTTGTGCAGAAGTGCTTACCGCGGTTTCATCGAAAGCAATACCTTTACTGATTGTATAGCCACGTACAGCAAAAAATTGCTCGCCGACACCATTAACTGTCCCAGTAACCGCTAAATTATCAATACGGAAATAGACGCTAGTAGAAAGATTTGGAGTGGTGCTATGAACAAAACTTTGTTGAGCTAAAAAATCAGCATCCGATGATCGTAGTGTGGTAATTTTATCGGCATTACGATCACCAAAACCACTACCGGCGTAAATTTCTAAAGTACTGGTACCTAATGAATTAATATTGGAAAGTATTTTCTGCTTCGTTCCTTCTCCTAAAGCAACCATAGATACCACAGAAGCAATACCAATGATAATACCCAACATAGTCAAGAAAGTTCGTAATCGTTGCGACAACATAGATAATATTGCCATTTTAAACGCATCGCGAAAACGGTAATATTTAGCTGAAAAATTATCTTGAGTTTTGGTTATTTCGATTTGCTTAACTTGTCGATTATTAGCTTGTTCAGGGCAATAATTAGGATTAATTGAATCGGAAATAATATTGCCATCACTAATTTCAATAATTCTTTCAGCACTTTGGGCAATATTGGGGTCATGAGTAACGATAATGACAGTGTGCCCTTGTTGATGTAACTCCCGTAAAATAGCCATGACTTCTAAACCACTTTTACGATCAAGTGCACCTGTTGGTTCATCGGCTAATATAATTTGTCCGCCATTGATTAATGCCCGTCCAATACTCACTCTTTGTTGCTGACCACCAGATAATTGATTGGGTTTATTATTTATTTTATCGGCAAGGCCTAAACGGGATAAAATATTAGTGGCTCGACTTTGCCGTTGTTCATTGGTCACTCCCGCATAAATTGCCGGTATTTCCACATTACCTTGTGCGGTTAAGGCATTTAATAAATGATAACGTTGAAAGATAAAACCAAAATGTTCACGGCGTAATTCAGCTAATTCATCCGGCGATAATTGACTCGTCGTTCGCCCCCCAATTGAATAAATTCCCTCGGTTGGCTTATCAAGACAACCAAGAATATTCATTAACGTCGATTTACCAGAACCAGAGGCCCCTATAATGGCAACCATTTCTCCGGCATTAATGGTTAAGTTGATGCTTTTTAGGACTTGTATCGTAGAATCTCCAGCCGGAAATTCACGAATAATATTTTCAAGTTTTATTAATGGAGTATTATTGTTGGTCATCTTAGAATCTTATCCTTGGTCCTTTGTTATTTGGATTAAATGTTGCACCGTTTGCACTACTAACAACGACAACTTCTCCTTCTTTAAGACCTGATTTGATTTCAACATTAATATTATTATTAATCCCTAAATTAACTTCTCGCTCTTCGATACTATTTTGATTATTCAGAACATAAACAATCGCTTTATTTTTACCAGTATTTTTTTGGATAGCCTGAGATGGAATGGCAAGGACATCTTTTGCTTCTGCTAGCACAATATAAACTTGAGCAGTCATAGAAATACGTAAAATATGATCAGGATTATCGACATCTAATAAGCCGTTATAATAAATTGCACTTTTGGTGGTCGATGACGTACTTGAATTTGCTGAGCTTTCAGTATTAATTGAGTCAGGGGCTGGTTCAATTGCCCGCAATGTTAGTCCATCAAAACGTTTGTTTGGTTGTCCCAATATAGTGAAATAAACCGGCATTCCTTTTTTAACACCGATAACATCAGCTTCTGAAATTTGTGCTTCAATAGTCATTTTGTCCAGTTGGGCAACTTTAACAATAGTAGGTGCACTTTGTACCGAGTTTACGGTTTGTCCTTGATCAACTGGAATAGCAACAATAACACCATCAATTGGTGCGCGTATTTTAGTGTAGCCTAAATTGACTTTTGCAGTATCAACTGCAACTTGAGCACTAACAATATCTGCATCAAGGGCAGCAATATCGGCTTTAATTGCATCAAGATCTGCTTTGGCAGAATCTAAATCAGATTGGACGCCAACCCCTTTTTTAACCAACTTTAATTGACGTTCATAGGTTAATTGATAATTGACTAATTTTGCTTGCTTGGAGGTTCGTTGGGCTTCTAAGCTGTTAAGAGATGCCTCGGATTGTTTAAGATCATTGCTTTGCTTAAGATCATCAATCTCAGCAATCATATCTCCTTGTTTAACCTCATCGCCGAGCTCAACATACAATTTTTTAATTTGCCCAGAAACTTGTGCACCAACGCTAACTTGTTTGAAAGCACTTATAGTGCCATCAGCAAGTACCGTTTTCTCAATATTCGCTTTAGTGACCGTTGACGTTATATAATTAATGTTCGGTTCAGCAGGAAACAAAATTAATTTTGCTATGTAGAGCAGAACAAAACCAATAACCGTAATAACGATGGATTTAAATGTTAAGAATTTTACCAATCTTTTCATCCTTTTATTTCTTTTGTTATTTTTTTGAGCATTGTAACGTATTAATTTAATTTGCAATGATAACTAAAGATAATAAATTGTAAGTTTTATGAAAATTAATTGGTGTTAGCGCTAAATTCTATTTTTAAAAACCCCTTTCCTCAAAATTTTTTTGCAAAAATTTTGCTAATCATGCAATTGCAATATAGATCCATATTAGGAATTATTTTGTATTGCGTTATAATGACGCCAATTTTTTTACTGGTTAAAGATATTATAGCAATGGCATTAAAAATAACCGAAAAGTGTATTAATTGTGATATGTGTGAACCCGAGTGTCCAAATGAGGCTATCTCAATGGGGTTTGATACTTATGAAATTGATCCAAATAAATGTACTGAATGTGTTGGTTATTATGATCATTCGACTTGCCAGAGAGTTTGTCCGATTCAAAATGCGATTATTGCCGATCCGGATTGTGTCGAAAGCCAAGAGCAATTATTAGAAAAATTCAAGCAACTAACCCATTCTTCTTAGTTAGTTGATTTTACCTCTATGCGTAATTCTTTTGGAATTTCAAAGGTGATATTTTCTGAAATTCCTTCGGTTTCAACCAATGATGTACAACCTAGACTTTTTAGATGATCGATAACTTGCTTAACCAAAATATCTGGCGCTGATGCTCCAGCTGTTACGCCGATAGTTCGAGCATTAACTAACCATTCAAGATTAATATCGGATGCGAAATCAATTAAATAAGCGTGTTTACTGTTTCGTCTTGCCAGTTCAGCTAATCGGTTTGAGTTTGACGAGTTTTTCGAACCAACCACTAAAACCACATCGGCTTGAGATGATAGCTGTTTTACTGCTTGCTGGCGATTGGTGGTGGCATAGCAGATATCGTTTTTACGAGGGCTGCGAATATTCGGAAAGCGATTTTTTAACGCTGCAATTATCTCAGCAGTATCATCAACGGATAACGTTGTTTGGGTTGTAAAACAGAGGTGCTGGTCGTTTTTTACTTGCAGGTTCTGCACATCTTCAATGGATTCGACTAAATAAATACCACCTTCAGGATTGCTATACTGCCCCATAGTACCATCGACCTCAATATGGCCAGCGTGACCAATAAGAATAACTTCTTCTCCTCGATAGCTTGCTCTAGCAACTTCCATATGAACTTTGGTAACTAAAGGACATGTTGCATCAAATATCCGTAGTTGACGACGTTTAGCTTCATCTCGAACCGCTTTAGATACGCCATGAGCGGAAAAAATGAGGATACTATCGTCAGGTACTTCATTGATTTCTTCAATAAATATTGCTCCTAACTCTTTAAGACGATTAACCACATAGCGATTATGAACAACCTCATGGCGCACATAAACCGGTGCGCCAAACAGTTCGATTGCTCGTTCAACGATGGTTATTGCTCGATCTACACCAGCACAAAAACCACGTGGATTAGCGAGGATAATCTGCATGTTAATCTATTTTTTTCGGTTTTACATAATTGCTTAGGATAAAGACTCCAATACCTAAACAAATGGCACAGTCAGCAATATTAAAAGTTGGGTAATGCCAATCACCAAAATTAACATCTAGGAAATCAACAACAAAACCATGATAGAGGCGATCGAATAGGTTGCCTAACGCACCTCCTAAAATTAATGCTAATGAGAAGTTTTCTAATTTTTGTTTATGCTTATTGCGATATAGCATATAAACAATTACTGCACTGACAATAAAGGCAATTGCTGCCAGTATCCAGCGTTGGCCTTCAAATATACTGAATGCGGCACCAATATTGCGGACATATGTTATTGAGAAGAAGGGAAGTAGATTTACTGATTCAAAAAGGAAAAAATTCTTTACAATCCAAAATTTACTTGCAATATCTATAACAAAAACCACTACCGCCAATAATAACCAGTAAAGTCCGTTATCTTTTTTCATATAGTCTATGCTCATTATTATAATACCGCCGACAATCGTCGGCGGTAAATGTACTTAGTTAATTGCTATAAGATTATTTTTATAGCTCTTTTCTATTCCTATCACTAACTGTTAGTGGTTAAGCAAAATGTCTTACTTCACCATTGCCATGAATATTTTCTTCACAGCGTTTACATAAGTGAGTGGTAGGATTGTTATCAACAGTATAATGCCAGCAGCGAGGGCATTTATCGCCTTGTGCTTTAGCAAGCTCAATTTTAAGACCTTGAATATCACTTTGTACTGCTTGTTGTGATGCATTGTCTAACGGTTTAACACTTGCTTGTGAAGTCAGTAATACAAAACGTAATTCGTTTTCTAATTTCGCAAGTGCCGTAGCTATTTCGCTATTGGCGTAAAGTGTAACTGCTGCTTCGAGTGAGCCTCCAATGACTTTATCATTACGACCTTGCTCTAACACTTTGTTCACTTCACTACGAATAGTTAAAATTTGTGCCCAGTAAGCGCTATTTAGTGTTTCACTCTCAGACAGGCTAAATAGTGATGTGTACCATTCATCTTCAAACACAAATTCTGATTTTTCTGTTGCCGGTAGATATTGCCAAATTTCATCTGCAGTAAATGATAAAACAGGTGCAATCCAACGAACCATTGCTTGCGCAATATGGTATAACGCTGTTTGACAGCTATGGCGGGCAATACTGTCACTTTTCGCCGTATATTGACGATCTTTGATAATATCTAAATAGAATGATCCCATTTCAATTGAGCAGAATTGCATTATGCGTTGTACCACTCTATGGAAATCGTAGTTTTCATAGGCTTGAATAATTTGTTCCTGTGCTTCTTTAGCCACGCTAACCGCCCAGCGATCGAGTACCACCATATCTTCAGGTTTAACCATATCTTTAACTGGATCGAAACCATTTAAGTTAGCCAATAAGAAACGGGCAGTATTACGGATACGACGATAGCTATCAGCTGCTCGTTTGATGATTTCATCTGAATAGCTCATTTCACCTGAATAATCGGTTGAAGCAATCCATAATCGTAGAATATCGGCACCTAATTTATTCATTACCTCTTGTGGTGTAACGATATTACCTAGCGATTTAGACATTTTACGACCTTGTCCATCGACCACAAAGCCATGCGTTAATACTTGTTTATACGGTGCTTTGTTATCAATTGCCGTTGATAACATTAACGAAGACATAAACCAACCACGATGTTGATCCGAACCTTCTAAATACATATCCGCTTCATGTCCTTCAAACTCAGGACGTACGCCAACAACTGAGTAGAATGTTGAACCTGAATCAAACCATACATCAAGCGTGTCTGGTACTTTGCGATAATCATCGGCATCGGGACCTAATAGATCTTTAATATCGGCATCCCACCATGCTTGAATACCATTTTGCTCAACTAATTTAGCGACTTTTTCGACTAACTGTAGTGTGTCTGGATGTAACTCTTCAGTCTCTTTGTGTACAAATAACGTCATTGGTACGCCCCATGTACGTTGACGTGAAATACACCAATCAGGACGATTTGCCACCATTGTTTCAATTCGGGCTTGACCCCAATCAGGGATCCAACGAACTTGTTTAATCTCTTTTAGCGATTGAGCACGTAAACCTTGTTTATCCATGCTGATAAACCATTGTGGTGTTGCACGATAAATTACCGGTGTTTTATGTCGCCAACAGCACGGGTAACTATGTTCAATATTTTCAAAATGTAATAGTGCATTGTGTTCTTTTAATAGCTCAATGACTACTTTATTGGCTTTAAAAACGAATAAACCATCTAAACCAGCGCCTGTTCCTGGTAAATAACAACCATTACCTCCAACTGGGTTGGCGACTTCAAGGCCATATTTTTGGCCAACGATAAAGTCTTCAGCACCGTGACCTGGAGCGGTATGAACAGCACCAGTACCCGCATCAACAGTAACGTGTTCACCAAGTACAATTGGCTCATCAAAATCGAGGAACGGATGTTTGAAACGTAATAATTCAAGCGCATCACCTTGGCAAGAACCTAAGATTTTCCAATCAGTGATATCAGCACGTTTCATAACTGATTCAACTAAATCAGCAGCTAAAATTAAGCACTCTTTATCATTGATTTGGACTAATTGATATTCTACCGTTGCATTAAGTGCAATTCCTCGGCTAGCTGGTAATGTCCATGGTGTGGTGGTCCAGATAACCGCATAAATAGTTAAGTCAGTACTAACTCCGAATTTATTTGCTACTGTTTGATTGTTAGTTGCTTTGAATTTGACATCAATTGCCGGTGATGATTTATCATAATATTCAACTTCGGCTTCCGCTAAGGCTGACATACAGTCGGTACACCAATAAACTGGTTTAGCTCCTTTGACTAAATGACCATTTTCGATCACTCTACCTAAAGCCCGAATAATATTCGCCTCAGTATCATAATTCATTGTACGATATGGATTTTGCCAATCGCCAAGTACACCCATACGAATAAAATCAGCTTTTTGTAGTTCAACTTGTGAAGCCGCATAATCACGACAAATTTGGCGAAATTCAGCTGGTGTCACTTTTACGCCTGGTTTACCAACCTGTTCTTCAACTTTTTGTTCTATCGGTAATCCATGACAATCCCATCCTGGAATATACGGGGAGTCATAACCACTTAAACCTTTAGATTTGATGATAATATCTTTAATTATTTTATTAACGGCATGACCGATATGAAGTTTTCCGTTTGCATAAGGAGGGCCATCATGCAAAATAAAAGATTTTTTGCCTTTTTTTACTTGACGGATTTTGCGATAAAGTTCTTTATCATACCAATTTTGCAACATAGCTGGTTCACGTTTAGCAAGATCGCCTCGCATAGGGAATCCAGTTTCCGGTAAATTCAATGTATTTTTATAGTCTGTCATGCTGATTTATTCCAGTTATTTTTGTTGATACTACTTTTTAATTGGTTAATTTTGCACTGATCTGTTTCGCAGTGCAAACATCTTGTGAAATTTGTTGTTTTAAATCTGCTAAAGAGTCAAATTTTTTCTCATCGCGTAATTTACAGACAAAGATAACGTCTAAATATTGTCCATAAATATCACCTGAAAAGTCAAATATATTCACCTCTAAAATTGCTTTTTTACCTTCAATGGTTGGTCTAATACCGATATTGGCAATGCCATGATAATATTGATTGCTACAACAGTTTTTGACTTTGACAAAATAGACCCCTTGTAAAGCAGGTTTTTTTCGATTCAAATGAATATTGGCGGTTGGAAATCCTAATTGTCTTGCTAATGCATTACCATGCACCACTCTACCTTGAATTGCGTAATCACGACCTAAAAGGCAACGAGCTAATTCAAAATCACTATTAAACAGTACTTCACGAACAGCTGTACTACTGATTCTTAAATTATTCCAAACAAAGGTTGGCATACTTTCAACCGAAAATTGGTTATTTTGAGTATATTGTTGTAACAGATTGATATCGCCTTTGCGGTCACGGCCAAATTGGAAATCATCACCAATAACAATATATTTAGCACTCAATTTCTTAATCAACCAATCTTGAATAAATGCATTAGCTGACATATTGGCAAAGGTTTGGGTAAAGGGAACCGCGATAATATAGTCGATACCGAGTTTTTCAATTAACTGCACTTTTTCTTTAAATGAAGTTAAGCGAGTTGGTGCCTGCTTACTGAAGAATTCTAATGGTTGTGGCTCGAATAACATGACCGCTGTGGGTAAGTTTAATTTTTTACCTTGTTCTATTAAATGATTTATTAATTGTTGGTGTCCTAAGTGCACACCATCAAAGTTGCCCAATGTAACTACACATTGAGTAAATTCATTATTTAAATTATCAATACCGCGGATTATCTTCATTAAAGCGTGTTAGTTAATTATTATGTTTTTACTAAAATAGCTGCCAATTATACCAATCTTTCTTGAAGATGCACGTAATAACAATTAGGCTTTTTATGGCGATATCGGCAATCTTGTGATTGATTAATAGTGTTTTAATGCTCTTAGAAACTCTTGTCGAGTACTTGGATTAGTTTTAAATCCGCCACCTAACGCAGTAGTGGTGGTTAAACTATTTGAATCTTTAATGCCTCGGGCTTTTACACAAAAGTGTGTTGCATCAATTGATACTGCAACATTGACCGTACCGAGTAGTGTTTGCAAGGCAACCAAAATTTGTTGGGTTAATCTTTCTTGTACTTGTGGGCGTTGTGAAAAAAACTGAACAATTCGATTGATTTTTGATAGACCGATCACTTTATCTTTCGGGATATAAGAAACGGTCGCTTTACCATCGATGGTGACAAAATGGTGTTCACAAACACTGGTTAAAGTAATATCACGAACAGTGATCATTTCATCAACCAGCATTTTATTTTCAATTAGGGTGATTTTGGGAAAGTTATGATAGTTAAGTCCGGAAAAGATCTCATCAACATACATTTTGGCAACTCGGTGTGGCGTTTCGCTAAGGCTATCATCATGCAAATCAAGTTCCATGAGTTTCATGATTTCTCGGAAGTGCGCTTCTATTTTAGCTTTCCGTTGGCTATTTTCCATAGCTAAACGACATGATGGGGTTTCAAGATTTTTAGCTGCTAATGCTTCTTTGACTTTTTGTGCAGCGGGACTTAATTCTGTCATTTATTTAGTACTCAGGCGAAAATAGATGTCACATTATATATTACTCATATTGTGATATACAGTAATTTTCATTAATTGGATTGAATAAAAGATTGTTATTATCTGGATTATTTTTACACTATATTATCGGAGCCAACGAGAATATTGTTGTTAATTAGGTTATACTTATGGTTATTAAATTGAATAACATTTGGGTAACTATTTATGCCAAATAATGCGCCAATTATTTTAATTGATGGATCTTCTTATCTTTATCGGGCTTTTTTTGCATGTCCGCCTTTAACCAATGCCAATGGTGAACCGACTGGGGCAATTTTTGGTGTTGTTAATATGATTCGTAGCTTGATGAATCAATATAATCCTACCCATGTTGCGGTAGTTTTTGATGCTAAAGGTGGATCGTTTCGTAATGAAATTTATAGTGAATATAAAGCAACACGTGACGAGATGCCGGAAGATTTACAGCCACAAGTTGAACCAATTCACACCATTTTAAAAGCGATGGGTTTACCATTACTTTGCATTGAAGGTGTTGAAGCTGATGATGTGATCGGGACTTTAGCCAGACAAGCAGAAAAAGAAAATCTTCAGGTACTCATTAGTACTGGCGATAAAGATATAGCGCAATTAGTGAGTGATAAAGTTACACTGATTAATACCATGAATAATACGGTGCTTGATCCGCAAGGAGTCATGGATAAATTTGGTGTGCCACCAGGAAAAATTATAGATTATTTAGCATTAAGAGGCGACAATTCCGATAATATACCTGGTGTAGTTGGGATTGGAGAAAAAACAGCACAAGCTTTATTAACGGCTTTTGATAGTGTACAAGATATTTATGACCATTTAGACGATATTGAAAATTTATCGATTCGAGGTGCTAAATCATTAAAGCAAAAATTAATAGACAATCAAAAGGATGCTGAGCTTTCTTATCTATTAGCTACCATTAAAACTGATGTAGCATTAGATTTTACCAATGAACAACTACTTGTTTCAGATATTGATGTAAATAAATTAGTCGAATTATTTGCTTATTATGGTTTTCATCGTTGGCAAAAAGAATTAATAGCGGGTAATTTTTTAAAAAAACAAAAACTAACAGCTAATGATATTGAAAATATGTCATTATTTTCACAGGAAAACGATACCGTTAAAGATAAGATTGATACAGATTATCAATGTATATTAACCCATGAGCAATTAGATGATTGGATCAGTAAATTAGCTAACTGTCAGCAGTTTGCTTTTGATACAGAAACTGATAATGTTGATCATCTTCATGCTAAATTGGTTGGCATATCGCTAAGCGTTACACCTCATCAAGCTGCTTATATTCCAATTAATCACCAATATCTTGGTGTGCCAGATCAATTACCATTAAATGAGGTATTATCTAAATTAAAACCAATATTAGAAGACCCCGCAATTAAGAAAATCGCCCAAAATGCCAAATTTGATTATAGTGTGTTAGCTAATTATGATATCCATGTGCAAGGTATTGCTTATGATACAATGTTGGAGTCATATGTCTTAAATAGTACTGAACGACACGATATGGATAGTATGGCAAATCGTTATTTGCATCTTAAAACTATTACTTATAATGAATTAACCAAGGTTGACAAAAAACAAGTCACTATCGATGTTATTGAAGTTGAAAAAACTACGCAATATGCCGCTGAAGATGCAGATGTTACTCTGCAACTTCATCAGAAACTATGGCCTGAACTGGAAAAAGACCAAAAGCTCAGCAAGTTATTTACCGATATTGAAATGCCATTGGCGATTGTGTTGGCCGATATGGAAAGGACAGGAGTGTTAATTGACACTAAACAGTTAAATGACTATTCCATTGAATTAAATAAAAAAATGCTAGAATTACAGGCCGAATTACATTTCCTAGCAGGTGAAAAATTTAATCCTTCGTCACCAAAACAGATTCAAGCTATTTTATTTGATAAACACCAGTTACCTGTTTTAAAAAAGACACCAAAAGGTGATCCATCAACTAGTGAAGATGTGTTGAGTGAACTTGCTGAGCAGTATGTTTTACCGCGTAAAATTTTGTTTTATCGTAGCTTGGCAAAACTGAAAAATACCTATACTGATAAATTACCACTGATGGTAAGTCCAATAGACCATCGAATTCATACTAATTACAACCAAATAGGTACGGTAACAGGGCGGTTGTCATCAAATGATCCGAATTTGCAAAATATCCCAGTACGTAATGAAGAAGGGCGGCGAATTCGGCAAGCATTTATTGCACCAAATGGTTATAAGATTATTTCAGCCGATTATTCGCAAATAGAGTTGCGCATTATGGCGCATTTATCACAAGATCAAAGTCTGCTTAGCGCCTTTGCTAATGATAAAGATATTCATAGGGTCACCGCGAGTGAAGTATTAAGTAAACCAGAAGCAGATGTGACAGCCGAAGAGCGACGACGCGCTAAAGCGGTCAATTTCGGTTTGATTTATGGTATGAGTGCATTTGGATTATCGAAACAAATTAATCTTCCTCGTAAAGAAGCACAATCCTATATTGATCGCTATTTTGAACGTTATCCTGGCGTACAAACTTATATGGAAGAAACACGCCAATTGGCAATGCAACAAGGCTATGTGGAAACTCTATCCGGAAGACGATTATATTTACCAAAAATCATTTCTGGCAATGGTATTGAAAAACGCGGTGCTGAACGTGCGGCAATTAACGCACCTATGCAAGGTACTGCTGCAGATATCATCAAAACCGCTATGATTAAAATGAGTGAGTGGATAAAAAATCAACCGACAGGTAATATCAGAATGGTGATGCAAGTACACGATGAGCTGGTGTTTGAAGTTAAAGAAGAGTTGGTGAGTGAATATAGTGCGTTGATTAAATCAATTATGGAGAATTGTTACCAACTTTCAGTACCGTTAAAAGTTGATGTTGGTATTGGTAATAATTGGGATGAAGCGCATTAATCTTTTTATTAAAATTAACTTATACGTTATAGTTTGATTTTTATACTAAAATATATAGTTAATTATTCAATACTTTTATAAAATAGTTGTTAATTTTATGCTATTAGCGATGGCTTGCCGAAACCTTTTGGCATGTTAGAATAATCAATTAAATTGAATTTATTACAAAATGTTAGTACTTTTCTCATTTATGAGAAGAGTTTAAATAAAGAAGAGCGCGAGCAACGAATTGACGTTTGAGTGTTCTTTTTTGTTATTAATAGGATTATTTCATGAAAATTAAAACCCGTTTTGCACCGAGCCCAACCGGTTACTTACATGTGGGTGGTGCCCGTACAGCACTTTATTCTTGGCTATATACTCGCCATGCACAAGGCGCTTTCGTATTACGTATTGAAGATACCGATCTTGAGCGTTCAACGCCAGAAGCGATTGAAGCGATTATGGAAGGAATGAATTGGTTGAAATTATCATGGGATGAAGGCCCATATTTTCAAACTAAACGCTTTGATCGTTACAATCAAGTGATTGATGAAATGTTAGCTAATGGTACGGCTTATCGTTGTTATTGTTCAAAAGAGCGCCTAGAAAAATTGCGTGAAGAGCAAATGGCTAAAGGCGAAAAAGCGCGTTATGATGGTCATTGCCGTTGTGATGACGTACAAAAACAGCATAATCATGACGAACCTCATGTTGTTCGCTTTGCTAATCCTACTGATGGAGTAGTTGTCTTCAACGATTTAATTCGAGGACCAATTGAGATTGCCAATAAAGAGCTTGATGATCTTATAATTCGTCGTACTGATGGATCTCCAACTTATAATTTTTGTGTCGTGGTAGACGATTGGGATATGGAAATTACTCATGTTATTCGTGGTGAAGATCATATTAATAATACCCCTCGACAAATTAATATACTTAAAGCGCTTGGTGCACCATTACCTGAATATGGTCACGTATCGATGATTTTAGGTGATGATGGGCAAAAATTATCTAAACGTCATGGTGCGGTAAGTGTTATGCAATATCGTGATGATGGTTATTTGCCTGAAGCTCTATTAAATTATCTAGTTAGGCTTGGTTGGTCTCATGGTGATCAAGAGATATTCTCGGTGCCAGAAATGGTGAGTTACTTTTCTTTAGATGCAGTCAGTAAGTCGGCAAGTGCATTTAATACTGAAAAATTACTTTGGTTAAATCATCATTATATTAACCATTTAGATGCTGATTATGTCGCGCAACATTTAGTTTGGCATATGAATCAACAAGGTTATGATTTAACTCAAGGCCCAGATTTGATTACTATCGTCAAATTATTTGGCGAACGTTGTAAAACATTGAAAGAAATGGCTGAATCAAGTTGCTATTGTTATCAAGATTTTGCTGAGTTTGATGCTGATGCGGCTAAAAAGCATTTGCGCCCTGTTGCCAAAGAGCCATTAGAAGTGGTTAAGGCTAAAATTGAAGCAATTTCTGATTTTGATTGGCAAATAGATAAAATTCATCATGCCATTGAAGCAACAGCAGCAGAGCTTGAGGTTGGTATGGGTAAAGTTGGTATGCCTCTTCGGGTTGCTGTAACCGGAATTGGTCAATCACCTTCAGTTGATGCTACTGTTTATGCGGTTGGAAAAAAACGCACCTTAGCCCGTATAGATAAAGCATTGGCTTATATTGCTAACAGAGAACAAACTCAAGCATAATCTCATTTAATCGCCGATAATAACTCGGCGATTCACTTTATCTTGTTGAGAGTTTATTATGGCTCGCTTAAAGAAACGTTATTGGATTCCGTCGTTTATACTGTTGATTATAATCATAGTAGGTTTATCTGGATGGCGTTATTGGTTAGCATTTAAGGATGAATATAATCTTTCGATAGACTGGCAAGGTATCAACATCAGCTGGGATGGTTTATCTTTTGCTGAACTAAATATTGTTCAGCCATCACAATTATCAGTAACGGCCAGCGATGTGAAAATATCATGGTCACAGCTAAGCGCTAAAAATATCGATATCTATTGGCAAAAAGCCGATTTAACCAATACACAAGCTGTAGTGAAGGTTGCTGATGATCAATTACAAAAACTTGATCAATCTACTTTTGAACCTTCATTGATCTCAACTATTATTGCCTGGTTACCAACAAATATTAACATTGAACATTTAACATTACACCAGCAAGATAGTGAGTTATTTAATCTGAAAGTTGCAGTAGTTAAAAATCAAAATACTTTGCAACTCAATTTAGCCAGTAACACTCAGGATATGGCAACGCTTGCTGCTGATATCTCATTTAATCAATTAAATTCATCAATTGAAATTGAAAATGGTGTTTTGACCACATCCTTATCGTATTTTGGTATTGAAAAAGGTAGTTTAACTTTACCATTCAGCGGTGTTTTAACCGATAAGCTATTTACTTTAAAGAGTACCGATAAAGCACAAGTTAATATTGAAAAAGCGAACTTCTCTGATGATTTAATTATTAAACCATTGATCGGAAAATTAACTCTTGATGCAGCATTGCCTATTCCATTTAAAGCTAATCAAGTTAGCGTCAAATCAACATTAACAATTAATAAATTTGACGGTATATATAAAGCTAGCGAATTTAAATCCGCCTTGGGGGATATAAATCTTTTATTTAACAATAATCAATTTACTGTTACAACTTCAGCATTAACCATTCAACAAGTGAATATTGGTGTTATTTTTGAAAAAATAAAATTAGCTGGAAGTTATTCAGCATCTTTAGCTGCACCAAATAAAGGAGTTGTAAAATGGCAATTAGCACAAGCAGCTATTTTTTCTGGCTCTGTTTCTCTTGATAAAGGGCAATTGAATTTAGCAAAATTACCCCAAAAATTTACTTTAAGGTTAAAAAAGATACAGTTAAAAGATATTTTTACAAAATATCCCGCCGAAGGCTTAGCTGGAGAAGGGGCGATAGATGGTGTTTTACCGATTACTTTATTACCTTCTACTAAAAAAGGCACTGCTTTGACCGAAATTATTATCAAAAATGGTCAATTAGTAACGGTTAATGAGGGCTTTTTACGGTTTGAAAATTCAGCATTGCAAAATTATGCACAAGCCAATCCTAATATGAAAATTCTCACTGATATTATTAAAAATTTTCATTATACTAAATTGTCAGGTACGGTTAATTATGCTAATGAGATTGCTAAGTTAGGATTAAATATCCAAGGCAATAACCGAGATGTTGAGAATGGTAAAGCAGTAAATTTAAATATTAATCTTGAAGAAAATATTGCAAAATTGTTGATAAGTTTACAACTTTCCGATCAGATTAACGAACCCATACGAAAACGTATTGAAGCGTATTTGAAAAGGAAATCTTGATAGATAAGAGGCTATATTATGCTAAAAAATATGATTACTATTATCGTGTGTAGCGCAGTATTAATTAGCTGTACACCAACGGTCAAGGTACAAGCGCCAAATGAACCAATTAATATCAATTTGAATGTTAAGATTGATCATGAAATTAATATTAAAGTTGATAAAGCCTTAGATAACATTATCAATAAATCAGGTTTATACTAAATTAATATTATTATCGGTCGTTATTTACAAATAATGTCATGAATCTAAAAAATTACTCTTGCGCAACATAAGATGATTTTTTAATAAATTTTACACATATTTAATACAATTTAATATGATGTATTTAATAAGGGGGTTATTATGAATATCTATAAAAAAGCAACGATAGCATTATTATCAATAATATTAGCTTTACCAGTTTTTGCTTTAAATTTAGATCAGGCAATTAATGAATTAAGTCAAGCCAAAGCTAATGGGTTGGTTGGTGAACAAGCTGATGGTTACCTAGGCGTGGTCAAAAATGAAGGTAATGCTAGCGAAATTGCTCAATTAATTAATCAGGCTCGCAAACAGCAATATCAAAAAGTATCTGCAGAAACTAAAGTACCATTGTCTGACGTGCAGAGCCGAGCTGGTAGTAAAGCACAAGAAAAAACGCCAGCAGGCCAATATATAGAAAAACAAGGGCAGTGGTTAAAAAAATAATAGCAAACTTTATTACAACAATAGAAAAAGTATAATGATATTGTACTTTAATTGTTTACCAATAATGTGTATCCTGTTATTTTTGCGATTTACTTGCAGTGATAATTAAAATAAGTTTTATTTGTAAATAGTATCGCTTTGGCGATTTTAAATGGAGAAAATCAATGTGTTCGATTTTAGGTATTCTTGATATTAAATCAGATCCAGAACAACTACGAACAAAAGCATTAGAACTATCAAGTCTACAACGTCATCGTGGACCTGACTGGTCTGGTATTTTTGCTTCTGATAAAGCTATTTTAGCTCATGAACGTTTATCAATTGTAGATGTTAATACAGGATCTCAACCGCTTTATAATAAAGACAGAACCCTAGTTTTAGCGGTAAATGGCGAAATTTATAATCATCAAGAACTCCGAAATCAGTACAAAGATCGTTATGAATTTCAGACAGGATCTGACTGTGAAGTTATCCTAGCCTTATATCAAGAAAAAGGTATTAACTGTCTTGATGATTTACAAGGTATGTTTGCGTTTATTCTTTATGATATTAATAAAGGTACCTATTTTATTGGTCGTGATCATATCGGTATAATCCCAATGTATATGGGATATGATGAAAACGGCACATTTTATGTTGCCTCTGAAATGAAAGCATTGGTCCCAGTTTGTAAAACTATTGAGGCTTTCCCTCCTGGTTGTTATTTATCTAGCACTGAAGGTGAAATTAAAACCTACTACAAACGAGATTGGATGGAATATGATAATGTCAAAGATAATAAGACAGATATCAATGAACTTCGTATAGCATTAGAAGAGTCAGTAAAAAGCCATCTTATGTCTGATGTTCCTTATGGTGTTTTACTATCTGGTGGACTTGATTCTTCAGTTATCTCAGCGATTACTAAAAAGTTTTCTGCGCGTCGTGTAGAGGATCATGAAAAATCAGAAGCATGGTGGCCACAATTACACTCATTTGCGGTTGGTTTAAAAGGTGCACCTGATCTTAAAGCTGCTCAAGCCGTTGCTGATCATTTAGGTACTGTTCACCACGAAATTAACTTCACAATACAAGAAGGGATTGATGCAATTCGTGATGTAATTTACTACATTGAAACTTATGATGTAACAACGATTCGTGCCTCAACACCGATGTACTTAATGGCAAGAAAAATTAAAGCTATGGGTATTAAAATGGTTCTATCAGGTGAAGGTGCTGATGAAGTATTTGGTGGTTATCTCTATTTCCACAAAGCGCCAAATGCTAAAGAGTTCCATGAAGAAACTGTGCGTAAATTAGCGGCACTGCATATGTATGACTGTGCGCGTGCTAATAAAGCAATGGCTGCTTGGGGCGTTGAAGCTCGGGTACCATTCTTAGATAAAAAATTCTTAGATGTTGCTATGCGCATTAACCCACAAGATAAAATGTGTGGTAGTAACGGTAAAATGGAAAAACACATTGTTCGTGAAGCATTTGAATCTTATTTACCAGCATCAGTGGTTTGGCGTCAAAAAGAGCAATTTTCTGACGGTGTAGGTTATAGTTGGATCGATACCTTAAAAGAGATTGCCGAAAGCAAAATTACCGATCAACAGTTGGAAAATGCAAAATTCCGTTTCCCATACAATACTCCAGCTTCAAAAGAAGCTTATATGTATCGTGAAATTTTTGATGAATTATTCCCAGTTGAAAGTGCTGCACATTGCGTACCTGGTGGTCCAACAGTAGCTTGTTCAACAGCTAAAGCGATCGAATGGGATGAGTCATTTAAAAATCTAAATGATCCATCAGGCCGCGCAGCGGTTGGTGTACATAATGATGCTTATAAAAAGTAGTATTAACTAATTCAATCTGAAAAAGGGCATTATGCCCTTTTTTTATATCTAAATAATTTGTTAAAAATTTTCATATTTAGATTATGCGATTATGAAAATAATTAATATATTCAAACAATTATTCTCCAATTTTCCTTTTTTATTTATTCAGCTTGCTATCTAATAATTATAGAAAATAATTTTTTATTAAATATGTGATCTAAATTCACTTTTTTAAAAAGTTTATAAACTATACTAAATGTTACCAGTCACATTGTGGCTGAATGGAAATAAAATAATATTTATATTCCTATAAATAACTTTATATAAGTATATAAATCATGAATTAGGAGCATTGAGTGAAAAATTATAAAATCGCTATAATCAACTCAAGTAGTTTTGGAAAATATTTTCCTAATCATTTAGAAAGATTAGAAAAAATAGGTGAAGTAAAACATTTTACTTTTGAAAATAATATTCCAGGGAAGGAATTAGCTGATGCACTGCAAGATTTCAATATTGTTATTGCCAGTGTCAGACCTTTTTTTAACAAAGAATTTTTTGATAATAAAAAACAACCGCTACTATTACTTTCCCGTCATGGCATCGGATTTAATAATGTTGATGTTGTTGCTGCCAAAGAGCATGGCACAATAGTTACTATCGTACCTCCTTTGGTTGAACGTGATGCTGTTGCTGAAAATGCAGTGACTAATTTACTTGCATTAATTAGACAAACAGTTCAATCACAAGAAGCGGTTAAGTCAAATGAATGGAAGAAAAGAGCCTCTTTTTTAGGTATCAATGTTACGGGTAAAGTAATTGGTATTATTGGCTGTGGCAACATTGGTAGTCGCGTGGCAGAAATTTTCAAACATGGATTTAATGCTCGCCTATTGGTGGTTGACCCAAAAGTTAATGTCGATTGGGCTAACAAAAATAATATTGAAATTGTTGAGTTAGATTATTTACTGCAAAATGCAGATATCATCTCGTTAAATGCCTCATTAAATGAAACTAGTTATCATATTTTAAAAGCGCCGCAATTTTCTTTGATGAAAAAAGGCGTTTATATAACTAACACTGCTCGAGCCGAATTAATTGATGAAACTGCACTTTTAAATGCGCTCGATAATGGCACTGTAGCTGGTCACGCAACAGATGTCATGTATGTTGAACCTTCATACAGTGATCATCCTTTAGTTAAACATCCTAAAGTTCTTGTTACGCCGCATACTTCTGCTTATGCAATTGAATGTCTGCAAGGTATGGGGGAAAAATGTGTACAAGATGTAGAAAATTTTGTTAATAACTTAGAACTACAATCGGTGGTTTCTTAATCATTTAACTTAAACTAACTAATTAATTATAAAAATAGTAAGGAGTTTATATATGCAAGAAATGCATGTAACGTTTCTTCAAGCAGCTATTATATCAATATGGGTTGCAATGGTAATGTCTCGGGGTCTAGGTGGTGCTACTTTAACGTTGCGATTTACACCAATGATGACCGGTTTAATCGTTGGGATTGTGTTTAATGACATTCCTAATGCAATGATAACAACAGCAGCTATTCAGTTGATTTATATGGGTGTTTTTTCGCCTGGTGGGCAAATGCCATCAGAACCAGCTATAGCAACAGCAGTTGCTGTCACCGTCGCACTGTTGGGTAAAATGGAACCAAAAGCTGCTGTTGCTGTGGCAGTACCGGTAGGATTATTAGGATCTTACTTGTATCAATTAAGATTTTTCTTTAATACCATGATTATGAAATTAACAGAAAAATATGCCGAAGAAGCTAATAGTAAAGGATTAACCTTTTCTATCATCGTATTACCAATAATTTGTAGCTTTGCATTGTTCATACCGTTTATGTTTGTTGCGTTATATTTTGGGGCACCAATTATTGCTGATGTAATTAAATCTAATGCCGGAGGACTAGTTTTCCATATTCTTAATGTAATTGGTGACGGTCTTGCTGCTGTGGGTATTGCGTTAACCATTTATGTTATTGGTAAAAAAAGCTACATCATTTTCTTCTTACTTGCCTATTTTATGGCGGTTATTGCCAAACCACTAAATGTTACCATGGTAACTTACGCAATAGTTGGTGCAATAGTTGCGTTTATTTTTGTTCTTGCAAAAAATGAAGCAGTAAATTCTGCGGTAGATCAACCTAGAAATAATTCAAATAATAACAATCAAGTTGATGACGATGATTATTAATCATTAGTTATTTGATTAATAAATTAGAAAGAGGAATTTTATAATGACAGAAATAGTACAAGAAAGTATTGATCTAAAGCCAGAAACGATTACTAAAAAAGATATCACATTTGCATGGTTACGTTGGTATTATGCCAATGAAATTCCACACTCATTTGACCGTTATCTTGCGGCATCATTAATGTGGGGATTAATGCCAATTCTTAAAAAGTTATATAAATCAAAAAGTGAATTAGCTGCTGCTTATCAACGGCATTTGTTATTTTTTAATACTCAAATTACGTGGGGTGGTGGAACAATTTCAGGAATTATGGCTTCACTAGAAGCGGTGCGTGCTGATGAAGTTTATCAAAACAAACCGATTAGTATCGATAATGATGTGCTTTATAACACTAAAGCCGGTTTAATGGGAGCCTTGGCTGGTATCGGGGATGCGATTGACTCGGGTACTATACAATATATTTTTATTGCCATCGCATTACCTTGGGCGCAAGAAGGTTTAGCGATAGGTGCATTGTTCCCATTTGTTGCATTTGTTTTATATCAACTATTTGTTGGTTACTATTTTGCCCAATTAGGATTTAAATTAGGTAGAAATGCGGCAACAGAAGTCGTTGGAAATAAGATGCAGATGATCATAGAAGCCTTATCTATTTTAGGTCTATTTATGATGGGTATTTTAGCTGCTAGCTATATTAAAGTTTCTTCAAGTTTAAAATTTACCTTATCTGGTAAAGATTTCATTATACAAGATACACTGGATAAGATTTTACCTGGAGTATTACCGCTTGTTGTTGTAATGGGACTGTATTTTTATTTTTCTAAGAAAGGATTGAAAGTAACAAGAGCTTTAATTGGGCTAACTGTTATTCTTGGTGTTTTAGCCGCAATTGGTATTTTATAAAAATAATTAAATATAAATAATAATAGAGGTTTTAAATTATGGGAAAAGTTGTTTTAGCTCGGGTTGATAGTCGTCTTATTCATGGTCAAGTTGCAACAAATGTTTCAAAAGCGGCCGGAGCTAATGCCTTATTTGTTGCAGATGATTATTCGGCAAATGATGAATTCACCAAAAATATTATTCTTGGCGCAGGTGCCAGCACTGGTCATAAAATTAGAGTATTAAAAGAAGATGGTGCGGTTAGGTATTGGAACGATCGTCAATATGATGATTTTAACGTTATTTTAATTACTAAAAATATTGAAGTAATGTATAAAATTATTAAATCTGGCGTACCTGTAACTAATCTTAATATTGGCGGTTTACCACTGGTACCAGGGGCAACCTCAATCATTAAAGAAGTATCGATTAATAAAGAGCAACTCGATTTATTAATTGATTTACAAAATAGTTTTCCGAATATGGATATTTATTGCCAAGCAACGCCTTCATTAAAGAAAGTACCTTTAAGTGAAGTAATTAAAATGTTTGAATAATATAGGATTAATAATATGATCGGTGTTTTATTAGTTAGCCATGGAAGTATGGCGGCTGGAATAAAAGACAGTGTGAAAATGATTGTTGGAGAACAAAGCCAATTTGAATCATTATCACTTAATCCTGGACAAGATATAAATCAGTTAAAAACTGATTTATTCAATTGTTCAAAATCTTTAGATTCTGGCGATGGTGTTCTTATATTTGTCGACCTTTATGGCGCATCTCCATATAATGCTTCGATGCAATGCGTTCCACAATGGAATGAGCTTGGTATGAATGTTCGAGTCATTACTGGTATGAGTCTGCCTATGGTAATTAATGCAGTATGTAATAGAGATTCTGTGTCATTGAATGATCTTACTGCCGAATGTATCGAGGCTGGGCATGAAAATATTCAAGATGCCATTGCCAACATATCTCAATCAAACAACAATGAAAATGATGATGACTATTAATGTAATAACTAATTTAATGTTATTAAGTTAATTTTTATCTTAATCTATTTATAGTTAATATGATTTTAAAAATCATATTAACTATATTGTCTAACTTTATTTAAAAATAGTTTATTAATAATGGAAATATTGAAAGATCTGATTTTACGATATGGCATCATATTTGGTAAAAGGTTTAATCCAAAAGAGAAAATCTCTTTTTTAAGGGTAATATCTAAGGAATTAGCGCCATTAGGTTATCAAGTGGATGCGAAACTATCTAAATTAAAATTAGCAACTAGACGTTATCAAAATTATTATAATGCTTATATCGGCGATCTTAATAAAGCAGAGGTCGTTATTTGTACTAATTACGATACAGGCATCAATAATTTTAATTTGCAGAAAACGTATGCTTTTCAATCACAATTTAGTAAGCTGACTTACTTTATTAGTGTTGCCCCGTTTATATTTTTATTCATTGCATCATTAATATTAAATTACCTCGTTTTTTTACCTGATATCCGTATTAATGGCTTTTTTAGTGTTTCTGGCATTTCAGCTATAGTTTCAACAGTGCTATTGTTTTTCTTAATTGCCAAATTTAAAAGTGGCATTCCAAACACTAAAAATTTCATTTGTAATTCATCAAGTATTATTACTATTATTAATCTTATTAATAAGTTAGATAAAAAAGAAAAGAAAAAAATTGCTTTTGTTCTTTATGATGGCGGCAATAGTGGCCAATATGGTTTAAAAATGTTAGAAAGCTATGCTAAACAAATCAAAGATAAAAAATTTATTTTCTTGGATAGTATTGCCAATGGTGATGATTTAGTTTTTTTTAAACCACAAGGATCTGATCTAAATATAGCGGATGTTCATTTTCATGATGGGAGTATTGAAACTCAATTACCTAATTACATTATGATCACATCAGGTCATATAAATGAAGATAATAAAATTCTTATAAAAAATGCTCACTCGTCTAAAGATAATTATTTATCTGATGAAAGATTAGAAAAACATACACAATCGCTACGAGATGTATGCCGAGCATTGATGAATGAAAAATGATAATGGATTGTTGCGGAAAAGAACTTGATACCTACCGATAGAATTGGGTAAGTATCAAAATTGAGATGAACTAATGTGTAGCGCCTTTTGCTGCACCAATAGGTAGAATTGTACGACCAAATTGTTCATTTAGAACTTCAGCCATCGCAAGATAAATTGCACTCGCACCACAAATTATGCCTTCAAAACCAGCAATATGAATAATGTCATGGTTACCAGAAATATTACCAATTGCTAATAGAGCGAATAAAATGGTTAAGCTGGCAAAAACAAATTGTAATGCTCGATTAGCTTTTAATGTACCAATAAACATAAATGCGGTAAAAATACCCCACAGTGCTAGAAAAATCCCTAAAAAAGTTGCATCGGTAGGTGCAGTTGCTGGTGAAGTAGGTAAATACCAAATACCAACTAAAGCAATCCAAAAGAAACCGTATGAAGTAAACGCGGTTGTTCCGAAGGTATTTCCTTTACGGAATTCTAAAATTCCTGCGATTACTTGGGCTAATCCACCATAAAAAATACCCATAGAAACGATTGCCGTCATAACTGGAAAAAATCCTGCATTATGAATATTTAATAAAATTGTAGTCATACCAAAACCCATTAGTCCAAGTGGACCTGGATTTGCAAGTTTTATTTGTTCCATAAGGATCCTATAAATTAATCTTAGTAAAAAAGAGCGGCAATAATAAGTGTTGAAAAGCTGATAATCAAGATTTTGTAAAAAATAATTTTGTATCACCCCTTGATATTAATAATATTGTTCCCATTTATGTGAAAACAAAAACATTTCTTTATCTAAAATGGGACTTGAAAACGATGTTTTCAGTCTTATATATAAGAAATAAAATACAGGTTTGAGGAGAAAAGATTATGGGTAAAATTATTGGTATCGATTTAGGTACAACAAATTCATGTGTTGCAGTAATGGATAATGGTCAAGCAAAAGTATTAGAAAATGCCGAGGGTGATCGCACAACCCCTTCCATCATTGCTTACACTCAAGATGGTGAAATCTTAGTTGGTCAACCAGCTAAACGCCAAGCCGTAACCAATCCACAAAATACATTATTTGCAATTAAACGTTTAATCGGTCGTCGTTATGAAGATGCTGAAGTACAACGTGATGTTGGTATTATGCCATATAAAATTGTTAAAGCTGATAATGGTGATGCTTGGGTTGATGTTAAAGGTCAAAAAATTGCTCCACCACAAATTTCTGCTGAAGTATTAAAGAAAATGAAGAAAACTGCAGAAGATTATCTTGGTGAGCCTGTGACAGAAGCAGTTATTACTGTTCCTGCTTATTTTAATGATGCACAACGTCAAGCAACCAAAGATGCTGGTCGTATTGCTGGTTTAGATGTAAAACGTATTATCAACGAGCCAACCGCAGCAGCGTTAGCTTATGGTTTAGATAAAGATGTTGGTAACCGTACTATTGCTGTATATGACCTTGGTGGTGGTACTTTTGATATCTCAATTATCGAAATTGATGAAGTTGATGGTGAAAAAACATTTGAAGTATTAGCAACAAATGGTGATACTCACTTAGGTGGTGAAGACTTTGACTCACGTTTAATCAACTATTTAGTTGATGAATTCAAACGTGAACAAGGATTTGATCTTAAAAATGATCCATTAGCAATGCAACGTTTAAAAGAAGCTGCTGAAAAAGCGAAAATTGAATTATCATCAGCTCAACAAACTGATATTAACTTACCGTATATTACTGCTGATGCAAGTGGGCCAAAACACTTAAATATCAAAGTGACTCGCGCTAAACTTGAATCATTAGTTGAAGATTTAGTTAAACGTTCAATGGAACCTGTTAAAACAGCATTAAAAGATGCCGGTCTTAGTGTTTCTGATATTAAAGATGTCATTTTAGTTGGTGGTCAAACACGTATGCCAATGGTTCAAAAAGCTGTTGCAGATTTCTTTGGTAAAGAACCACGTAAAGACGTTAACCCTGATGAAGCAGTAGCTGTTGGTGCAGCAGTACAAGGTGGTGTATTAGGTGGTGATGTTAAAGATGTATTATTACTTGACGTAACACCATTATCATTAGGTATTGAAACAATGGGTGGTGTAATGACTACCTTAATTGAGAAAAACACGACTATCCCAACAAAACATAGTCAAGTATTCTCAACTGCTGAAGATAATCAATCAGCCGTAACTATCCATGTATTACAAGGTGAACGTAAACGTGCAAGTGACAATAAATCATTAGGTCAATTTAACCTTGATGGTATTCAAGCTGCACCACGTGGTATGCCACAAATCGAAGTAACCTTTGATATCGATGCTGATGGTATTTTGCATGTATCAGCAAAAGATAAAAATACTGGTCGTGAGCAAAACATTACCATTAAGGCTTCTTCAGGATTAAGCGAAGAAGAGATCCAAAAAATGGTAAATGATGCTGAAGCAAATGCTGATGCAGACCGTAAATTTGAAGAATTAGCTCAAATTCGTAACCAAGCTGATCATCTTGTTCACTCAACTCGTAAACAAGTGACTGAAGCTGGTGATCAATTATCAGCTGATGATAAAACAGCTATTGAAAGTGCTGTGAGTGATTTAGAAAATGCCGCTCGCGGTGAAGACAAAGCAGAGATCGAAGCTAAAATTAATGCATTAATGGAAGCTTCAAAAAAATTACTTGAGTTAGCTCAACAACAAGCTCAAGCAGATCAATCTGCAGGTCAAGAAAATAGCGGAAGTGCTGCAGGACAAGATGATGTTGTTGATGCAGACTTCAAAGAAGTTGATGATGAAAAAAAATAAGCATTAACTGATATGTTTTTTAATGAGTTATTGCAACGAGTTTTAAACATGTAAAACATTAAACGGGCGCGAGGTAACTCAAGCCCGTTTAGTTGTTTATATAATGATTAAATTTAAAGGTTAATTATGGCGAAGAAAGATTATTATGAAACATTAGGCGTGAGTAAAAATGCCAGTGAAACTGAGATAAAAAAAGCCTACAAACGCCTAGCCATGAAATATCATCCGGATAAAAATCAGGATAATAAAGCTGAAGCTGAAGCAAAATTCAAAGAAGTTAAAGAAGCTTATGAAATCTTAACCGATCCACAAAAGAAAGCTGCTTATGATCAGTATGGCCATGCTGCTTTTGAACAAGGGCAAGGTGGCACAGGTGGGTTCGGCGGTTTTGGTGGTTTTGGCGGCGGTTCTGCATTTGATGATATCTTCAGTGATTTCTTCGGTGGTGGCCGAGGACGAGGTCAAGCAGCATCGCGTGGTAATGACTTACAATATAATATTTCATTAACATTAGAAGAAGCTGCTAGCGGTGTAAGCAAAGAGATTAAAGTACCAACTTGGGTTAATTGTGATGTTTGCCATGGTCAAGGAACTGAAAAAGCTTCAGATGTTGTAACTTGTAATACCTGTCACGGTGCTGGTGTTGTGCAAATGCGACAAGGCTTTTTTGCCGTACAGCAAGAGTGTCCGACTTGTCATGGGCGTGGAAAAGTGGTTAAAAATCCATGTAAGAAATGTCATGGTGAAGGACGTGTTCAAAAAACTAAAACACTTTCTGTTACTATTCCTGCTGGGGTTGATACAGGAAACCGAATTCGACTCTCAGGTGAAGGTGAAGCGGGATTAAATGGTGCTCCAGCTGGTGACTTATATGTACAAGTACAAGTAAAACCGCATGCAATCTTTGAGCGAGATGGCACTAATTTACATTGCGAAATTCCAATTAATATTGTGTTAGCATCGCTAGGTGGTGAGGTTGAAGTACCAACCCTGAACGGTAAAGTTAGCCTAACCATACCGGCAGAAACACAAACCGGTAAAATGTTTAGATTACGTGGAAAAGGCATTAAATCATTACGAGGCAGTGCTGTAGGTGATCTCTATTGCCATGTTGCAGTTGAAACACCAGTTAATCTAACTAGCAAACAAAAAGAGTTATTAAAAGAGTTAGGCGAAAGTTTTAAATCTGATAAAAACTCAAAACACAGTCCAAAAGAAAAAGGCTTTATTGATAAAGTGAAGAAGTTTTTTGGATAACCTTCATTATTGATTATACAATCGAGCCAAATAATGGCTCGATTTTTTTATTCTGCTTTTTTAAATAGCATTATTGCTGTTTTCAGATATCGTATATTTTTCTTTATTATTCAATATTCCTTATTGACATTAAACCATATCTTAATTAGCATATTAAATTAGTAAGGTGGCTAACTAATTTTATGGATATAAAGTATGCAGCTTGAAAATCGCTATTTATCTTTTTGCAATATTTTGAAGAAACAAAATACAGTAGATTTAGAAAAAATCCGAACATGCTTTACGTTGTTATCTGTTGCTAATCTAATTGATATAGAGTGTGCCAAACGTCTTCAAAAATATCATCTCTCAGAAAGTCGATTAATTATTTTAGTTTTATTAAAAGAATACCAAGAATTATCTTTGCAAGAAATTGCTAAATTATTAGGGATAACTAAAGCTTCAACAACAACACTTGTTAGTTCTCTAATTAATGATGAGCTAGTATCAAAAAGAAATGATGAAAATGACAAAAGAATTTCCATTATTTGTTTAACCCCAGCAGGAATGGATTTATTGACGGAAACGTTAAAAGAGCACAGTTTTTGGATAGAAAAAATAACTAATAATTTATCTGATAATGATGTTGCTATATTCAAAAAGGTATTAAGCCAAATTCATGAAAATGTATCAAGAAAGGAAATCGTTAAATGAAACTAATTGAAGATTTACAAAGATTAAGACAAGATTTAATTACCCAATTACCCCAAGAAGTACAAAATATTCTGGATAACTCATTAGCAGATATGTTAAGTGAAAAACTAGATAGTCATTCTTTACAATGTGGAGATATTGCACCAGACTTTTCACTAATATCAACTGATAATCAAGAAATCAATTTATACAAATTACTGGAAACCAAACCCGTAATTATTAGTTTCTTTCGAGGTAGTTGGTGCCCGTTCTGTGTAAAAGAATTAGAACATTTTCAAAATAATTTAGAGCTAATTCAGCAAGTTAAAAATATGCATTTTATTGCTATTTCACCACAGAAAGCTGCAATTAGCGCACAGTTAAAACAAGAAAAATCGATGTCGATAACGATACTATCAGATATTAAAAATAACATAGCTGATAAGTTTGGTTTAGTATTCACATTACCTGAAAAAGTTAGAGAGTTATATAATAATTTAGGTGCTAATTTATTGGATTTTAATGGCGATGATAGCTATACATTGCCAATACCCGCAACTTATTTAATTGGGCAAGATAAAAAGGTTTATTTTGCTTATGTTAATGCTAATTATATGGAACGAGCTGATATATCTGAATTAATAAATGTATTAAAGTAATAAAAATTTAAATTTATCTAGCAATATGAAATGTTACTAATCTGATATAAAAAGGGATAATATTTATATTATCCCTTTTTATATTAAATTTAATTAAAACTATAAAGTTACATTTTAGTTGTGAGAACATACGCAATAACATAACGCTATTGTTCTGATGTGAGTGAGTTATAAGGTAACAGCTTGTGAAGATAAAGAAAAAAGCCTATATTGGCCTATACTTTATCTTCGCAATATTGGGGATTTTAATATTAATTTGCTCATCTTTTTGTTGGCAAAAAACAGGCCTAATTTTTAAATAACCTCATAACAGCCCGTGATATTACGGGCCTTATTGATCAGGTTATATCAGGAGTATGGCTTGATATTGCCATTTTTCTAAAGGTGGTTAAAGAATTTTAATATATAGCAGATCTCCTCTTCAGGAATGGTAATTTTATATTTTTCTTCAAAGACAACTAATTCATCTTTAATAATTGAATATTCATTCCTATACTTACGAATATAATTTTGTTTATCAATAAATTTAACCTTGCTCTGCTCGCCATTAATTATCTGTTCAAGCATACAAGCAATATGCATAACGAGTCCAATCAAAGTATTATTTGATACTCTAATATTAAATTTACGGGTTATATTTTCATTAAAATGCTTAATATCGGTTAGTAAATCGCGTGGTTCAATATTGGATAAAATATTCGAAAGTGTTTTTTCGATTAAAGAGTAAATGGTTTCAATATCAATTAATTGCTGTAATTTCTTAATATTGTCCGGATAAATTAATGATGTTAAATCGAATTGGCTGATTGAAGTATTAAAGTTAAATGGGCTCACTATAGCAACAATCGTATGGCTTTGCTGAATTTCTTCGATTTCTTTAAATAATTTATCATCTTCGTGAGATAAACTAAGTGCAATAATGTCTAAGATATTTTGTCGATATGAAAGTACATTATTTAATAAATCTATGGTGATATTGGTACTTTTATTCGGCACATTAATAATTAAAATGGCTAATTTTTTATTAACTAAACTCTCTTCTTGCGGTGCTGATACTAATGGTGCTTGATTAAGCATATGAATTTGTAAGACATTCTCATATACTTCTTCTAAGCAATATCCATTCATTGCATTTTGAATTGCCTCAATCACATGTAAAGTACTAACCAGTTGAATTGTTTTGGTTTTAATATTACATTTTGCCTCTATCTCTTCACCAAAATTTTTCAAAGATCCCATATCAACCAGTAATAGCATGTCTGATTTATTTTTAGTTAATTGAATATGGTTAATAATTTTTTCGAGAATTTTTTGTGGCAATTCATCAAGTGGCACATCAAAAGCAAGTGCATATTCAATGTTAAGTAAGTCATGTGCTGTTTTCGTGATTGACGTTGCGGTTTTATCTCCGTGAGCAATAACGACAATTTGCACATTATTTGAAGGTAAAATAGGATTATTAGTACCATATATAAAAAACATGGCCAGATAAGCAGCTTCATCAATGGGCAGTGTCGTATCCATAATGTGTTCAATCATTGTGAGACAATCAAGTGCAGCATTAAATTGATTTGGATAATTCGTTCGGATTTTATTTAATTGCGGATGACTAATCTTTTGATTGCTATTTATTCGCTTTAATGTCTGTTCGATATGGTTAGCTAAACTATAATAAATACGATTATTAAAGCTGCACTGTAAACTGTTTTCAGCCTGTTCAATTAAGGCTTCAGTTAAACGTAATACTTTAGTTGAAATTATATTTTTCAACTTATTCTTATCATATTTTTTAGTATTATTATAAATATAGGTATAAAAATAATCCTGAATCTCTTGTTCAATTTCTTCTTCGAGTTCGAAATTTCCCCTACCTTGTGTTTTTAATTCAGCGATTTTTCGATTTACGATATCGTAGATATCATTAGATTTATTATTTTCATATAGGATCTTATTATCTTCTCCCTGAAATATAATATTTTTTCGATTAATACCAATGATTTTATTCCACGTTTGGCGATGTTGTGTTTCAATCAATAATGCTTCACTGATATGATTTGGTAATAGAGCACTATTAATATAAATATACTCTGAATTACTGTAGGAAATATGTTTGGCATAGGCGGCTGCACAAATAAAACGAATATCAGCTTCAAGTTGCCCTATATTATTAGGGCAGTTATAGCCTAACAAAGCGCGAAGGGCATTACTTGATACGACAATTTTTTCTTTTAATTGTGCCGATTCGGTATTAAAGAAATTTTGAATTAGATTAAATCTTTCCTCAAAAGTTCTTGCTCTTAAAGGCGGAATGGTTAAATTCATAGGAAAGCGACGAGTAAATGTACGCAATAATGCTGAATTCGGATCTTCTGTCGTTGCGGCAATAATGCGAACTTGTGCTGTTCGTTCTACGGTATCACCTAGTCGTCTAAAAAGGCCTTTATCAATAAAAGTAAAAAATATTTCTTGTCCTTCTGGTGGTAAACGGTGAACTTCATCTAAAAATAACAGTCCGGTGTGCGCCCTTTCAACTAAACCTTCACGATCATCGATTGCACCACTATAGGCACCTTTTTTACAGCCGAATAATTGGGTTAAAAGTAATTGTGGATTTGAAGCGTAATCAGCACAATTAAAGTGGATAAATGGCGCATCAGGACTAATTTTATTGACACTTTTAGCATAGTTATAAATCAGTTCGGCAAACAGTGATTTGCCAACTCCTGTCTCACCAGTAATTAAAATATTCATACCATGAGGAGGATAAAATATAGCTGCTTTAGCTTGTTCAATCAAGGTATGCAAACTGGTGCTAGATTCGATAAAATTTTTGAATTCACCAAATTTGAAATTTGGTTTGTTTTCGGTTTTTATCGAAGATTTAGCAATAGAATATTTGACTGGTTTTCCTTTATCTTTAACCACTTTTCCTTGCTTAATAAGCTGATTTAATTCGTGGCTAACATTTGCCCGAGAATAATTCAGTAATGTGGCAAGTTCAGAAGTAGTAACTCCTTCACTGTTTTTTAGCGTTAATTCCTGTAATTTTTGGAAAATAATCTCAATTCTTAACATTTCACATCCTAATGTGTTTTAGCAAATCTATTCCTTAATGTGTATTAAAACACATAAAAACACATTAGTAACTTAAAAAATTAATTATTGATTATTTTTAATTTATTTTGTTTTGGCACGGTTATTGCTGTTATTTATTACATGAAATATATCAAACTGAGGAAAAATTAATGAATGAGTATGAAGAGATTGTAATGCAACTAATTACCAATAGCGGTGATGCAAGAAGTCGCTGCCTAAAAGCAATTAGGGCTGCTCGTAAAGGTAATTTTGAACAAGCCGATAGTTTAATTGAAGAAGTAAAAAAATTTTTAGCGATTGCGCATAAAACACAGACTGAATTAATTCAAAACGAGATTCAGGGTAATCATATTCCAGTTTCGTTACTGATTATTCATGCTCAAGATCACTTAATGAATGCAATTTCAATGCGAGACTTAGCCATTGAAATTATAGAAATATTAAAAGATAAATAATTAAAGGGGTAATTAATATGACTTATAACATTATGCTAGCTTGTATGGGTGGATTCTCTACCAGTATGTTAGTCAAAAAAATGAAAGAGTCTGCGGAAAAGATCGGTATTGATGTCAATATTAATGCAGTAAGCGAAACTGAATTAGATCAATATGATGATCTGGACATTATTATGTTAGGACCGCAAATAGAGTATATCTATGAAAACTTAAAAAAACAGCATGACATTCCAATAGTTGTTATTGATTCTCTAGACTATGGAACGATGAATGGTGAAAAGGTGTTAAAAACTGCCTTAGAAATTTTAGACAATGGAATCAGCTAATAAGAGAGATTTTATTATGATAAATAATAAAGAAACGCTAATGAGTTTTAGAGCAAAATTGCAAAAGGTTATTGGCTCTATTCAATCAAGTTATTCTGTGCAAGCTGTTTCAAGTGGCATGATGATGCTATTACCTGTCATGATGGTAGGCTCGATTGTTGCGGTTTTAAATAGTTTAAATATAGAATCTTATCAGGCAGTATTAGTGGCAACAGGATTGAAATCCGCTTTTAAAGTTGCTTCAGTAGTCACCATGAACGTGATTTCACTCTATGTCGTAGTGGCTATTTCGTATAAGATGGCAGAATTACATAAAAAAGATGGTATTTTAGCTGCATTAATGGGGCTAATGGCTTTCCTTTTTATCACTCCAATGAAAACCAACGGTATTGCAGCCATTGATCTCTTGTATGTTGGTTCAAGAGGAATGATTGTTGCGATGTTAGTAGGATTATTTGCTACACGTTTTTATATTTTCTTACTTAATCGTAAACTAACGATAAAAATGCCTGAGTCAGTACCTGATTTTGTCTCAAAATCTTTTTCCAGTCTTATTCCCGCATTTATTATTGCCGTAGTCTTTGCTCTAATTAATGCGTTAGTTGGTCTTACCGAATTTGATAATGTACATAATTTAATTTATTCCATAATTCAAGTACCGCTTCAAGGCTTAGGTGCAAGTTTAGCAGCAGCGTTATTAATTGTATTTTTAGCGGAATTTTTATGGTTCTTTGGTATTCACGGTTCAATGGCGACTTCGGCTATCTTATATGCCTTATTCTATCCTTTTGATATCGCTAATTTAGAAGCATTTCAAGCAGGTCAGGCATTACCATTTATTGTCACAATGACATTTATTAATGCACAAAAAGGACCGCGTTATTTGGCATTATCTATTTTATTAGTACGCTGTAAGAGCCAACAAATGAAAAGTTTAGGTAAGATTGGCTTTATACCTGGTTGCTTTGGTATTAGTGAGCCTTATAAATTTGGTTTACCTATGGTATTAAATCCAATTCTATTTTTACCGTTGATTTTTGCTGGAACAATTAATGTCGGCTTATCTTATTTTGCTACATTGATTGGTATTATTCCTCGTGTTAATGGTATGCCTCTACCAACGGCTGGAACGCCTGAAATTATTAAAGGATTTATGATTGGTGGTTGGCAAATGGCAATATGGCATGTGGTATTGTTAGTTGTTGCTATGTTAGTTTACTTTCCATTTGTTCGTTACATGGATAAACAAAAACTTAGTATTGAACAAGCGACAACGGAGAAATAATAGATGCACAATAATATTATAGTTAATGCAGTTGAAAGATTAACACCAAGCCGTGTGCGTCTAAGTTGGCAATCACCAGCACAATCGCAAGAGGTAAAAATTTATTTGAGTGATAGTGCTGATATAAAAAATGCTGAAAAAACTATACTTACTCAAACAACACAATCAAGCATTGATTTAGATATTCTTGATGATAAACGTTGCTATTTTATCCTTGATATTAATGGTCAAAATTATGTGACTGCAGAACGTGTTCTGCCATTGGAAGGTGCAAATAATTTTCGTGATATTGGCGGCTATAGAACTGGTGATGGTAAAACTGTTAGATGGGGTAATCTTTATCGTTCAGATCATTTACATAATTTGACAGATAAGGATATCGCATATTTAAATACGGCAAATTTTCATACTATTATTGATTATCGTAATGAAAAAGAATACAGCAAACAGCCCAATCGCTTGTGGAATAATCAGCTAAATACACTTCGTTTAATTCCCGATGCATCTTCAGCAGAGTTAGCAGCTAAAGCTAGTAATGATCATGAAAAAATACAGGAACTCATTAGTTTAAGCCAAAGCAAAAATGGCAAAATGGTTATTGATGGTTCTGGGCTAATTATGCAAGAACAAAATCGTGATTTTATTCGTAATCCTGAAACAGCCAAAATATACAGAGAACTTGTTGATATTATTTTAGATAGCCGAAACTTAGCGATAGTACAACATTGTCGAGGAGGTAAAGATAGAACCGGTTTCGGTATAGCTATTATATTAGCTATTTTAGGTGTTGATGAACAAACTATATTATTAGATTATGCAATGACAAGTGAATTAAGGTATTCGCGTAATATGCGTAGAATGGAGAAATATAAAAAAGAGACCGATAATGCTGAAATATTAGCTTTTTTGTATTCTATGATGGAAGCGCGTAGTAGTTACCTTGAAGCTGCATTTGATGAAATGCGTACAAGATTCGGCTCAATTGCGGAATATTTAACTAAAGCGTTAAAAATAACAGAAAGCGAGAGAGAAAAGATAAAACAAAATTATCTCTATTAAAAAAATTAACCCAGTATTAAACTGGGTTAATCTAATTTACACTATTTTATACTCTGTAAATTACATTTTAGTAGTAAATGTACGAGCAATAACGTCACGTTGTTGTTCAGCAGTTAGTGAGTTAAAACGAACTGCATAACCAGAAACACGAATTGTTAATTGCGGATATTTTTCTGGATGTTGTACTGCATCTTCTAATGTTTCACGACGAAGTACGTTTACATTTAAATGTTGACCACCTTCAACTTTAATTGTTGGTGCTACATCTAATGGAACTTCACGATATTCGAATTGACCAAGTTCCGCAGTTGGGACGATTTGATCTTCTTTGTAAACTGATTTAGCAGCAACACAACGAGCTTCTTTTGTTGAATCATCTAACAACCAGAAAGAGTTAAGTAGTGCTTGATTGTCTGCTTTAGTAATTTGGATACCTGTAATCATTTTTAAATCCTCCTAATGGATCTGGACCTTATTGTCCTAAACTATTTATAAGTAATATAGCACTTTCAAAATTTGATTAAAATCAAAAAAAAGCTATTAATCTGATAAGTTTTACCGTTGATTGTGTAGGTTTACCCAATTTTTGCACATAACTTTATATTTATTAATAGGTAATCTTTTATTGTCACTTGCAATTTAAGTAATATTTTGATGATCTTAAACTAAACAAGTTATTTTTATTTGTCTTTTTATTCGTTGAACGCTTATTTACTGTTGAATGAAGAGTACTTTTCTCATCATTGATTATCAGTAGGTTTATTGGTATTTTTAGGTATAATTGATATCATCAATAAATCCAGTGTTGAACTAGATAAAATAATTGCAAAGGTCAAATATGAGTAATCAATTAACATGGAATGATGTTATTGGCTCTGAAAAAGAGAAGCCCTATTTTCAACATATAATGCAGTTTGTGGCAACGCAGCGTGCACAAGGTAAAATTATTTACCCACCCCAGCACGATGTATTTAATGCTTTTCGCTTTACTGCATTTAGTGATATTAAAGTAGTGATCCTAGGGCAGGATCCTTATCATGGCCCAAATCAAGCTCATGGCTTATCCTTTTCTGTATTACCCGGAATCAAACCGCCTCCCTCGTTATTAAATATCTATAAAGAGTTAGCAACTGATATTGAAGGATTCACGATACCTAATCATGGCTATTTAGGCTATTGGGCTACTCAAGGTGTCTTATTACTCAATAACGTATTAACGGTTGAAGCAGGTCAAGCTCACTCTCATGCCAAAATAGGTTGGGAAACCTTTACTGATCATGTTATTGCAGCAATTGATAAATATCTAGAGGGTGTTGTTTTCCTACTTTGGGGCTCTCCGGCGCAAAAAAAAGGTCAATTTATTGATCGTCAAAAACACCATGTGTTAACGGCGGTACACCCATCACCATTATCGGCTCATCGTGGATTTTTTGGTTGTAAACACTTTTCAAAAGCCAATAATTTTATTTTACAGCATGGTAAAACGCCTATCGATTGGCAACCACGATTACCGGAAAAAAGTTAATGAGTAGTAATAAGAAACGCCGTCCAGGTTTACAGGAAATTGCTAATTTAGTTGGGATCAGCAAAATGACAGTAAGTCGCTTTTTGCGAGATCCTAAGCTTGTATCTGAATCACTTCAATTACAAATATCATCAGCTATTGATAAGCTCGGGTATATTCCTAACAAAGCTCCTGATATGTTATCAAATGCCAAAAGTCATGCTATTGGAGTTGTATTTCCCTCGTTAACTAACCAAGTTTTTGCTGATATTTTAAAAGGTATTGAGATGGTTTCCGACGTGCAAGGTTATCAAACCATGATCACTCACACCGGATATAACGCTGATAAAGAAGAGTTACGAGTCCGTTCTTTACTGTCTTATAATATTGATGGATTAATTTTGACGGAAAGGATACATAATCCAGCTACCTTAAAGATGATTGAAATTTCAGGTGTCCCAGTAGTGGAAATTATGGATAGTGTGTCGCCTTGCATTGATATGGCTGTTGGATTTGATAATTTTACGGCTACAAAAAATATGATTCATCGCATGATAAATAAAGGACGACGTCACATTGTCTATTTTAGTGCAAGACAAGATCAACGTAGTATTATTCGGCAACAAGGTTATGAAAAAGCCATGCAAGAGGCAGGATTAATGCCTAAAACATTAGCCACTAAAGAAGCCTCATCTTATGATTTGGGAGCGAGATTTTTACACCAGATATTAAAAGAATATCCATGTGTTGATGGTATTTTTAGTACCAATGATGATTTGGCTTTAGGTGTATTACTTGAATGTCAGCGTATTGGTATTGAAATACCTAAACAAATAGCGATTGTTGGTTTTCATGGCCATAAAATTGGCCAGTATATGAATCCTAAATTAGCTTCCATTCATACGCCAAGAATTGAAATGGGAAAAATTGCTACGGAATTACTCTTGAAACGTATAAATGGTGAAAATATTGCTGAAAAGGTCATCGATTTACCTGTTGAATATCTTGATGGTGAAAGTTTGTAATTAATTTTAAAATATTTTCTAAAATTTATATCATTATCACATTATTGATTAGGTTGGGATGGATTTCAGGTTTTCATGATTTGATATCTATGCTAAAATCGCCTCTCAGTGGTTATTTACACCTACTAATTAGATCATCAAAGAATAACACTGAGGCCCCCATGAAAATTGTTGAAGTAAAACACCCTCTAGTTCGCCATAAAATTGGCTTAATGCGTGAACACGATATTAGCACAAAAGATTTCCGAAACCTTGCCAGTGAAGTTGGTAGTTTATTAACTTATGAAGCAACCGCTAACTTACCAACAGAAACCGTAACCATTGAAGGTTGGTGTGGCCCTGTGCAAGTAGAACGTATTAAAGGTAAAAAAATTACTGTTGTTCCTATTCTACGTGCTGGTTTAGGTATGATGGATGGCGTATTAGAACACATACCTAGTGCAAGAATCAGTGTTGTTGGTTTTTATCGTAACGAAGAAACACTTGAACCGGTTCCTTATTTCCAAAAACTCACTTCTGATATTGAAGAACGAATGGCGTTAGTTGTTGATCCAATGCTAGCAACCGGTGGTTCAATGGTGGCAACTATTGATCTACTTAAGAAAGCAGGCTGTAAAAATATCAAAGTGTTAGTTTTAGTTGCTGCTCCAGAAGGTATCAAAGTATTAGAACAAGCTCATCCTGATGTTGAACTTTATACGGCATCAATTGATGAACGTCTAAATGATAAAGGCTATATTTTACCTGGGCTAGGTGATGCCGGAGACAAAATATTTGGTACTAAATAAAATCTCAATTTTTAGACCGGTTTATCCGGTTTTTTTATGTCTGCTATTTAATAATTAATTTGCTATTAGCAAAAAGAAGTTTAAGAAGAGAGGAAAACGTGGTTAAAATCAATAATGATGAAATTAAAAATGATACTTCACCATTAAAACCAGCTTGGCAAGATATTTTTACTGGTGCTCAAATGCTGTTTGTCGCTTTTGGTGCTTTAGTCTTAGTGCCACTGTTAACTGGTTTAAATCCAAATGTAGCATTGTTTACTGCCGGTGTCGGTACATTGTTATTTCAACTTGCAACCAAAAATAAAGTACCGGTATTTTTAGCCTCTTCTTTTGCTTTTATTGCTCCAATTTCTTTTGGTGTAGCTCAATGGGGAATACCGGCAACTTTAGGTGGATTGGTTGCCGCTGGTTTGGTATTTATGTTTTTTGCTTTTCTGGTCAAAATTAATGGTAACAATGTTATCGATCGGATTTTACCGCCGGTAGTTACCGGGCCAATTATTATGGTAATTGGTTTATCATTAGCCCCCGTTGCAGTTGGTATGGCTATGGGTAAAGATAGTGGACTTCAAGCCGAAAATTATCAACTTATCATTATTTCCATGGCTTCTTTGTTAACCACTTTAATTGTTGCTATCTGGGCAAAAGGCTTTTTTAGATTGGTTCCGATTATTGCCGGTATTGTGGTTGGATATGCACTTTCATGTGCTTTTGGTATTGTCAATTTTCAACCGGTTATTGATGCCCCATGGTTTAAAGTACCTGATTTCACATTTCCCGAGTTTCAGTGGCAAGCTATTTTATATATGATACCTATTGTGATTGCTCCAACTATTGAGCATGTGGGGGATATTATGGCAATTGGTGCTGTAACAGGTAAAGATTATACTCGTGAACCTGGTTTACAGCGGACATTGTTGGGTGATGGATTGGCTACTACAACAGCAGGATTTTTTGGTGGGCCACCATGTATTACTTATGCTGAAGTTATTGGTGCGGTAACATTAACCCGCAATTTTAAAACTCAGGTAATGACTTGGGCGGCGTTATGGGCAATCTTAATGTCTTTCATTGGTAAAATAGGGGCATTTTTAAGCTCAATTCCAACTGTCGTAATGGGTGGAATCATGGTGCTGTTATTTGGTTCAATTGCTTCGGTTGGTATTAATATTTTAGTTAAACATAAAGTTGATCTTTCTGTATCACGGAATATGTGTATCGTCTCGTTAGTACTAGTATTTGGTATTGGTGGCATGATCTTCGATTTTGGTTCTTATGCATTACAGGGTATTAGTTTATGTGGGATTTTAGCCATTGTGTTAAATTTAATCTTACCGCAACAAACTAAAACCAATAACTAAGATAAACATTCTCGCCGTTAATCATAAAATCGATTAACGGCTAATCATATTTCCTTTTTTTACTACTCTATAAGATCTCTACGTTTTACTAAATAAATAATTATTTTAGTCAGCAAGTACTAACTTTTATAAAAAATATTAAGAGTACATTGATCAAATTCTAATTTTAAGCGTTAGGATTAACTTAATAACTATTATTTTTGCATAATAAAATAGATTTGATTTACTGTATGTTGTTTACAAACGTAAGTGAGTAATAACTTCCAAACAGTAAAGCTATTTTAAAAAAATTGAGGAAAGGGGTTTTTGAAAAATAAAAAACTCACTTATTTCTCAATAAGTGAGTTTGGTTTAATAGTAAGTAACAATCGTTATTTAATTGGACGCATTGTTGGGAATAAAATGACATCACGAATAGTATGACTATTGGTAAATAACATTACAGTTCTGTCAATACCGATCCCTAGGCCTGCAGTTGGTGGTAAACCATGTTCTAATGCAGTAATGTAATCTTCATCATAGAACATTGCTTCGTCATCACCAGCATCTTTTTGTGATACTTGATCGGCAAAACGTTGCGCCTGATCTTCTGCATCATTAAGTTCTGAGAAACCATTACCAATTTCTCGTCCACCGATGAAAAATTCAAAGCGGTCAGTGACAAATGGGTTTTCATCATTACGACGAGCCAGTGGTGATACTTCAGCTGGATATTCGGTGATAAAAGTTGGTTGTATTAAGTTAGCTTCAGCAACTTCTTCGAAAATTTCAGTTACAACTCGACCTAATCCCCAGCCTTTTTCTACTTTGATTCCCACATCTTTGGCAATCGCACATGCTTTATCAAAATCATCTAAATCGGCATTATTCGTTTCAGGACGATAATGACAAATTGCTTCACGCATTGTCATTTTGATAAATGGTTTTCCAAAATCAAATGTATGCTCGCCATACTGTACAACTGCATCACCCGTTACTGCGATAGCTAAACGGCGGAATAATGCTTCGGTTAATACAATCAAGTCTTTGTAATCGGCATAAGCCATATACATTTCCATCATTGTGAATTCTGGATTATGTCGTGGTGATACCCCTTCATTACGGAAGTTACGATTGATTTCAAATACTCGTTCAAATCCACCAACAACTAAACGTTTTAAGTAAAGTTCTGGCGCAATACGTAAGTACATATCTAGATCAAGCGCATTGTGATGAGTGATAAATGGTTTAGCTGATGCCCCACCAGGGATAACTTGCATCATTGGTGTTTCGACTTCCATAAAGTGGTTTTCTAACATGAAGTTACGAATTTCAGTTACCACTTTAGAGCGAGCAATAAAGGTATCGCGTGATTGTTGATTAGTAATTAAATCAAGGTAACGTTGACGATAACGCATTTCTTGATCGGCTAAGCCATGGAACTTATCTGGTAATGGACGTAGTGCTTTTGTTAATAAGCGAATTTCTTGACAATGGATTGAAAGCTCACCAGTTTTGGTTTTGAACAAATAACCTTTAGCACCAACAATATCACCAAGATCCCATTTTTTAAACTGTTCGTTATAGTAATTTTCTGGTAGATCATCACGAGTGACATAAAGCTGGATTTGTCCAGTTACATCTTGTAGTGATACAAATGATGCTTTTCCCATAATACGGCGCATCATCATGCGACCAGCAACAGTAACGATAATTTTATTTTCGATTAGCTCTTCGTTAGTTTTATCATCATACAATTTATGAAGTTCGCTTGAGATTGCGTCACGACGAAAATCGTTTGGGAAAGCAATACCTTGTTCGCGAATTGCAGCTAGCTTTTCACGACGTATTGTAAGCTCGTTGTTTAACTCTTCAATATGGTTTTGTTGCTCTTGCTGTGTTGACATAATATTACCTTTTATTTATCACCAAACAGGGTTATAAACCTGCTTTTAAGCTTTCTTCAATAAATTGATCTAAATCACCGTCTAAAACGGCTTGAGTATTACGGGTTTCGACGCCGGTACGTAAATCTTTAATTCTTGAGTCGTCAAGTACATATGAACGGATTTGACTACCCCAACCAATATCGGATTTATTTTCTTCCATCTGCTGTTTTTCGGCATTCTTTTTCTGCATTTCCAGCTCATAAAGTTTCGCTTTGAGCTGCTTCATCGCTTGATCTTTATTACTATGTTGAGAGCGATTGTTTTGACATTGAGTCACAATCCCTGTTGGCACATGGGTAATACGAACAGCAGATTCAGTTTTATTAACATGCTGACCACCTGCACCAGATGCGCGATAAACATCAATACGTAGATCGGCAGGGTTGATATCAATATCAATATTATCATCAATTTCTGGATAGACAAATACTGATGCAAATGATGTATGACGTCGGTTACCTGAATCAAATGGACTTTTGCGTACTAAGCGATGAACGCCAGTTTCGGTACGTAACCAACCATAAGCATAATCACCAGATACCTTAATGGTGGCCGATTTTATGCCTGCTACATCACCATCTGATACTTCCATCACTTCGGTACTAAATCCTTTTGATTCAGCCCAACGGAGATACATTCTAAGTAGCATTTCCGCCCAATCTTGTGCTTCTGTACCACCTGAGCCAGATTGGATATCTAAATAACAATCAGCACTATCATAATCACCTGAGAACATTCGACGGAACTCGAGACCAGCCAGTTTTTTTTCTAATTGCTCTAGTTCTAGATTTGCTTCATCGAAAGTATCTTGATCTTCAGCTTCAACAGCAAGTTCAAGCAAGCCTTCAACATCGTCAAGTCCTTGATCTAATGAATTAATGGTATTGATGATCTCTTCAAGCATTACTCGTTCTTTACCTAATGCTTGTGCTTTTTCTGGATCTGCCCAAACTTCCGATTGTTCTAATTCAGCATTGACTTCCTCAAGACGTTCTTTCTTGAGATCGTAGTCAAAGATACCCCCGAATCACATCTGTTCGCTCGGTTAATTCGGCTATTTTCGATTTGATAGGATTAATTTCAAACATATTATGCTGTTTTGTTAATTTTTAAGTTTTTTTAATTAATCCTACATTGTAACGGATTTAAGTATAACTTAGCAATTACCAATTTGTTCACATCATTGATAATAATGTAAATGAATAATAAATAAAAAATGACGCATATTGCGTCATTTTTATAATGTGATATTTTTAAACAAGCTTATTTTTTCGCTTCTGTGTATAATTCAGCTACTTTATCCCAGTTAATAACATTCCAAAATGCACCGATGTAATCAGCACGACGGTTTTGATATTTTAAATAATAAGCGTGTTCCCAAACGTCAAGCGCTAAAATTGGTGTGCCAGAAACGCCTGAGAATTTTTCACCCATAATTGGGGAATCTTGATTAGCAGTTGAAACCACTTCTAGCTTATCATTTTTCAATACTAACCATGCCCAACCAGAACCAAAACGAGTTGCTGCAGCAGCTGAGAATTTTTCTTTAAATGCATCAACTGAACCAAAATCTTTTTCAATAGCAGCTTTCAGTTCACCTTTAAGTTCAGTTCCAACTTTTAATAATTTCCAGAATAGGGTATGGTTAACATGACCACCAACATTATTTTTAACACCAGTAACTTTGTCTGCAGGCACTTTGTCTAGATTTTTTAGTAATGTTTCAGGGCAAAAGTCTTTAACTTCGGTAGGTAACGATTCCAATAATGCATTAGCATTATTTACATAAGTTTGATGATGTTTATCATGATGAAGATGCATTGTTTCAGTATCGATATAAGGCTCTAAAGCATCATAAGCATAAGGTAAAGGGGGTAATGTATAAGCCATGAAATTGCTCCTTTCATTTATTAAGTATTATTAACTTATTTATACTATCGAGTATACGGTCTATCTATATATCCCACAAACTATTGTTTAGATAGCTTATGACTATCTAATTTAATATCATTGCTGTATGATTTTTATACTTCGTTTGGTTGTGTTAAATAAGGTGTATACATCATAATTGCATGATTTTCGCTAATGAGTTTTTCCTCTATTTGATTATCGAGCAAATGGGTTTTACGTTGCCATATCTTGTTGTGTCTAGTGTATCCGCCCCACCACTGTTGTTCAATAACGTGATCGGTTTCAAATATTTCATAGTGATAAGATAACGGTGTATTCGCAAGTAGTTCACCATGTAAATATTCATCATCTAACCAAAGATTAAGTCGGTATGTAGTATTGGTTTTATTGAGTAATTGTAAATCGATATAGTTATAAGAAAGTGTCGCACCACAAGCAAATGGAATAGTACGGTTAACATCCGGAAAAACATCAAAACTATGACGCCATCGTTCAATAATGGTTAAATCTGAATGTAATACCATCCAGTAAATCAAATTACCAAGTTGGCATAAACCACCACCGATATCTTTGCCGACTTGGCCATTATGTAATGAGAGACCTTCTAAAAAGCCACGTTTCTTTGATGGCCGACCAACTTTTTGCCAAATTGAAAATCTTTGATTGGGCTTAATTATCGAACCGTCGAGCTGTTCAATTGCTAAGCGCAGGTTAGTGATTTTGTTATATTGCAAATACATATCAACATCTTTCAGTTGTCTTAACAATACCGATTGATGTTTTTTATGAGAATAGCTGCAAGTATTATTATTCTTATCAATTACGCTATAGGCGTGACAGTTGCGCCACCAATCTAGTTTACGTTTGAGAATAAAATACTCCTTACCTAATTTTAATCTTAAATTACTGCGTTTTTTAGGTTTATCTACAATAGTCTTTTGCATACAACAACAGCCCTAACCACTGAATTGCTTATTTTTCTATAGTTGATAAATAATTAATGCTTAATTTATCTAGAAAGCCAAACAGTTTTTGATTCATTTCAGAATAATCATGCGAACGAAGTTGGCTAGGTGTCTCAACAAAACGATATTTTGCCGCTTGATTAAGATCACTTTCAGAGTGAGCAATTAGCTGTTCAACAACTTCTGGAGTTAACTCCATATGGCATTGAAAACCATATACTAAAGGACCATAAGCAATGATTTGCCGTGGGCAGCCTTCACTATAAGCAATAATTTGTGCTGCTTGGGTTAAACCAGGCATGTCATTGTGCCAATGGCCGACAGCTAAACTATTGCCAAAATCAGTAAATAAAGGATTATTTTTACCCATTTCAGTTAAGGTAATAGGGAACTTACCGATTTCCTTTTCCGGGCTATGTCCATGTGGGGCACCTAATGCTTCACCAATTAATTGTGAACCAAGACAGACACCGATAACGATTTTATTTGAATTGATAGCTGATAATATTACAGCTTGTTCAGCTAGTGAGTCAAAATGCGGGCACTCTTGTTTGGTTGTTGCTGGTGATTGTGGGCCACCCATAATAATCAACATATCAATATTATCGACATTGTTGGGAAGAGATTCACCAAGATAAACACGAGAATAACTAATGGTATAATGATGTTCTTTAGCCCATTGCTCATAAGCTCCAGGAGCTTCGAAATCTTCATGAATAATAAAATGCAAATGCATTGGTAAATCTCCTTTAACCTAACTATTATCGTTCAGAGTACTCAATTGCCATTAGATATGAATATGGAAAATTAAGCGCAATAATTATTATGAATCTTTTATTAAGAAAGACAATAGCAAAGATATTAGTAGGCGATGAACGAATGAGTTATAGAACAGAGAATAATAGGTATAAAAAAATCTGCTTGAGCAGATTTCAATATTCGGAAAGTTGGCTCCTCCAACAGGACTTGAACCTGTGACATACGGATTAACAGTCCGCCGTTCTACCGACTGAACTATGGAGGAACCGAAATGTAGCGCGCATATTATAGATTTAATGACACTATGTCAATAGTTAAATTGTTTAAAATGCGTTTTTTGTATCAGGTTGTCTCGATTATTATGCTTCAAGTATTCGGATTGTCTTGAATAATGCTTTTTGTCTGAGTAATTGCTGTGGATGTGATCCTAATTCTCCTTCAGGGATCGCTTGATTTAATGCTTGATAATATTTGCTCCAATAAGGCAGAATTTGACCTGTGGCTAAATCGCTAAAATTCATAGGATAACGTTGAAAATAATCTTCACCAGATGGGTACTTGAAGGCATAAGTAATCAGTTCACTACAGTAAAACCCTTCATCATCCTCACGAAAACTATGGTTATAAGGCAACCCTAGACAGGTTTTCACTCGCATTAATGCGTTTTTAATGACGGAATCATCATAAATGGTTGTGACTAGATTATATTGAGCGCTAGCTAAAAAATTATTAAGGGGCTGTTGGATTACCCCATACTTTTGAGTGGCTTCAATGACGATATTATTGCCAATATATAAACCAACATGGCTTATCTGATTGATTATCTCATCCGAGCTAAGCTGTGAACCAGAATGCGTAATCGCTTTATTAAATTCGCTTTCTTCATTCTGGGATTGAAAAATAATATCGCCAGATTGCATTTTTATTGATGTTTTTTCGCGTGATGACGCCATAATGAAAACATGACGCAAGTTGCGATGATAAATTTAAGTGCATCCACACCAACAAAAGGTAAATAGCCTACTTGTATTGCTTCGCTAAGGGAAATATGTAAATACCCCATTAAATAGATTACACCAAAGACAAATAATAATTGGTGAGCACAAGCAAAGGCAACTAAACCTAACAGAAAACGACGATCGTAACCTTTTTCTGCTGCATATCCAGCTAAATAAGCGCTAAATACATAACCATATAAATAACCAGCAGAAGGTGAAACAAGCGCCATGATGCCACCACTACCATTGGCGAATAGTGGCAATCCTAATGCCCCTAAAAATAGGTATTGAAGAATTGCTAGAGTACCTAATTTACGCCCCAAACAAGCTCCGATCAGAAGCACGCCTAATGATTGTAGACTGAATGGTACCGGATAGGTTGGAATACTGATATTTGCGGCAACACCTAGCAGCAATGCGGCACAAGTTACTGCGCACAACTTACGTTGCCAAGAGGATAAGTTAAACAGTGTATTAATATAAGTTGGATAGTACGATGTTAATTGTTGTTTCATTATTTTCTACCATTAAAAGCTAAATAGTAGTGCCATAATAATACAAAAACAAAGCATGTAAACTATTTTTTTATAAAATAGTTTACATTTGTTGGGGGAATTTTGTTTTAAACTAAAAAAGGATTTGTCATTCGTTCATTGCCAAAGCTCGACATCGGACCATGGCCGGGAACAAAGATAAAATCATCACCAAGCGGAAATAGTTTATTTGTGATAGAGGAAATTAAATCGGCATGATTTCCTCGAGGAAAGTCGGTACGGCCAATGCTACTTTTGAATAAGACATCACCGACAAAAGCAATTTTATCTTTAGCATTAATAAATACGATATGACCGGGAGTGTGGCCGGGACAGAATAGAATATCTAAAGTGATATTGCCGACTTTCACTTGTTCACCTTCCTTTAACCAACGATCGGGTAAAAAGCTGTCAATATATGGAAACCCGAATTGCATGCATTGTTGTGGTAAGTTTGACAATAAAAATTCATCTTCTTGGCTAGGACCAAGGATCTCAACATTATAATGTTTCGCTAATTCAATCGCTGCGCCAACATGATCTAAATGGCCATGAGTTAGGAGTATTTGTTTGATGTTAACACCAAGCTTTTCAACCGCTTTTTTAAGTAGTTCTGCTTCGCCACCCGGATCGATAAATGCGGCTTCCTTTGTTTCATCACACCAAATAATGCTACAGTTTTCCTGAAAATGGGTAACTGGAATGATTTGATACTGAAACATAGTGTTTTCTCCTTGTTGCTTAGTGCCGAGACGTTAAATTTTGCCCATCTTCTTTGTTTAATTGCGCAAAGATTATGCTTGATAGCATAGTTACGATGCCTAGTATAACAAAGGTTAATTGAAATGCGTGAATAGTAGTTGTTGAATTGCTGAATAATCTTACTAATACCGCACCAAAACCAGTACCAAAGCTAATGGCTAATTGCTGATTAACCGCCATTAAACTATTACCACTGCTGGTGCTTTCACCTTGTAAATTAGCTAATGTTATACTATTCATTGAGGTAAATTGCATTGAATTGATTCCGCCAATGCAAAATAGCAAAATGCCTAATATTACTAATGGTGTCGCTAAGTTTATTAATGACATTAAAAGAATCAAAATTCCAGCTAAGATGGTATTAGCGACCAGTACAAAACGGTAACCTAAACGAGCAAGAATCCGCGTAATAAAAAATCTGGTACAAATTGAAGCAATAGCCATAGGGACTAACATCATGCCAGCAAAAATTGCTGAATAACCAAAACCAACTTGTAAAAATAGTGGAATAAGGAAAGGCACGCCAGAAATGCCCAATCGACAAACTAAATTACCGATAATACCGATTTTAAACGTCCGGATATTAAATAATGATAGTGGAAATAGTGGCCCAGATTTTTTTTGCGCATAGGTTCGATAAATAAATAAAAAAATCAGACTGATGATGGCAAGTGTTATTGGTAAATAATATTGTTGACCTTGATTTAAACATTCGACACTAAGGGTGGCACTGATAAAAGTAATAACGATAAAAAGAAAACCAAAGAAATCAAAAGGCATATGTTTGCCTTTAATGTTAGGCATATACTTTAAGCTAATAAATACCCCTAAAATCCCAATTGGCAAGTTAATCAAAAATACCCAATGCCAACTCACCATATCGACTAGATAACCGCCTAAAACTGGCCCTAGTACTGGTCCGATCAATCCTGGAATTGTTGCGGTATTTAATGCCGCTAAAAACTCGTTACGTTTAAATACTTTAATCAAAACTAAGCGAGAAACCGGTACCATCATTGAACCACCAATACCTTGGATTACCCTAGATATATCTAAGAATATTAGGGAATTGGATAAAGCACACAGTAGTGATCCTAATGTAAAAAGCGATACGGCCATAACGAAGATGTTTTTAGTACCAAATTTATCAGATAAATAGCCACTTACCGGGATAAACAGCGCCAAAGTTAACGCATAGCAGATTACCGCTGATTGCATATTTAATGGCGATTCATTGAGATCTTTAGCCATAGTTGGTAAAGCAGTATTTAGAATTGAGGTATCGAGTGATTGCATAAAAAAAGCAAATGCAGCAATCCAAGGTAATATACGATAGACAAAAGGTGGTAACTGTAGTTCGCTATTCATTTGTTCAGCCTAAAATTGATTGATATGCTGGAAGCAGAGGAGTTTTATTAACCCTAAGATTATACTCTCTTACTCATCGGGTATGATTGAGTAAGAGAGCTAATGAATGCTATTTTACAATATGCTCTGTTAATTGCTGGATTTTTTCTTATTTTTAACGGGTTTTCCTTGCCAATAACCAGCCAATAGTGAGCCAGAAATATTGTGCCAAACAGAAAAGACCGCAGCAGGTAGTGCCGATAATGCTGAAAAGTAGGTTGTACCTAATGTTGCAGCTAATGCTGAGTTTTGCATGCCTACTTCTAAAGACATAGTTCGACAAGTGGACTCGTCAAAACCAAATAAACGACCGCCCCAATAGCCACCTAGTAAACCAACACCATTATGAATAATAACGGCAAAGATAACGGTTATACCTACTTGAGTAATGAGAGCATGGCTACCGGCAACAACAATACAAATAATTAATAAAATACAAAGCATTGACAACAGTGGTAAGAATCGTTCAGATTTTTTTACCACAGGATATAAAAAATGGTGGACAATTAAACCTAAAATAATAGGGACGAGCACAATTTGGACAATATGTACCAACATATCCCAAACCGGAACTTCAACGGTAGTACCAACTAACAATAATGTCAGTAATGGGGTGACTACAACGCCAACCAGTGTTGATACCGATGAAATAGTAACCGATAATGCTACATCACCTTTAGCTAGATAAATCATTACATTAGAGGCGGTACCACTAGCAACGCTCCCTACAAGAACCATGCCGACTAATAGCTCTGGCCGCATAGTGAATAATTTAGATAAGATTAACGCAGTCACTGGCATTACAATATAATGCAGTAAAGTACAAATTATGACTGCTTTCGGTTTAGTGACGACGCGTTTAAAATCATCAATACTTAACGTTACCCCCATGGTAAACATGACAAACATTAATAATTGTGATGTATGTGGTCGCACAGGTAGAAAGGTATCAGGTGAAAAATAGGCAGCTAGTGCACAAAGAATTGCCCATAATGGAAATAATCGAGTTAATGAAATAATGGATTGTACAAAAAGTTGACTATAGCGCTGCGACATAAAATATCACCTTTTGTTGATAAATCATTAATAATTAAATGGTTATCTTTTGATTGGATTTGTAATTTCCATTCTATTAATTCTACTAAATAGCGTCAAGGTATTTGTTAAGATAGTGTTAATTATTTGTGAAGACTGTTCTGTTCGCAATTGACTAAGAATATTAAAAATATCGACAATGTTTTCGGGGCGATTTATTTGTCCTTGGCGACCGCTTAACGGCATATCAGGTGCATCAGTTTCCAACACTAAACTTTCCAGCGGTATTTTTGCAATGGTTTGGCGAGTTTTATTGGCTCTGGTATAACTTATTACCCCACCAACACCAATATAATAGCCTAATTTAATAAATTGCAATGCCTGTTGATAACTACCTGAAAAGCCATGGATCACCCCTCGACATGGCAAATTAGCTTGATGTAATTCATGATAGATAATGTCGTGTGTTTTGCGTGAATGGATTAAAACGGGTAGATCATAGCGCTTGGCTAATACTAATTGAGCTCGAAAAAAATCTAGTTGCTGTTGCCAATCAACAGATTGGTCATAAAGGTCTAAGCCAATTTCACCAATGGCAACTAATTTTGTTGGGTGAGTACTAACTATATCTGATAGTTGTTCAAGATCAGCCGATGAGTGTTGATAGATAGGGTGTAAACCGAGTGCTGCATAAAGTTCACTATATTGCTCAGTGAGTTGTAATATTTGATTAAAATGTGCTGCTGATACAGCAGGAATAATTAAGCTATTAATTTTAGCTTGGCGAATATTATTGATTGAATTATCGAGATCGGTAACAAAAGCAGGAAAATTGAAATGGCAATGCGTATCGATAAACATAGTGCCTCCTATTTATTCTTCGACTTGATGTAATAATATCGGCAATAAATATCGCTGAGCAAACTGTATTATTTGTTCTATTAGATCATCGGTTAATTCGGGATAAAGCCTTGCGTAATAACTATCACATTCTGCGGTAAGAAATTGGCCCCCTTGCCAAGTGGTTAATAATTTGCTTATTGCTTTTTCATTGGGTTCAATTTGTTCAGTTTTTGGATTATATGCAGCAAGTAGCCAGCTCCATGCGCTTTGTAATGGCATTAATAGTGGTTGGTTGACACCTTGTATAAAACCTTCAACGAGATCGGTTAATAAGGTTAAAGCTTGTGGGGCATCAATGTATAAAAATCGCCATTGGTTGTCTTCTCGGCCATATAAGCGACTTTGGCTGTCGGTTTTATCCCAATTCAAAATACAAAAAATTAAGTGATCAATCCATAATGAAATACCATCACGAATCGAAAGCTTAGCTGGGCGCCAAGTTAAAATACCATCTGCTTGAATATGGGTTAGCCAACCTTGTAATTGATAATGTTGTTCATCTATCGAAATAGTTAAATTTACCTCTAAGGTTGATGGATTAGTTCTCTCTTCAATGATTTTATTGGCTAAAGGTTGCAGAGCTTCACACAGCTCATCATAAATAATTTCACCAAAGGCACCATCTGGTAATTCACCAGTTAGCTTAAGCCGTTGGTAAAAGTTATCACAACCTTGCGAGTCTTTGGTGATCATTTCATTTAAAATCTGTAAATTGAGTTGATAGCGTTTTAAGTTATCTAGGCTAAAGTTTTCAGCATCGGGCAAGGTGTCATCTAAATAATTGACATAAAAATTAAAGCGTTTTTGTAAGAAAAACCGAATAGAGTGTTGATAAAAACGTTTTAATTCATCTAGATTAATATTATCCACAATGACTTTGCTAATACCGCTGATAAATGATTGGTTTTCTCCCGCTTTTAATGCGGCAGGTAACCATTCATCAGCATAACTTTTAGGTTCATTTAAGAAATTTTGTGGATTAAATGGTGTGCGAGTATGCAACGTTCTTAAATTATCAATTAAAGGAGTGTTTTTATCTGAATCTTTATCAGTAGCATCATGATAATACTGCACAATATAATCCCAAAGCTCATCGACTAATACTGACGGATAACGTTCGCTATCATCTTTCATATCTCGACCGATATAACTGATGTAGAGTTGATCTTGTGCAGATAAAATAGCTTCTAAAAACAGATAACGGTCATCAATACGTCGACTACGATCACCTCGACGAGGGTTTTGAGCAATTAAGTCAAAATCTAAAGGTAAAGATGTTCTTGGATAATCACCATCATTCATACCTAACAAGCAAACCAATTTAAACGGAATCGAGCGCATAGGCATCATGGTACAAAAGTTTATTTTACCAACTAAGAATCGATGGGCTAAATGATTTTGTTCCAAGCGTGATTGCATTGCATCATGTAAAATAGTTATCGAGATGTTGTCGGTAAAATTGGCATTTAAACCACTGCTGATCAGCTTTTGCCACTCTTCTTGGATCATTAGCAAAATTGACTCGCGCGAAGTATCGCTAACAAAAAAGTCATTGATAAGCTCAATACAGCAACTTTGCCATTCTGATAACGGTTTGTCTTCACTTAAAATAGTTAGCCATTTGCGTACCGATTTTATAAATTCTGCTAACTGACCAATTAATTCGGCATCTAATCCTGTTGCACCATCATAAGGTAAAATCTGCTGCCAACCACCTTGTTCGCTATTCATGGTATAACCAAGTAATAATCGTTCAAGACCAAAGAGCCAGCTGTGAGCATTTTCTAGACCAAAACGAATGCCTGATTCAATAATCCAAGTATGTAATAAAGTTAGTTGTGACTCACTTATGGCAAACTTTTCAGCAATGGCTGGAATTTCAAGTAGATTAAATAACTCTTCAGCGGTAAAGCGGCTTTCGGTAAAGTTTAATATAGCAAAAAATCCTTGCACCATTGGATCAATGTTACGCGCTTTTTGATCGGAAATTGTGAATGGTAAATAGCGTTGTCCTTCAGCGTTACCGAATACTGACCGAATATAGGGTACATATTTATCAATATCTGAAACCATGATAATACAATCACGTAATTCGAGTGTTGGATCGGCATCAAATGCAGATAATAGATAATCATAAAGTACTTCGACCTCACGCTGTTCGCTATGACAAGCGTGGAAGGTTACTGATCTATCTGTTTTATCTATAGGTGATTTTAGATCACTGGTTTGATAAAGTTCTAAAATATCTTGCTGAATTGAATCTAATAAACATTTTCGCTCATGATCGACAAAAATATCAATGTCTTGTTTATTATTGAATTCCTGCAATAAAAATAGGTTATCTCGTCCTAATTTACCCCAAGATGTTAATAATGGATTAGGAGTATTATCAGGTGTATTTTGGAACTCTGATAGCTGTTTTTCTACAATATCGCCCCAGTACCATTTGCAAGGATTGTTAAACATTAAATGGACATCAATGTGTTGACCAAGTGCTGATAATAATGACAAATAAATTGGCGGCAGTGAGGTAATACCAAAAATATAGACTCGTTTTGGTAATGATTTCAATCTTGTGCGATCGAAATCATTATCTAACAAAATGTCTAACATTTGCTGATAGATATTGGCACGATGATAAGGTTGACTAATTGCAATTAGTTGTCGCCATAATTCAGATTGCCAGATTTCATCTGGATGATGATTTAGTTCAGCTACCGTTTGCTTGTTTTCCCATTTGGCTAACCAGTCAGGGCGATAAACTAAATATTGGTCAAATAATTGTGCGATTCGGGTCGCTAGTTGATACTGTTTTCGTTCTTCTTTATCAATATTAAGATAATGTTTAATGGTATCAAATTCAGGTCGCTCGATTATTTTTGGTAATAGATAATACAAACGCCAAGTCATTGATTCGACATTATAACTATTTTCCAGAGGTGAATTAGGTAACAGAGTTTGGTATAACTGCCAAATAAATTGGCTTGGAAAGAGAAAATCAACATTAGCAACAATCCCTAGATCATTAGCTAATTCAATTTGTAACCATTGTGCCATACCTTGGCTTTGCACCATAACCATATCAGGCATAAAAACCTGTTCTAGCGGATCTCTGCGCATTAATTCGCTAACGAGTGATTTTAGTAAATCGACTTGATTTGAATGATAAATGGTGAACATAGTTACATTAATATTAATAGAATTAATCAGATTATCGCTGATTGCTATTAATAAATCTAGCCATGTTTAAATAGTAACTTTTTATAACTAAATAACTATATAAAATACCAATGGTTTATAAAAATTTTGAGGAAAGGGGTTTTTTAGAGGTAAAAATTGTGTCTTTTAGATAGTGATAGTTCAAATAGTCGTTCAGCAAATAATAAAAAAGGCTACAATTTATTAATTTGTAGCCTTTTATTGCCTAGTTTAGTGATCAATAATCCTTATTGACCTAAACGACGAGTTAATTCTATAACTCGTATTTTTGCTAAGGCTTTTGAAAGTTCAGCAGATGCTTGAGCAAAAGACATATCATCGCTAGGGTGATTAATGTGTTCTTGCGCTTGTCTTACTGCTTCTTGAGCCCTTGCTTCATCCAAGTCTTCACCACGAATGGCGGTGTCAGCTAAGATTGTTACCATGGTTGGTTGTACTTCTAAAATACCGCCAGATAGATAAATAAACTCTTCTTCACCATCGGCTTTAACAATCCCGACCATTCCCGGCTTAATGGTTGTCAGTAACGGAGTGTGACCAGGATAAATTCCAAGTTCACCTTCTCGTCCTGTGACTCTGATTCGCTGAACATCACCTGAAAAAAGGTGAGATTCAGCACTAACAACTTCTAATTGATAGGAAGTTAGTGCCATAATGCTCTCTCCGTTCTATAAATCTCTTAGAGAGATTTCGCTTTCTCAATCGCTTCGTCGATTGAACCAACCATATAAAATGCCTGTTCAGGAATATGATCATAATCACCATTCATGATACCTTTAAAGGCACTGATGGTGTCTTTTAATGGTACGTATTTACCTGGTGAACCAGTGAACACTTCTGCAACGAAGAATGGTTGAGATAAGAAACGTTGAATCTTACGTGCACGAGCAACAGTTAATTTATCATCTTCTGATAATTCATCCATACCAAGAATCGCAATGATATCTTTCAATTCTTGATAACGTTGAAGAATTGACTGTACGCCACGAGCACAATCGTAATGTTCTTGCCCAACAACAAGTGGATCTAACTGACGACTGGTTGAGTCAAGTGGGTCAACCGCTGGGTAGATACCTAATGATGCGATTTGACGACTTAATACGATTGTTGCATCCAAGTGAGCAAAGGTAGTTGCCGGTGACGGGTCAGTTAAGTCATCGGCAGGTACATATACTGCTTGGATTGAGGTAATTGACCCAGTTTTTGTTGAGGTGATACGTTCTTGTAATAACCCCATTTCTTCTGCTAATGTCGGTTGGTAACCTACCGCAGATGGCATACGACCTAATAGTGCAGATACTTCGGTACCGGCTAAGGTATAACGGTAAATATTGTCGATAAATAATAGTACATCTTTACCTTCATCACGGAATTTTTCTGCCATGGTTAAACCAGTTAACGCTACGCGTAAACGGTTTCCTGGTGGCTCATTCATCTGACCATAAACCAATGATACTTTATCAAGTACGTTTGATTCTTTCATTTCATGATAGAAGTCGTTACCTTCACGCGTACGTTCACCTACACCAGTAAATACTGAGTAACCTGAATGCTCGATCGCGATGTTACGAATTAATTCCATCATGTTTACGGTTTTACCAACACCAGCACCACCAAATAGACCGACTTTACCACCTTTTGCAAATGGACAAATTAAGTCGATAACTTTGATACCAGTTTCAAGTAATTCTGTTGAGTTAGCCAACTCTTCGTATGTTGGTGCTGCACGGTGAATCGCCCAACGCTCTTCTTCACCAATTGGACCCGCTTTATCAACAGGATCACCAAGTACGTTCATAATACGGCCAAGTGTTTTTGTTCCCACAGGAACTTCAATGCCGTGACCTGTATTTACTACTTTAAGTCCACGTCTTAAACCATCAGATGAGCCCATTGCGATACAACATACAACGCCACCACCTAATTGTTGCTGAACTTCCAGAACTAATTTATCAGTGCCAGTTTCCACTTCTAATGCATCATATACCTTTGGTACTGCATCTTCTGGGAATTCGACATCAACCACCGCACCGATGATCTGGACAATCTTTCCAGTAGCCATTTTTAATCCTCTACGTCTTTTTCTTAACTATAAGCCAATATTTAGCACTAACCTGAAACAGCAGCTGCACCAGATACAATATCAATTAATTCATTTGTGATCGCACCTTGACGGGCTTTGTTATACACAATTTGTAATTCATTAATTAAATTTGCACCGTTATCGGTTGCTGCCTTCATGGCCACCATTCTTGCTGCTTGTTCACTCGCTAAATTGTCAACCACCGCTTGATAGACTTGTGATTCAATATAACGACGTAAAATCACATCTAATAATGATTTTGCATCAGGCTCATAAATATAATCCCATGATGAAGCTTTAAGTTCTTTATCTTCTGAAGCCGGTAATGGTAATAATTGCTGTATTGTCGGCTTTTGCGACATGGTATTAATAAACTTATTGGTTACAATATATAGTTTATCAATTTTACCGTTGTCATATGCCTCAAGCATTGTTTTTACCGGACCAATTAAATCAGATAAAGTTGGTTCATCACCTAAATTGGTTACTTGGGTTAAGATGTTGGTTTTTACTGAAGAGAAAAACGAAACACCTCGAGAACCAATTAAAGCGACATCTGCTTCAACGCCTTTCTCTTGCCATGCTGACATATCAGCAATAACAGTTTTGAAAAGATTGATATTTAATCCACCACATAAACCACGATCGGTTGAAATGATAAGATAGCCAACTCGCTTAACATCCCTTTCTTCCAGATAAGGATGTTTAGTGCCTATTTGAGCTAACGCTAAATGTCCAATTACTTCACGAATCATTTCAGCGTATGGACGACTAGCCGCCATTCTATCTTGCGTTTTACGCATTTTAGAATTAGCTACCATTTCCATCGCTTTGGTGATTTTTTGCGTACTTTGGATACTGGCAATTTTCGTTCTAATTTCTTTTGCATTAGCCATTTGTTACCTCACCCTTACCAAGTTTGAGTTGATTTAAAGCTTTCAAGCATTGCTTTTAACTTGTTTTCAATCTCATCATTGTAATTGCCTGTTTCGTCGATTTGCTTAACAAAATCGGCATATTGACTATGGGCATAAGCAAGAAGTGCTGTTTCAAATGATAATACTTTTGCAAGTTCAACATCTTCTAGATAACCACGCTCCGCAGCGTAAAGTACAATTGATTGCTCAGCAACAGTCATTGGTGAGTATTGCTTTTGTTTGAGTAATTCAGTTACTTTTTCACCGTGGCTTAATTGGTTTCTTGTTGCTTCATCTAAGTCAGAGGCAAATTGTGAGAATGCTGCTAATTCACGATATTGTGCAAGTGCAGTACGAATACCACCAGATAATTTTTTCATTATCTTAGTTTGCGCAGCACCACCAACACGAGAAACCGAAATACCTGGGTTTACCGCTGGGCGAATACCTGAGTTAAATAAGCTGGTTTCAAGGAAGATCTGACCATCAGTAATCGAAATTACGTTAGTTGGTACGAACGCTGAAACGTCACCTGCTTGAGTTTCGATAATTGGTAATGCAGTTAATGAACCTGTTTTACCTTTTACTTCACCTTTAGTGAATTCCTCAACATAAGCTTCGTTAACCCGAGCTGCACGTTCAAGTAAACGAGAGTGAAGATAGAATACATCACCAGGGTAAGCTTCACGTCCAGGTGGACGACGAAGTAATAATGAAATTTGACGATAAGCAACCGCTTGTTTTGATAAATCATCATAAACAATTAATGCATCTTGACCGCGATCACGGAAGTATTCTCCCATGGCACAACCAGCGTAAGGTGCTAAGTATTGTAATGCTGCAGATTCAGATGCTGATGCCACCACCACAATTGTGTTTTTAAGTGCACCATGCTCTTCAAGTTTACGCACTACGTTAGCAATAGTTGATTGTTTTTGACCGATTGCTACATAGATACATTTAACACCAGAATCACGTTGATTAATAATGGCGTCAATTGCTAATGCGGTTTTACCTGTTTGACGGTCACCGATGATAAGTTCACGTTGACCACGACCAATTGGAATCATTGAGTCAACCGCTTTATAACCAGTTTGTAATGCTTGGTCAACTGATTGACGGTCGATAACGCCTGGAGCAACAACTTCGACAGGTGAGAACCCATCATGTTGAATCGAACCTTTACCATCAATTGGTTCACCAAGTGTATTGATAACACGGCCTAACAAACCGTCACCTACTGGTACCTGTAAAATACGACCAGTACATTGCACTTTCATCCCTTCAGATAAGTCTTCGTATGGTCCCATGACCACAGCACCAACAGAATCTCTTTCAAGGTTTAATGCCATTGCATATCGGTTACCAGGTAAAGCAATCATTTCGCCTTGCATTACATCGGTTAATCCGTGGATACGAAGGATACCATCACTTACTGAGATGATTGTTCCTTCATTGTGAGCATCACTCACAATATTGAACTGAGCTATCCGCTCTTTAATTAGTTCACTTATTTCAGTTGAATTTAGCTGCATTATCAGTCCCCTTAAGACTGTAGAGCGTCATTTAGTCGATTTAGACGCCCTCTGATACTACTATCAATAACCATATCGCCCGTACGAATAATAAAACCAGAAATGAGCGATTTATCAATATGACATTTTAGTTTTACTTTTCGTGATAAACGTTTTTCGACTGCGACAGAAATTTTATCAAGTTGTTCACTGGTAAGCTCATTAGCAGAAATAACCTCAACATCTGCTTGTGCTTCTTTATCTAGACAGTATTGCTCAAACAAACTTAACACTTCAGGAAGAAGCGATAAACGTTTGTTTTCAGCCATAACTTTAATAAAATTAGTGCTAAACTCATCTAATACATCTTTACAGATATTGATGAGTAAGTTAGCCACTGAATCAGTTTTCATGTCAGATGTTAAGATACTTCTGATTTGAGCATCTTTGCTCACTTCAGATGTTAACACCAACATTTTATGCCATGATTCGATGCTATTTTTTTCAACAGCAAAGTCGAAAGCGGCTTTAGCATAAGGGCGAGCAATCGTAATTAAGTCAGCCATTGCTCTATTCTCCTTATAGTTCAGCTACGAGTTTATCAATGATGTCGCTGTTAGCGGCTTCATTAACAGAACGTTCAATAATTTTTTCTGCACCGGCAATAGCGAGTGTAGCGACTTGTTGTTTAAGCTCTTCTCTAGCGCGTTTGCGCTCAGCTTCAACTTCAGCAAGTCCTTGAGCAACAATCCTTTCTTTTTCACGAGAAGCTTCTTGTTGTGCTTCTTCAAGAATGGCTGCTTTGCGTTTATTCGCTTGCTCAATAATTGCATTAGCCTCAACCTTAGCCTGTTGCATTATGTCAGATGTATTTGCTTTGGCTAATTCCAAATCTTTTTTTGCTGTTTCTGCTGAAGCAAGTCCATCTGCTATCTCTTTTTGGCGTTTTTCAATCGCTCGGATAACGGGTGGCCAAACAAACTTCATACAGAACCAAACAAACAATACAAATGTAATTGCTTGGCCGAGGAGAGTTGCGTTCATATTCATGAGACAATTCCTCTTAAATTATTATTAGCCTGCAACAGCAAAAATGACATATAACGCAATACCTACACAAATCATAGGGATCGCATCAACTAAGCCCATAACGATAAAGAATTGGGTACGTAACATAGGCATTAATTCTGGTTGGCGAGCAGCACCTTCTAAGAATTTACCACCTAATAAACCAATACCAACTGCACCACCGATTGCAGCTAATCCCATCATTATGCCTGCGGCTACAAATAACATACTATCCATTATATACTCCAGTTTATTATCAAAAAAATTTAAAAATTAATGATCTTCTGTTGCCGAAGCCATCGCTAAATAGACAATCGTCAACACCATAAAAATAAATGCTTGTAAGGTAATTATCAAAATATGGAAAATAGCCCATGGTAATGATAATACCCATTGTGACCACCAAGGTAATAGTGCAGCAATTAAGATGAAGATAAGTTCACCAGCATACATATTACCGAAAAGTCGTAATCCTAATGAGACAGGTTTAGCTAATAAACTAACAAGTTCTAGGACTAAGTTAATTGGTGCAAATGCCCAATGATTAAAAGGATGTAAAGTATATTCTTTAATAAAACCTGTAATCCCTTTATATTTGATTGAATAGATGATGATAAGCGCAAATACGCCTAAAGATATTGACATGGTAATACTAACGTCAGCTGTCGGTACTACTCTTAAATGTGATAAACCTAAATATTGTCCAGCGTAAGGTAAGAAATCAACTGGAATGAGATCCATCAGATTCATTAAGAAAACCCAAATAAACACAGTAAGAGCTAAAGGGGCAATGAGTTTATTTTGGCCAGTAAACATGTCTTTGACGGTATTATTGACAAATTCAAAGATCATCTCGACTGCACATTGAAGTTTACTTGGTACGCCACTCGTTGCTTTCCTTGCAACACGATGGAAAATCCATAAAAACAGCACACCAAGTAAAATTGAAAAGAACAAGGAATCAAGATTAAAGGTCCAAAAACCAGAACCGACTTGTAAGTTCTCAAGATGGTGTTTTATATAAGCTTGCGGTGAAGCTGGAGAGGAAACTGCCATATAACCCTCTTACCTATTTTCTAAAAATAAAAACTACAGCTTGTTATATTTTTTACCTTAAAAGGTATAAACAATTACTGCAATAACCGAAGCTGTTATTTTAAACCTAATTGCCTATATTAAGTCAACAACTGATTAAAAAAATAAAGAATTTAGACACTTTTTACTAATTTTGCGTAAAGAATAACAGCTTTATTACTCACTTTATTAGAAATAATTTTCACCAATTGCCTAATTAATGTAGAAAAAATAGGCTAATTTGATTGTTTAACTGCATTAGCAATTTGTTCCGCAAGTTGCTGAACTTGTGATTGATTGCTTCCTTCAACCATCACTCTAATAAGAGGCTCTGTGCCTGATTTACGAATGAGTACTCGCCCATTATTAACAAGTTGTTGTTCAGCTTGTTCAATGGCTGATTTAACTTCAGGATTCGTTAATGGATCATGTTTACCAGAGAAACGGACATTAATTAATACTTGTGGCAACATTGTCATACCACTACATAAATCAGCTAATGACATATTATTGCGTACCATTGCAGCTAAAACTTGTAAGCCAGCAACAATGCCATCACCGGTAGTGGTTTTATCTAGCAGTAGAACGTGACCTGAATTTTCAGCGCCTAACCGCCAATTTTTTTCAACTAGCATTTCAAGTACATATCTATCGCCGACTTTTGCTCTTACAAATGGAATACCAAGATTTTTAAGGGCGATTTCCAGCCCCATATTACTCATTAGCGTACCGACCACTCCACCTTTTAGCTGACCCTGTCTTAATGCTTCTCGAGCGATGATATAAATAATTAAATCACCATCAATTTTATTACCTTTATGGTCAACCATAATAATACGGTCGCCATCACCATCAAGAGCGAAACCTAAATCGGCTTTTTCATTGATAACTTGCTCAGTTAACGCTTTTACATCAGTAGCACCACAATTTTCATTGATGTTAACGCCATCAGGATCACAGCCAATTTTGATCACTTTGGCGCCAAGCTCACGCAATACTTTCGGGGCAATGTGATAGGTGGCACCATTAGCACAATCCACCACAATTTTTAGGCCTGATAAACTTAAATCGTGATCAAAAGTACTTTTACAAAATTCAATATAGCGACCAGCAGCATCGGTTATTCGACTGGCTCGACCTAACTGTTTTGATTCGACGCAATCGATCTCTTTCTCTAGTTGTGCTTCGATTTCTAACTCAATTGCATCATCAAGTTTGCGTCCTTCGTTTGAGAAAAATTTAATGCCATTATCATAGAAAGGATTATGTGAGGCAGAAATGACTACACCGGCATCAGCACGAAATGTCCGAGTTAAATAAGCAATCGCTGGTGTTGGCATTGGCCCAGTAAATGCAGCTGCTACACCAGCCGAAGCAAATCCTGCCTCTAATGCTGATTCCAGCATATAGCCTGAAATGCGAGTATCTTTACCGATGATGACTTTTTTTACACCATCTTTAGCTAGTACTCGCCCAGCAGCCCAACCTAATTTGAGAGCAAAATCAGGCGTTATAGGATATTCTCCAACTTTTCCACGAATACCATCTGTCCCAAAATATTTCCGATTAGACATGTTATTTCCTCATACAGAATTTTTTATTTAACTTATTTCCGGCGTTATCATATTAACGTTATCAGTGTTTTACAAAGGAACTTAGCTAAACTATTCTCGATTGTCGTTAGCAAATTTCAATAACACTTGGCTTTCTTTAATAAAACGCTCGGCATATTTACCAAACCATTTGGTTACTTCATTAAAATTCTCAATGAATTTGGTTTTATCTCTTTGTTCGATTAATTTAACCATTTGCCCAAAACATTGATAGTAACGTTTAATTAATTCAATATTGGCATCTGATGCCATGATGATATCGGCATAAAGTTCTGGATCCTGAGCAAATAAACGGCCTACCATCATTAATTCAAGTCGATAAATTGGTGATGATAGGGTAATTAGCTGTTCTAAATCAGCGTGTTCTCGTTGTAAATTCACACCATATGAGAATGAAGTAAAATGACGCAATGCTTGAATAAATGACATGCATTTATCATGCTCTTTGGCATCAATCGCACATAAATTTGCTCCCCAAATCCGCATTTGTTCAATTAACCATTGGTATTGTTCCGGATATCGTCCTTGGCAGTAAACAATAACTTGTTTAGCTAAATTAGGTACATCAGGGCCGAACATTGGATGTAAGCCAACGACAGGACCAGTATGCTTAGCTAACATCGCTTGTAACGGTTTGACTTTGATTGAAGTAAAATCAGTTAAAATGCAATCTTTAGGTAGTGGTGGTAATTGTTCAATAATTTCACATGTTTTGTTGATCGGTACGGTCACAATAACTGCAGCAGCATCAGCAACGACTTCGGCTGCTTGATGCATGGTTTTTGAACCCAAGGTCTTGACTGTATAACCTGACAGGGTAAATAGTCGGGCAAATAGTCTACCCATTTGGCCATTACCACCAATGATGACAATTGATCCTTTGCCAGTGTAAACCTTTTTAAAACCTTTGTCGTTTTCACTAATATAAGACTCACGCATTAAGCGGCGTAAAATATCTTCGATTAGCGCTGGTGATATACCTAAATCTTCGGCTTCTTGTTTCCGTTTAGCTAACATATCCGCTTCACGTTTTGGATCGTAAATTGGAATTCCATGCTCACTTTTCACTTCGCCAACTTCGGCGACTAATGCTAGTCGCTGATTAATTAAGGATAAAATCGATTTATCTACTTCATCAATTTTATTGCGTAATGCAAGTAATTCCTTTGACATATTTGCTGGATCCTTTATCACAAGTTATAGCTTTTACTGTAATTGCTTAACAGTATAACGTATTTTTGGTAGCATGGGTCAATTGCAAAATTAAATCAAATACAATAAATTTATGATTAAAGTTATCTCATTTAATATTAATAGTCTTCGGGCTAGAATTCACCAATTAGCTGCAATTATTGATAAACATCAACCGGATATAATTGGCTTGCAAGAGACCAAAGTTCATAACGATCAATTTCCTGTTGAGGAACTGGCGCAGTTTGGTTATCACTTACATTATCATGGTCAAAAAGGGCATTATGGCGTGGCATTATTGACTAAGCAAAAACCATTATCAGTCCAATGTGGTTTTCCAACTGATGAGGAAGGCGCACAATGCCGATTAATTATGGCTGAATTACCGACTAGCCAAGGTAATTTAATCATTATCAATGGCTATTTTCCGCAGGGAGAAAGTTTACACCATGAAATCAAATACCCGGCTAAACGTAAATTTTATCAGGATTTAAATCAGTACATACAAAGTCAGCAACTTAATAGTCAATTATCCTTAATTATGGGGGATATGAATATTTGTCCAACCGATTTAGATATTGGTATTTCTGATGATAGTCGTAAACGGTGGTTGCGTACTGGTAAATGTTCTTTTTTGCCTGAAGAGCGTGAATGGATAAATAATTTAATGTCTCTTGGTTATACTGATACTTATCGTCATGCTAATCCTGAATCGCAAAGATATTCATGGTTTGATTATCGTTCCAAAGGATTTGATAGTGAAACAGGATTAAGAATTGATTTAATATTAGCCAGCCAAAAGTTACAGCAACATTGTCAGCAAACAGGTATCGATTATGATATTCGAGGCATGGAAAAGCCATCTGACCATGCACCGATCTGGGCACAATTTGATTTAGATTAAACTTCAACCATGAGGATAATAGTATGCAAAGCAGTTCGATTTTATCGGTCAAAGATCTTAACCAAATCGTTAAAGAACTGCTTTCTGAAGCTATTGGACAAATTTGGTTAGTGGGGGAAATTTCCAATTTTTCTCGCCCTTCTTCTGGTCATTGGTATTTCACTCTAAAAGACGAAGTTGCTCAAGTGCGGTGTGCTATGTTTCGTAATAGTAATTTTCGCACCGGATTTACTCCACAAAATGGTCAGCAAGTGTTGGTAAACGCTTCGGTAACGCTTTATGAAGCACGTGGCGAATATCAATTGGTCATTAATAAAATGCAACCCGCTGGTGCGGGACTGTTACAACAAAAATTTGAGCATTTAAAACAAAAACTGTCAGAAGAAGGATTGTTTGATCCTATTTATAAACAAACATTACCCGATAATATTCGTACGGTTGGAATTATTACTTCAGCAACTGGTGCTGCGTTGCATGATATTTGTCAGATATTAAATCGACGCGATCCTAGTTTGCATTTGATTATCTATCCAACTCAGGTACAAGGTAATGAAGCGGCTGCCCAAATAGCAAGGATGATTGAAATTGCCAATATTCGCCAAGAATGTGATGTGCTAATAGTTGGGCGAGGTGGTGGTGCACTTGAGGATCTTTGGGCATTTAATGAAGAAGTGGTTGCAAGAGCAATTTTTGCTAGCCGATTACCGATTGTCAGTGCTGTTGGTCATGAAGTCGATTTTTCGATTGCTGATTTTGTTGCTGATGTTCGTGCAGCAACGCCTTCTGCAGCGGCTGAGCTGGTAAGTCGAGACAAACTAGAGCAAATTAAGCGTTTGCAAGTTCAAGAACAATATTTATGCATGGCGATGGATTACTATTTAATGCGCCGACGAGAACGTTTAAATAAATGGCGCCATCAATTACAAACACAGCACCCTCAAGCAAAATTATCAAAACAATTAAATCGCTTATTAACTGGCCGTCATGCCTTGTTTGAAAATATGCAGCAATATTTATTAAGGCAATCTTATCGCCACAACCTACTTGATAAACGTTTAGTTCGTGTTTCACCACGACATAAAATTCTTTATTATGAGCAAAGTCTTGAACAAAAACAGCAGCAACTCATTAATTTAATTCAAAACAAGCTGACAGATGCTAAACATCAGTTTGTATTACAAACATCTCAACTTAATAGTGTTAGTCCACTAGCAACCCTAGAACGAGGTTATTCAGTAACAACTAATCAGCAACACAAAGTGATACGCACAGTTGAACAAGTCGTTATTGGAGAAATGATTGAAACGCAGTTAAAAAGTGGCAAAGTAACGAGTCAAATTATTGAGATTAATAAAAAATCTAATTCAAAATAGTTGTGTTTAGGTTTGAAAAATCAACTTATTATAGCTTAATTAAAAATTAGCGCTTTATTTAACTATTCTGTTTTTATTCCTAATCTACACTTTTAATAAATTTAATGCTCGAAATTGGATAAAATTGTATCTTAAATAGTATTAGGGATATAATATCCAAAAAATTTATTAAAAAATACTAAGAGAATAAAGTGGTTATGCATCCTCCAATAGGTATTGATTTAGGTACTACCAATAGTTTGATTTGTGTTTGGCAAAATGGTCAATCAACGCTTATTCCCAACGCTATCGGCGAAGTTGTTACGCCATCGGTGGTTAGCATTGATGAAGATAACTCTATTTTAGTTGGTCATGCTGCTTTATCACGTTTAACCACTCATCCTAGCCGTAGTGCTGCGGCATTCAAACGTTTTTTAGGCTCAAGTAAAGTTTTTGAATTAGGTGAGCAAAAATTTACCCCAACCGAACTTTCTGCATTGGTTTTAAAATCATTAAAAGCTGATGCTGAAGCTTTTTTAAAACAAGAGATTCGTGATGTAGTAATATCCGTACCTGCTTATTTTAATGATGAGCAGCGTAAACAGACTCGCTTTGCTGCTGAGCTGGCCGGCTTAAATGCCGTGCGTTTAATTAATGAACCGACTGCCGCCGCCATGGCGTATGGATTACATGAAGAACAATCTGGTAATACATTAGTTTTTGATTTAGGGGGTGGTACATTTGATGTTACTGTTTTGGAATATAGCATGCCAATCATTGAGGTTCATGCTTCAGCTGGTGATAATTACTTAGGTGGTGAAGATTTTACTCATGAACTTGTTAAAGCTTGTTTAAGCGAATGGGAACTCAAACAATCTGATATACCTGTTGATGATTATGCTCGCTTATTAGATTTAGCTGAACAACTAAAATGTAAGCTAAATGGTGAACAAATACATAATTTGACTTGGTCTTGGCAAGACAAGTTATGGCAATTTTCATTAAATGAAATAAGAGCTAAATCAATTTGGTTACCTTTACTTAATCGCTTACGAGCACCTGTTGAACAGGCTCTAAGTGATGCTCGCTTAAAACCTAATGAACTTGAGCATATAGTCTTAGTTGGTGGTTCATCGCAGTTAGGTGTAGTTCGAGAGTTAGTAACCAAATTATTTGCCAAATTACCTTATCGTCACATTAATCCTACGACTATTGTTGCACAAGGTGCAGCAGTGCAAGCAGCATGTCGTTTACGTGATGTTGATGTTGAAGAAGTGATTCTTACCGATGTGTGCCCATATACGCTAGGCATTGAAAGTAGTTCTGGTAATATCAATGGTTTATTTTCGCCGATTATTGAACGTAATACGATTGTTCCAACGTCAAAAGTAAAAACCTTTTCTACGACCCACCCACAACAAAAAAGCATTATGCTTTCAGTTTATCAAGGTGAAAACCCTCGGGTAGAAAATAATGTTCTAATTGATGAATTTGAAGTTCCTTTAAAGCCAATGGAAAAAATACAAGGGATTGATGTTCGTTTTAGTTATGATTTAAATGGTTTGCTCGAAGTTGATGTGGTATTGCTTGAAACTGGCGAATTGCATGGCAAAGTGATTGATCATAGTCCAATAGGGTTAACCGATAAGCAAAAACAAGAGAGCCATGAACGTCTAGCGGCCCTTAAGATTCATCCGCGTGATGAAATGCCAAATCGTACTTTATTAGCGCGACTAGAACGAGCATGGGCACAGTCATTGGGTGATGAACGAATATTAATTGGAGCATATATTGAAGCTTTTATGCAAGTACTTGATCAGCAGAATCCTGAAGAAATCGAGCAAGTACGCAGTGAGATAGAGGTAAATCTTAGCGAGCTTAATCGATAATCATTACTTTTTCTAAAATTCCCCTTTGCTAATCAGAAAATGACGTTTCAAAGGGGATATGTAGATGATTCATTTTTTCTAATTATTTTTGTACTGGTGGTCCGTAGCGGTTGGTTTCATTAACAGTTGAAAGCCAACACGGCAATAATAGAAATGGTAATAGAATTGTGGCGGATACAAAATAATAGATACCTCCATTAGAATAACAGTCATTTAAGCGTCGTTTTATTGCCAAAACACTATTGATTGTTGCTAATCCGCATAATACAAGCATAATTGGATGATTTAAATTAGTTTTTCCTGCTGCTCCTATTATTAGAAAAAATAAAGGTAAACTGACGTAGCCCATTTGTTTTAAGAAACCAGTTAAATTTGTTCGCCCCTTCCAACGCCAAATTTGCCACCATTCATTTGGCGGAAATGATTTTGATTGCAGCTTTTTCTGGTGATCCATATTTTTGGCTAACAGCAATGCTGAGGATAATTTAATTATGCTATTATTATCATTATTTTGTCCAATTTCTTCTAGTACTTCGATATCTTCTTCTTCGCATAGCGAATCATCTTTGTCTAACTTTTTATTTATAGCATATAATTTATCTATGTTTTGCAATTCATCATTATGTCTTTTAAGGGATGATGGAATAGATAATTTGTCACAAAATGCGTTAGCAAGTTTTTGTAACTGTAGATCATCGCCAGCAAGTTTTTGTAGTATTTGGTGTAGTTTTGTTTTTTGATTTGGTTTATCAAAAACAATCATATACAGTAACATTAAACAACTTACTGGTTTGTTGGCTAGTTTATGTGCCCATCTTTGTTCAACTATTTGTTCAATTTCGTCCCAATTAACCTCTTCTGGAGAGTCGGTAAACGTCTCAATCGAATTGGGATAATTAACCAACATACTGCCAATCAACTGGTTATCAGTATCGATTAAATTATATAATTGTGTATCATTTTGCCATTCGTTAGACTTAAAGGTATTGATCAGCGGCACTAGCGGATCATTTTCTGGGAGTAAAAATAAGTTATCTTTTTCACGAATAAAGTCCGCGGCTTTAATTGGTGAATTGGCAATGGTAATGGCTAATAAACAGTAACGATACCATTGCCAATACGCATTTTTATCAGCCTCAATAATTGATTGTTCAGGTGATTTAGGTAAATTATTACCCCCCCTAAATTGATAATATATCGGCCAATCAAACATTTCCATATTTCGATAAGTTACATTGCGGTATAAATGTAATTTGGCGACAAATGGGATATCATCGAATCTATCTAACCATAATCGAGCATATAAAAACTGATTGCCTTTTTCGTTATCTGGATCAAATTTAGTCGGGATAGTTGCATTTTCATCACTTTGGTACAACCATTGTTTAAACTCCTGAACGGGTGGCAAATTAGTGAGCCATTCAAGGTGTTGTCTAGCTTGACGCTGTAAATTTTGTAAAATAAATTGTTCAAACTCATCTTCACTTGAGTCAGCTAAGATTTCTTGCAAAAGTGTTTTATTACCGTGTCGTAGCATGATTGCATGTCGGTATAAACGATATAACCGATTGTTTCCATCATCGCATAATAAAGTGTGTAGAACTTGACGATAATTCCAATGATTATCCAGAGCCCAGGTTATAACAGCCGCAATTTCATTGCTGTAGTTTTGTTTCCTAAATTTCAGTAGTCGGGAAATTGTTGATGGCGTAAATTGCGGAATACTATATATATAAGTTTCCTGATCTTCTGCCGTTAAACAATAAGATTGGTTTAATGCCAGAATTAATAATGGTAGATAATCAAACCGATTCTTGGAACACCATAACATTAACCAGCTGGTCGCCTTTTCTTGATATTGCGGTAAACGATAAAGTTCTAACCAAAGTGATAAGGCATTTTGTTCGTCTTCAAGCAGTGAATACTGCATTGCGGCGACAGCTTTCCATTGTTCTTGTATTTGCTGTTCTTGATTAGGATCGTCAATACAAGTTAAGGCATAATCTAATAATCCTCTATTTGGCGATTTAGCAAAATAATACCAATTGGCTAGTTCTTGCATGAACTCGGGATTATCAGGTAAGTAAACTACAGTATGAATAGATAAATATTCTGTTAATTCTGCTGCTGGTTTTTCCCAGAAAAGCCATCTAGCACAACGAGCATAGTCGATGGTTACATTTTGTACGGCTTTATTTGTCTTTGGTAAGCTGTCATAATCAAAAAAATCACCACGATCAATATGATCGAAGAAATTTTCATACATATCAGCGTCGTTGGGCGAATAACTATTTATTTGCTGACGCCAGCGTAGATTATCAGCTAATATTTTCACACATGATAGTGATATTGTCACAGTGTCATAACTGATATCTAACATTTTCCATTTAGCAATTTCTATTATAGACATTGGGTAATCATAAAATGAAGCAACAAATTTATGCCACTCATTCACATTATGGCATCGAACCGGATCATCGAGTAGTGCTTGATAGTTATCACAGATTTCTTTGACTTGTTGCTCTTCTGCGGTGAGTGGTTTAATAACTTCTTCAGTAGGCTGTTCTTGATTTAAATCATCAGCCATTGATTCTGGTGATTTTGCATACTGCATTGCTAATTCATAGGCTTCGCGTAGCGCTTTAAAACCATCAGGATCTGTTTCAGGATGATATTCAGGTAGTTTTGCCCGATATGCTTGTCGAATCACGGCGATATCGGTAGTTTTCTCAATTGCTAATAATTGCCAAAAATTGTTATTCATGACCAAGCATACTCCATTAATGATTCAGGTTTTTCCAATTCATCTATATCAATATTCCAAGGCAGGTGATGATAAGGGGAATCTTCGTCGGTATACAATTTAGTCATAGTCCATGTTTGGGATGAACGGCATAAGTCACAACGTAATCTTTCTAAATCTTCTTTATTAGTCAATGATTCCCAATATTGATAACCGACAAACCAACCAGAAAAATAACTTTGCCATGATGAATAATAGTATTGTGCTCGCAGTCCTATTCTATACAAAATCCAAAGGGCTTCTTCTTCAGTAATAAATTTATTGGTGATGCCATTACGCAATATATATCCCATACGTGCGTAATCCCAACTACGGATGCCTCCTGTGCCACATTCGGAATAAGTCTGTTCAACAAATTCGAGCAAAACTTTATCGTAATCGCTCTGTTTCTCGATATAATTTAACCAATCTAATGCCGATAGGCGAGGATACATAAAATAATGTTTAGATAAGGCTGTTGCATGACCATCATCGACCATATTAAAAACCATTGCTAATAGTGTTTCTCGCGAATCAATACCCCAGTCTTTTTTCAAATCGGTATATTTATCCTCAGGAAAAAAAAAGGGTGATGTATAACTTGCGCCACACTCTTTATTTAAGGCAACCATTGGTGCCGATAGACCATATAACCAATCGATATAATCTTGATTCATAGCTTTATTCCATTAATTTTTATACGACCTTTTAATAAAAGATAACAGATTTTATGAAAAAATAAATGCTTGTTATAATAATTAAATTAATTACTTTTTTGCTATAGATTAGCTAAAAAAATCGAGAGATTTTATTTTTTAGAACAATAAAATTATTTTGCAAAACTATATCTACAAGGCATAATAAAAACTGTTCATCAGTATTTGAATTCTACTGGGTAGTAAATAAAAGGAGTGATAATGAAAAAATTTATTTTAGTAACAGCATTAGTAACTAGCACATTAATGTTACAAGGGTGTGTTGCTGCTGTTATTGGCGTCGGTGCTGGTGCTACCGCAAAAGTTGCCACCGATCCGCGTACCACAGGAACACAAGTTGATGATACGACCCTGAACACCAGAATGAACAGTAAATTAAGTGAAAATGGTCCTTTTTTTATTGGCTCTCGTATTTCTTCAAGTACTTATGATGGCAATATTATTTTGACAGGCCAAGCCAATGCTGAACAGATTGAAAAAGCTGAACGTCTAGCTTATCAAGTTGAAGGAGTTAAGAAAGTTTATAACCAAATTCGTGCTGGAGAACCGGTTGGAGCAGGAACAATCACCAATGATATGTGGATAACCACCAAAGTTAAATCTCAACTTACACTAAATTCCAAAACAAAAGCACGTAATATCAAAGTCGTTACTGAAAATGGTGAGGTGTTTTTAATCGGTATTGTTAGCAGTGAAGAAGGGCAAGAAGCCGCTACTGTTGCAAGTAAAGTTGCTGGTGTTAAGAAAGTTGTTACATTATTTACTATACGTTAATCACTAATTGTAAAAGCTAAAAAGCTTTAAAAAGGGAGAAATTATTCTCCCTTTTTTACTAGCTACCCGCTAACTTAATACGCTCAATTATTTTTTCAATCCCTTGTAGCCGAGATTGACTCAACTCATCAGTAATTTTTAATTGCTTTAATATTGCAAGAAAATCGATGGTTTGGATTTGTTCTGCTGTTTTATGATTGGCAATAATGATTAAAATAGCTAACAATCCTTTTACGATTCTACCTTCACTATCACCTTGAAAGGTAAAAGTATTATCTAATTGTTTTTCATTAGTTAGCCATACCCGATTTTCACAACCATAAATTTGGTTGGATTCTATTTTTTTTATATCCGGAAAATCAGGTAATTGTTTTGCTAAGGCAATTAATTGTCTATAACGATCTTGCCAGTTATGTTGTTTAGAAAATAATTCAAATAAAGTTTGTTGTGATAGCATAATTAAAACCGATTAGTGATTGAACAAGTCATTAACGTTTCTTTGATTAACTACTGGCTAGAGTTTAAGTGAGTAATTCAATGGAATTTTGTAACGCCGTGATAAAATGATCAATATCGTGCTGATTATTATATGGCATAAGTGAAATGCGAATAACACCATGACAACCAAGTTTATCCATAAGTGGTTTAGCACACAATTCACCGGTTCGGATGGCAATATTTTGTTCGCTTAATAAAATAGCGACATCATTATGATGAATGTTTTGTATATTAAAACTAATTATAGGACTATTTTTAACACTATAAAATTGTATATTGGTTAATTGACTTAATTTTGATTCAGTATAGTCAGCTAATTGTGTTATATAACTTTCTAATTGTGTTTCATTCCACTTTGTTAACCAATCTAAGGTTGCTTTAAAACCAATAATACCAGCTATATTTTGCGTACCCGCTTCAAATTTATAGGGAAGATCTTCAACTGTAAATTCGGTAAATGAAGCCGTTTTTAACATTTTTCCACCACCATGCCAAACATCCATTTGCTTGAGTAAATGTTGTTTTCCATATAGTATCCCCAATCCAGTTGGGCCATATAGCTTATGAGCAGAAAAGGCATAAAAATCGATATTTAATTTTTCAACATCAATCGGATGATGTACAACGCCTTGTGCGCCATCCACGACTAATACCGCATTGGTTTGATGAACTAGTTGGCTAATTTGGGCTAAATCTGGACAAAAACCAGTAACGTTAGACATTTGAGTTATAGCAACAATTTTAGTTCTCGCTGAGAGTAATCTTGAAAGCTCATCAATATCTGCTGACCATTTAATGATTTTGGCGCCAGTTTGTTTCGCCACAATAAGCCAAGGTAACAAGTTGCTGTGATGTTCTAACTCGCTAACAATGATCTCATCACCTATGTGTAATTGTGTTCTAGCATAACTTTGGGCAATTAAGTTGATTGATTCGGTTGTGCCACGAGTCCAAATTATCTCACAATTTGATTTAGCATGAAGTAGATCAGCAATATTTTGCCTAGTTTGATCAATCGTTGCGGTGACTTGTAGCGCATCTTGATGTAAGCTACGTTGCGCTGTTGCAGTGTTATGTCCGTAATACTCAACAGTTGCATCGATCATGGCTTGTGGTTTCAGTGCTGTAGCGGCTGAATCAAGATACACATTATGGCTAGTTAGGGCAGGGAAGTCTGCCCTAAATTTTTCGAGTAGTAGCATATTATTGTGTAAGTTCAAGTCCTGCAATTCCATTCCAATAACCGTTACAGTCTCGTTTATGTTCAATGTGTAAAGGATTTAGTCCTTCTTCATTAGCTCTAAATTGCTTAACTACCTCGAGTGTGTCAATTCCAAGCGGAGAAATACGCACGATATCAACTAATCCTTTCATCTCTTTTAGATTATTACCTAAATTATAACAGTAGCCACTTTGTGTTTGAATACCGTTAAGGACAAATACTTTTTGTTGCTCTTGAGAAAATACTTCTCGACCAACGGGATATTTAATACAGCAAGTCTCACATTTATCTTTTGGTTTATCTTCCGATCTAGCAGTAAAACAGCGGGCGGAATAGGCTAATGGTAAATAACCATAACTAAATACTTCAACTTCAAAATTGCGCTCAATTTTCAATGCATCAAATTGTTTTAAAACATTGCTTAACCAATCGCGAGAAAGTTCAACTGGCATACACCAACGCACCATACCTTGTTTTTGTAATAATTTTAGGGTTAATGCGTTATAACAGTTAATTGCCGGACCAGCGACAAAAGGTAAATTATTGTCATGAGCAATATTAATTGCCGCCAAATCATTCGCTTCAATTAAAAAATCACCATTATTGACTAATTGTCTTAAATCAGTCAGTTCAGAAGGCGCTTCAAGTAAAGCAAGAGTAGAAAGTACGACTTGTTTGCCTGACTTAGCAATTTCTTTGGCTAAATCTAACCAATTGGGTACTTTCATTTCCCGACGTTTGGTACATACTGTTTCGCCCATATAAATAATATCCGCTTCACTTTCCTTAGCGGCTTGATAAAAGGCTTCGGTTTCAATTTTAGGCCAATAATAAAGCACAGGGCCTAACGCATATTTCATAGTCTTGCTCACTATATCTGTATTTAATTATTTTAAATAGTCAATGTTTGATAGCTATTTTCTAACGCTAATATCAAAAGTCATTTAGATGAGTATCATATTTATTTTATTGGTAAACATGAGTAAATATGTTTATATTTTATTGCCATTTACGGTGGTAAGCACCTAATGTCGTTTGTGTGCCTTCTGATACTGATCCTAATGTATCCATCCAGTTCTTTTCTGCTTGGAATGTTTGAGGATTCGCTTTATAACGGTCAATAGCTTGTCGCCAAACTCTAGTCACTTGTTCCACATAAGCTGGACTACGTTGACGCCCCTCAATTTTTACTGAGGCAATATTAGCCGCAAATAGTTCAGGTAATAGTTCAATGGTATTTAAACTTGTTGGTTCTTCAATAGGATGATAAAGTTCATCGCCAACAAAATAGCGTCCTTTACATAAGGTTGGATAACCCGCATTTTCACCTTTCTTATGGCAATCGATTAATACATTATTCAGTCTAGATTCAAGTCCTTTATCGGTCTCTTCCCAACGGACAAATTTCGCTGGTGAACAGGCTCCTACGGTATTGGGAGATTCACCGGTTAAATATGAGGATAAATAACAGCGACCTTCCGCCATAATACATAGACTGCCGAATGCAAACACTTCCAATGGTACTGGAGAGACTTGTGATAACTGTTTCACTTGATGCATGGATAACACTCGCGGTAAAACAATACGATGCACCTGGAAGTTATTATGATAAAACTTGATTGATTCTTCATTGGTTGATGATGCTTGAACCGAAACATGGCGTTCAAGATTAGGATGCTTTTCGGCTGCATAATCAAGCATGGCTAAATCAGCAATGATTAGAGCATCAGCGCCAATATTTGCCGCTGTATCAACTGCATATTGCCAGCGCTCAAAGTTTTCCGGATGAGCGAAGGTATTAATTGCGATGTGTAACTTTTTACCATGCTTATGTACATATTCGGATGCTTCAATTAAACGCTTTTCATTAAAATTTAATCCCGCAAAATGACGAGCATTGGTATCATCTTTCAAACCAATATAAACGGCATCAGCACCGTTATCGATTGCTATTTTTAATGATGGTAACGAGCCGGCAGGGCAAAGAAGTTCCATATTTATACCTTTAGATTCTGCATTTTATTCGCCGTGTATTATGCAATAATTCTGACTGTAATGCGAATAGAAAGCAGGCAAAGTCACTAAAAACATAACAAATGATAGATTAATAATGTCATGTAAAAAGCCTAACAAAGATAATTAATGGTGAAATTGTTTCTGATATCAATTACCTAGGCGTAATCTTTGTCATACCTAGGTAAAAGTTAATGACTTTCGCCTGCGACTTAGAAATGTTTATTTTATATTTTCCCCAATAAAATATAGCAACATGATTAATTCACCATTGCTTATTGTTGAATGAATGATATTCAATACTTCATCGTTGTGGTAATAAACGAGGTTATCCACCAATCGGTGAAAAACTGTCATTACCAGTAACAGTTCTAATTGGTGATTATATTTTTTAGATAATGGTTATTTTGATTTGCTTTATTTAGGTTTATTTTGTAAAAATAATTGAGGAGTGTATACCGTCTTATTGATATTTGAATATCCGTGGGCTATTAATTAAGCAATAATAAGTCGCTGAAGATAATTTTAGACATCAGGATTTTGACATACTAAACGAACTAAATAAAACAACATTAATGTGAAATTAAAATCAGTAATAATATCTATCCCCCCCTTTCCTTAAAATTTTTAGGTAAAGGGGATTAGAGGTAAGTTAAAAAGTAACTAAGTTGTGGTTTTAGGAATTTTACCTGTCCACCAAATTGGTTTTTCGTCAGGTTGTAAATTATCGAAAACAGATAAAGGGATCAGCTTGTAGGTAATTAAATCCGGTATTGTAGTATATGCTACCATTACCGGCTGATATTTATAATCGGGATCTGATTTAAACCATTCATAATTTCTTATAGCACATTCAATACACTCATAAAATGCTTCAAAATATTCACCAAAAATTTCAAATAAAGTTGATTTAGTTCTATCTAAATCACTTTTAACTTGACCTGATAATATTTTACTCCAATCAAATGCTTCTCTATCCAACTGTTTAAACTCTTTTTCTACCAATTTCATTAATGCTACGGCGGCATCTAACTCTTCTAATTTTAAATAACGACGATATAAGCGGTCAGTAATTATTGACCAATTTTGGTCAGGATATTTAGGTAAAACATAATATGAAATGCAGTCAAAAAATAGCTGCATATCACTATCTGTACCTAATTCATATACTGACCCACCGCCTCTGAAACCAATTTTTATTAACATAATTTACTCACCTCCTATTTTGTTTTAAATTCAATTTGTTCAGGCTTAATTATTCCATTTGATTTATTTTTTATACCCTGTTTTATTTTAAATTCCTGTAAGGCAGTCATTTTCTGACCGCGAATATCTATTACAACTAATTGTTGTACTCCTGATGGTAGATGTTTTTTTCTATCAATGGCTTGTTTGGAAACATTATCAATCAAACCATTAATATTATTTTGTATATCATAATTTTTTACTTCTATTGAACAAGTAGTACCATTACAAAAATCTGGTCTTACACTCCCGTCTGTTCCCCATTTTACCTTTTGACCATTCAGATAGCTTTCCTGAGCATTAAAATCAGGAGTTAACGTTTTACCGGCATCTTTATGAATAGTGCGTTCGAGCTCTTTAACCTGTTCTCCTAACTCTTTTAAGCTAGTGACAATGTTTAATCTGGTCTGGTCTACTCATCCTCGTTATTCAAGATAGAGAACATGATGAGTTCCTTCTAAGCTATTATAAAGGTCAACCGCCTCTTGCCCCTCAGCAATAAACTCTACATCTATCGGAGCGGGTGGATTATTAGGATCTTCATAGTTCCCTTCTAAAAAGGCTTTATATTGTTCCAGAACATATAAAAGCTGTTCCCTAGTAAGGATAACCTGTTGCTCTTCAACATATTCAGTACCAATAAAAACGTAATCGCCGGTAATTAATACCCAATGAGCATTACCAACACCAAACATGCCGTCCGGTGCTCGACTATTTGCTAAATCGGTTAGATTATTAATCCAGATATTGACTGAGTTAACTGAGTATTGGATTTCATCTAATAGCAAAGATGCAATCTCACATACACCGTAACCTTGTTTAGGTGTGTATCGAATATTTTCCTCAGGCAATCTTCCTGATGGACGGAAATTTTCATAAAAATCCGTCCAATATAAATATATTTTTCTATTTTTCATACATTATTTACCTTTATTATAAATCGGCCACGCTGTTGCACCTGTACCACCAGGTTTTTTATAGAAACCTTGCATTTTTATTCCACTTGAAGACGTTCCTATCCATTTTCTAGTATCATAAGGATCTGGTTTTGAATTTTCAAAAGCACTTTTTATTTCCCTTTCAGTTTGACGTTTAGACCAATGCTTAGGGAAGAATGTTGTTTCAGCCTGCTTTTCATACCACTTACCTGTAGCAGGATCTCTGACCGATATATATCCTGTCGTGACACCATTTACATCGGCTTCACCTGTCCACTTATCTACTTTAATATTTGGATCTTTTAAATAATGTCCTCCTGTTCCAACCTTCGTGCCGTCTCTATAAGTCTTAATTTCACCATTTAAAATGTGATCGGTATTGATTGTTACCTGAGTACCTTTACCTGCTTGTTGTTGAACTAACTCGGTCGGTGTTGGTGATGGTTTAAAGTCTTCGAGATACTCGCCTACTTTACTTTCTGTACTCGTCGTGCCTTTTCCAGCATTATTTTAAAACATCAGGCTAAGCAGTTGATTGAATAAGACAAGGCGGCTAAAGAAGAGCAGTAAAATAGACGCAGATTAACGGTGTACCACCACCGCTAACCTACTAATCACAACAACTATAGGAGTAGTTATTATGACTAAGGTATATTCTACGTTGGATAAGATGATTGTCCAGAAGAGCAAGATTGAACGGCATTACACCGTTGGTTATCTGCCGTCCCGCAGTGATGACAGTATTCCGGCTATTCATCTTAAGGGTAAATGGCTAAATCAGGCCGGGTTTACCACCGGTACACCGCTGATTATCCGGGTGATGCAGGGTTGTTTAGTCATCATCACCGAACCTAAACACCAGACGGATAACCGTAAGTTACTCGAAGAGATACAACAGACCCAGCAGCGCATCTGTGATATCACCGTTAAGCTTAATCAGTAAAACGGATAGTCAGAATCCACCCTATCATTGAGTTGAGGTTAACTTCACTAATGGCATGTAATGGATCAAATTATATGGGTCCATTCCATGTCAGCTTATTTTTAAGTTCTACAGGAACCATAGCAAAGAGTTCTTTAATAAAACTAACTTGCTTATCATAATTAATAGATATTTCGGTATTACAGTTCTCATAATAATATCGAGCCTGATGATTTAAAAACCAAATATCATGCTGCTCAAATTCAGCATCAAAAATAGTAATTAATAAATTATGAACTAATTCAGCCTCATAATAACATGATATATCTTTCGCCTTTCTAATCGAGTCTTGTGACTGCACGTTTCTTATATAAGTTAATGTTCGTCCTAACATTTCCACATATATTTCATTTTTCTTCATCATGGTTTCCTTGTTGGTAGAGGCCGTGCATCAACAGGGACTTTATTAGTTTTATCCCATTTACCATTTTCTAATAGCTTATGGATATATGTTGCATCACCTGTAGTTTAGTATATTTCTTGAGCTGCTGCCATTCTATGATGACCTTCGGTAATATAATAATTTCCTTTACTATCAATATATCCTGCAATTTTCCCTCTTGTAGCCGTGAACTCAAAACTTCCGTTTAGCATATCGCTTTTCATTAAATCAATTTGAGCAGGATCTCTTAATCCGACTTGAGTACCTTTAATTTCGGGAATACTCCCTTTTACAGCAATATCATCAACCTTATTAACAATATTACCGGGTTTACCTATATTGGTATTTGGTTGCGTAAAATTTACTCCTCCATACAAACCAGCCAATGAAGATACAATTCCATGTGCAGCCATAACATATTTATACTGTTGAGCAACATCTTTTACATCTCTACCTGTCTCTTTTGCAATTGCTTCAATTGAAATTAAATGAATAATGCTGTTGGGATCTAAACCGACTAATGCTTCGTTAAGATTTTTTGAGTCTTCTCTATATAAATCAGCATTTGTTAAACTTCTAGCAACCTCTTTTTCATATTCATTCTGCATTTCCCATGCTTCTTGCAGCAATCCTTTACAAGCTGAGCTTGAGATGTTACCCAATGAACAATTATCCTGTAAAATTTGATCTCGTTCTTTATCTAGTTTATTGAGATTTTCTAATTCTTTCTTTTCATCTTCTGTTAATTCCTCACCTAGATAGTTTGGCTTTATCCAAGTCAAATAAGCTTTTCGCTTAGCTTCATTTACACTCAAATAATTATTCTCAACCGCATTTTTACTACTACTAATAGCTGCACTGGCATCACCAATATTACCACCACCGGCAGCTACCGCAAGACCTGCCGCTAACTGTGATAGTGCGCTGATGGTTTGTTTTTCTTCTTCGGTTAAATCTTTGACTTCTTTGCCATACAGTTGTTTGCGGATGATATCTGCCGCAACTTCACCGGCCACTGCACCCGCTCCACCAGATAATGCTGAGTTACCTTGTAGCTCAGCCACTACCGCACCAAGTATTGCATGGGCAACTCTAACCTCGCGGTTTCGTTATCACCGGCTTGTATCTTTATCTGCTCAGCTAACCATGGTACACTGGCGCCAGCTAGGCCGCCGGTCATATCGCTGGTGATAATGCCGGTAATAATTGATACGGCTGAGTCAACGCCTTTACTAAAGTCATTGCCCATTTTGCCATCTTGGGAGTCTTTACCGGCATCTTTATGAATAGTGCGTTCAAGCTCTTTTACCTGTTCTCCTAACTCTTTTAAGCTCGTGACAATGTTTAATCTGGTCTGTTCATCCTCTTTATTAAAGATTGGTTTGAGTTTGCTATGGGCATTTTCGGTATCATGACTGAGTTCATTAATATCTTGTGTTTGTTTATCTTGGTCACGAATGATTAACTCACCGTTACTGATTGCCGCATGGGTAATAACAACTATTCTAATTGGTTAATTATTTTTTTAGATAATGGTTATTTTGAGTTGGCTTATTGAGGTGTATTTGTAAAAATAATTAAGGAGTCTATACCATCTTAGTGACATTAGGATATGAATGAACTGGTCATAGTTTGCGAGAATTATGCATATAAGAGTTAACTATGACTAAGGCACATTCTACGCTAAAAACCACCATTACTAAAACCCGAACGGTAAAACCACGGCCAAAGCGCAGTTTAACGGTCGGTTACAGCCCCAACGGCGGGCAACCTAACCCCTGACCGCAACTCACCATTAAAGGCTGCTGGGTGGAAGCCTTCGGCTTTACTACCGGTCAGCCAGTCATCATCGATGCGCAGCAAGGGTTATTGATTATCAGGATTGAGGGGCTGAGCTAAGAGCTAAAACCAGATCCCCACGGATTAGGTGGGGATCTACCTCAAAAACTTATTGATTGTAAAAAGCTAAAGCATACTCTTTAGACTTTTTTAATAGTCCACGCTCAAAATTTTTCCATCGTTCTGGATTTGATGTTGAGTTGTTGATTATAGCTTCTATAAGACCTGTTGCAGTAGCATTAGCTAATCTATCATCTGAAGATGACATTCCTTCCTCTATCAATTTGAATAAATATTTTTTATTTATAGCATCAAGGTTATCAAATTCATTAAATAAACATTTCCCAATATTTGAAAGCAATACCGTTAAGGGAGGGGATTCGGGTTCCCAATATGAATAATTTTTGTTTATCTCACTTTCAATGACAACAGATAATATTTTAAATTTATTTGTGAAATCACTATAGTCAAACATTTCTATTTTCCTTTTAATGCATTTTGCATATCTTTTAAAACATTTTGAGCGGCTGCTCTATCACCACTAGATGCTGTAGGATTTCTATTTATCCAATCTTGTAAAGCTCTTGAATAATCTTCAGCTTTTTGAGAATGCGTTTTCCCTCCAACATTTTGCCCTGTAGATAACTCATGACGAACTGCATCGGCAGTACTTCCACTTCCAATTTTTGCATTCTCTCTATACAGATCGTTAAATAAACCCTGCAATTGTTGATCTTTTACAATAGGTTTTTCCATTTGAGAAATTGTTTTATCTTTGTATTTTTCATAATTATTTACGTTATGCGCCTGATTAGTATTATTCCAATTATCAGCTAATTGACTTTCTTTGCCTGCGTGCTGGGTAAAACCATCATTTTTCCCTTTCTGATTTTCAACGATATTCCCTGTTACATTCTCTCTTGTTTCTTTATAATTTCCACCACCTTGTTGAACGTTTTCTTTTCCATATACTGATTCAAAATAATCTTTATCTAATTTTCCCGTTATATTACTAGTTTTACTTTTATTGGCCGTTGATAATTTACTTCCTTTTAATGCTCTATTTATTATAGGTAAAGCAAAATGCCCTTCCAAACCATTAATCATCATCATTATTGCAATGGTTCTACCAGCCATTACTTGAGCTTCTTCATCACTGTAACCAAAACTTTTAAAACTTACTACATATCCATTATAAATAGCATGGAATTTATTTGCTGCTGCTGATGTGCTGTTCAATAAATGCTCAATTTCTTGGTAACCAATTTGAGCATTTGGAGGATTTGAATAAGTTAAATACTTATAAGTTTTTAAAGCATCGTAGGCTTTCTGGCGTTCCACATGGCATTCATCACTATTTACATCAATACACGCATTTATTAATGCATCACTTAAACTATCATCTTTAAGACGAAGTTCAAGTAATTCCATTTTTTCTTCATCTGTTAATATACCTTTTCTTTCTTTGTATTCTAAACCTTTTTTGGTTTGATGCTCATCTGAGTTTAAATAATTATTCTCAACCGCATTTTTACTGCTACTAATAGCCGCACTGGCATCGCCAAAATTACCACCGCCGGCAGCTACCGCAAGGCCGGATGCTAGTTGAGATAATGCGCTGATGGTTTGTTTTTCTTCTTCGGTTAAATCTTTGACTTCTTTGCCATACAGTTGTTTGCGGATGATATCTGCCGCAACTTCACCGGCCACTGCACCCGCTCCACCAGATAATGCTGAGTTACCTTGTAGCTCAGCCACTACCGCACCAAGTATAGCATGGGCAATTAAGTTGCTGGCAATATCATCGGTTTGCCATTTACCATCTTCACCCATATGCCCGGTGTGCAGTTTTATCTGCTCAGCTAACCATGGTGCACTAGCGCCAGCAAGGCCGCCGGTCATATCGCCGGTGATAATGCCGGTAATAATTGATACGGCTGAGTCAACGCCTTTGCTAAAGTCATTGCCCATTTTGCCATCTTGGGAGTCTTTACCGGCATCTTTATGAATAGTGCGTTCGAGCTTTTTTACCTGTTCTCCTAACTCTTTTAAGCTCGTGACAATGTTTAATCTGGTCTGTTCATCCTCTTTATTAAAGATTGGTTTGAGTTTGCTATGAGCATTTTCGGTATCATGACTGAGTTAATTAATATCTTGTGTTTGCTTATCTGGGTCACGAATGATTAATTCACCGTCACTAATTGCCGCATGGGTAATATTCGAGGCTTCATCGTTGTGGTAATAAATGGTTGGTTGGCCACTGGTCGGTGAAAAAACATTACTACCAACAACCATTCTAATTGGTTAATTATTTTTTAGATAATGGTTATTTTGAGTTGCTTTATTTAGGTTTATTTTGTAAAAATAATTGAGAAGTCTATACCATGATAGTTATTAGGACATTGATATAACCTGATTTTTTGCATTAATTGTGTCTATTTTTCAATTTATCGTCGCTCGGCTGGCAAAGTAAGTATAAAACCTTTATACTATGCGACAATTTTTAGTAATACTTGCTGTGTTGCTAAATCAACCCGTTCTTTAACATCATCAATTGGAAGAAAATTATGCATCCGATGCTGAATATTGCTATTCGTGCTGCTCGTAAAGCAGGTAATGTGGCCATTAAGGCTTATGAAAATCCAAGTTCAATCGAAATTGACACTAAAGGTGCTAACGATTTTGCTACTAACGCCGATCGTGCTGCTGAAGCTTTAATTATTGAAACAATCAAAAAAGCGTATCCTGATCATACGATTATTGCCGAAGAAAGCGGATTGGCTAAAGGTAATGATGCTGACACGCAATGGATTATCGACCCAATTGATGGTACCACCAATTTTATTAAGAATATTCCTCATTTTGCGGTTTCGATTGCCGCTCGAGTTAAAGGTAAAACGGAAGTTGCTGTCGTGTATAATCCGATGAGTAATGAACTCTTCACGGCTGCTCGAGGTAAAGGTGCGCAGTTAAATGGTTACCGTATTCGAGTAAGTAATGCGAAAGATTTAGAGGGTAGTGTGCTGGCAACAGCTTTTCCTTTTAAAGCTAAACAACACAGTAATTGTTATTTCGCGGTATTGCAAAAGTTATTTACTAAGTGTGGTGATTTTCGTCGTACAGGTTCAGCCGCGTTAGATCTAGCTTATGTCGCATCAGGGCGCTTAGATGGCTTTTTTGAAATTGGCTTAAAACCATGGGATATTGCCGCAGGTGAATTGATTTTACGTGAAGCGGGTGGTGTGGTTACCGATTTTGCGGGCGGTAATAACTATATGGTCTCTGGTAATATTGTGGCTGGAAATCCAAGAATCGTTAAAGATCTGCTTGTTTCTACTCAAAATGATTGGCCAGAAAATTTACGTAATTAATTTTACTTTCTTTATCTAAATGCAGGGCTGTCTTATCCCTGCATTTTGTCTTTATATCTTTTATCAAAAATATAAATTTGCTATTGGTTATTGTGGATCAGTTATTGCTGTCATGGAACAATTAACTTGTAAGCCTTGATTGTTTAAATAATCACTACCCCAGACATACATTGATTCGAGGACTGGTTTGATACTTTTGCCAAAGTTGGTTAAAGAATATTCTACTTTAGGTGGTACAACGGGATAAACGTGTCGATTAATTAGGCCATTTGCTTCAAGTTCACGTAGCTGTTGGGTTAGCATTTTAGGTGTAGCGCTTGGAATTTCTTTCTGTAATTGTGAAAATCTCAAGGTGATTTCGGTCATTAGTTTCCATAAAATGAGCGATTTATATTTACCACCAATCATATTAATTGCGGCATCAACTGGACAATAGGTGATAGGTTGATGTTCTTTTCCACGACCAGTGGTATTAATCGGATTATTTTTCACATTATTATCTTAATAGTATCTTTTGGGGTAGTATATATCAAAAAAGTGCATTCTTGTTAAAAGGATAATTAATATTACAATAGCTATATAAATCACATCAAAAACCAAGGGAAACATCAAATGAAAACCGTCGAATATAGTTTTTTTGTGGAAGAGATGAGCTGCGCATCATGCGTTAGTCGTGTTGAAAAAGCATTAAAAAAGATTGATGGCGTGATTAATGTTAGTGTTAACCTTGCGACAGAAAAGGCAACAGTTGAAGCCAATACGAATGTGCAATTAGAAACCTTAATGGCAGCAGTCGATAAAGCCGGTTACCACGCGGTAAAGATAACCGAGCCGGAAATTCACGCCAAAGATATAAATAAGCAAGCGTCACTCTGGCCGATTATTATCTCGGTTATCTTAGCGATTCCTTTTGTATTGCCGATGTTATTTGAACCATTTGGCATTCATTGGATGATGCCAGCTTGGTTGCAATTAGTGATTGCCTCGGTTGTGCAATTTGGGCTTGGTGCTAAATTTTATCGTAGTGGTTTTAATGCTGCCAAGGCGTTGTCCGGTAATATGGATCTGTTAGTGGCTATTGGTACCAGTGCTGCTTATGGATTGTCACTTTATCAGCTTATTATCGGTAATGACGATCATCTCTATTTCGAGTCATCGGTGGTTATTATTACGTTAATTTTGATTGGTAAATGGTTAGAGTCAAGAGCCAAACATCAAACGACCCAAGCGATTGAAGCTCTTTCCGCGCTGCGCCCGGAAGTTGCATTAGTTCGACAAGGCGATCAAGAGGTAAGTTTGCCGATAAGTCAGGTTAAGGTCGATGATGTGGTTGTGATCAAACCTGGTGAACGAATTCCAGTAGATGGTGTGGTTATTGACGGCGCATCGAGTTGTGATGAATCTATGTTGACGGGGGAGAGTTTCCCGGTTAGTAAAACCCTCAATAGTATCGTAACCGGTGGTACGATTAATGGCGAAGGATTATTGATAGTAAAAGCAACAGCAGTACAAGCTGATTCGACTTTGTCTAAAATTATAGCTATGGTCGAGTCTGCTCAAGCGAAAAAAGCGCCAATTCAACGTATTGTCGATCGGATTAGTGCTATTTTTGTTCCCGTGATTTTATTGATTGCGCTGATTACGCTGCTTGCTTGGGGCGTTATTTCTCATGATTGGCAGCAAGCTTTACTACATGCGGTCGCCGTGTTAGTGATTGCTTGCCCATGTGCATTAGGATTGGCGACACCAACCGCCATAATGGTTGGTACGGGTGTTGCTGCTCGCCATGGTATTTTGATTAAAGATGCCGAGGCGCTTGAAACCTTACATAACATTAATACGGTAGCATTTGATAAAACTGGCACATTAACCATTGGTAAACCAGAATTAGTTGAACTGGATGTAATGGGCACAGAAACTGCCGATCAAATTCTCGCACTAGCAGCATCAATGCAAGCCGGAAGTGAGCATCCACTCGCTAAAGCAATTTTAGCGAAAGCTAAATCGTATAATTATGCACAGAATATTACCTCAGTTGCTGGTTCAGGGGTAATGGCAACGATTGATAATCATGAATATTATTTAGGTAGTTTACGTTGGATGAAATCGTTAAATGCCTATTTTGTGGATATGCAGGATAAAATTAATGAACTTACCCAAAAAGGTTATACAATCTCATTTTTAGCCAAACAGCAATCGGAAAATGGTGTTGTGATATTAGCCTTATTTGGTTTTGCCGATGTGATTAAATCGGAAGCGAAAAGCGCCATTGATGCATTACATCAATTAAACGTAAATACAGTTATGTTAACTGGTGATAATCAACAAGCCGCTAATTATGTAGGGCAACAATTAAGTTTAGATAGAGTTATTGCTGAAGTTTTACCGCAAGATAAAGCCAATTATATTTATCAATTACAAAAAGAAAACCAAAATATTAAAAGTAGTAATAGCAATCATAAAGTGGCAATGGTGGGTGACGGTATTAATGATGCTCCAGCTTTAGCTGCGGCTGATATTGGTATTGCCATGGGAACGGGGACTGATGTCGCGATGCATGCAGCAAGTATAACCTTGATGCGCGGCAATCTATTTTTAATTGCTGATGCCATTGATATCTCACGAAGAACCTACAATAAAATTAAACAAAACTTATTTTGGGCATTTTTCTACAATTTAATTGGCATTCCACTTGCGGCCTTCGGCTTCTTAAATCCAATGATAGCCGGTGCGGCTATGGCACTTAGCAGTGTAAGTGTAGTGACTAATGCTTTATTGTTAAAACGTTGGCAAGCACGTTCTGAAGCAAAATAGTTTGAGATTTTATAAAATTAAGTTAAGGAGATGTACTGTCTCCTTATTTTTTAAATTATCGCGTATTAATCAGGTTAAACCCAACTTGTGATCCCTTACCTTGTTCAGTAACAAATACCCCGACGGCAGTAATCAATTGTTCATTATAGTAAATTAATGGAATACGAGTGCGCTGCCAAGGCGGAATATGGTGTTCTTGCCATAGTTTTTTTATTGATCGTGATCCTTGGCGCTGCACAATTTGAAATTGACCTTGGGCATGAAAACGCACCGAAACGGTTTCCTCTTTTTGTGGTAAACGACAAGTTAACTTGGTTTGATAATTGGACTGTAATATGCCTAAATTATCCGGCAAGCTTAGCGAAGTATTTAGATCCCAAGGCAAGATTTGCTGTTCAATATCTTGAAATAGAGGCAATAAATAGAGTTGGTTTTGATAGCGACGAATCTGTCGGTTATGTAAAATAAATTGTGGATTAGCATCTTCTTTCGCTTGAATAACGGTTTGCCAAATTAGTGAGAGTTGCTTTTGACTTGGCATGCCGATATGTTGTTCTTTAAACCACATCCGCAATATTGCATTACGTTTATAATCTGAATAATCACGTAGTGGTTGGATATTAAGTTGTTTGGCATTGCCAGTAATTTGCTTAAATTCTGTCGATAAAAGCTCATGGATTAATGCTTCTTGCTGTTGACATAACTCGGCACTACGTGCCACCATTTGCGAGAAATGTGGCCAACGCTGATTAAGCGTTGGCAGTACCTTTAAACGTAAAAAATTACGATCGTAATGATCATCTTGATTACTTTCATCTTCTATCCAAGTTAATTGGTGCTGATTGGCATACTGTTCAATCTCTTGACGATATATCGTGAGTAGCGGCCGAAGATGTTGGCCATTTTCAAGTGGCATAGAGGATAAGCCAGCAGGACCACTACCACGCTTTAACGCTAAGAAGAACGTTTCACATTGATCGTCAAGGTGCTGAGCAGTACATAACAACTCATCACTTTTTAAATGTCGATAAATTGCTTGATAGCGAGCTTCTCTTGCTTGTTCTTCAATATTGCCCGCCGCTCTATCAAGTTTGACTTTTTCAATAATCAAAGGAACTTGCCAAACATGGCATTGTTGCTGGCAATGTTCCGCCCAACTATCAGCGTTTTTGCTTAAACCATGGTGAATATAAATTGCTCTAAGTTGTAAATTTTGTAACTTTTGTCTCAAGTTGACTAATGCTTGCAGTAAAACAGTCGAATCGACACCACCACTAAAGGCAACCAGCAGCGATTGCCGACCGTTTAGATGTTGTAAAATTGTTTGTTCAATAATACTTTTAGTCTTAGCTTTATTTTGATGACTCATCGGTTATCCATTTATACTAAACTTTGTAATGCATTAACTTTATTTTTATGCAATTTAATTCTATCTAAGCCAGCGGCAAGATCGGCGATTAAATCATCAGGATCTTCAAGGCCAATATGTAATCGAATTAATGTACCAGTGAAATCAATGCCCGATACCGGACGTATTTTTGCCAGATCTTCTGGTTGGTTGGCTAAAATTAATGATTCAAATCCACCCCATGAATACGCCATTGAAAAGTGAGTCATATTATCCAAGAAATCAGATAGTTGCACATCGCTTAAATGATCTTTAAGTACAAACGAAAATAGACCACTAGCACCACTAAAATCACGTTTAAAAAACTCATGTCCTTTACAACTTGCTAAAGCCGGATGATTAACAGTTGCCACTTTAGGATGATTAGCTAACCAGTTTGCCACTTTTAAGCTACTTTCGTGATGTTGTTTTAGTCTAACCGCTAAGGTTCGTAATCCACGAGCTGCCATATAAGCGGTATCAGCATCACACATTTGTCCCATTAGATAAGAACGTTCACGTAATTGATCCCAACAACGTTGATTAGCAACAGCAGTACCTAACATAGCATCAGAGTGACCAATTAAATACTTAGTACCGGCTTGAATAGAGATATCAACATCGTGCTCTAATGCTTTAAATAAAACACCAGCAGCCCAAGTGTTATCCATCATAATGACAATTTCCGGATTTACCTTGCGAATCGCTTTAACAATTGCTGGCACATCATGCAGTTCCATAGTGATTGAGCTTGGTGATTCAAGAAATACCACTTTGGTATTTGGTTTAATATGATTCGTGATATAACGACCAATTAGTGGAGAAAAATAATCGGTTTCCACACCAAAATCTTTGAGTATATGTTCACAAAATTCTTGCGTTGGTTCGTAACTGGCTTCTGATACCAGAATATGATCACCGGTTTTTACAAAAGCTAAAATGGCATTTGCAATGGCGGCCGCACCGCAAGGATAGAGATAGCAACCAGCACCACCTTCAATTTCCACCATGGCATCTTGCAGGGCAAAATGAGTTAATGTGCCGCGACGACCGTAAAATAGTGCTCCTTTAGTGCGATTTTCCATCGCTTCTTTTTTGGCCTCAATTGAATCAAAAACTAGCGATGATGCTCGCTGAATAACTGAATTAACTGCACCTTGGGTATAGCGTTTTTTTCGACCAGCATGAACTAATTTTGTTTGTAATGACATGATGCATCCTTAGTAAACCGATAAATTTCGATAACAGTTAGCATAGCATGCTGTTAAAATAGTAAAAAATAATTTTTGTTTAAACTGGCTTACACAACATGTTAATTGTCCAACTTGCCCATTTAGATACGATTGAAGTCAACTATTCGCTATTATCACCACAGGTCATTGATGATGCTGAATTATTAAAGGGTACACGTAAAAAACAGTTTTTAGTTTGCCGTTCAATGTTAGCGAGTTTGCTTAAACAGTATTGTCAAATTGATAGTTTACCGAGCATGATAGTTGGCGATAATGGCCGACCTTGCTTTTTAGATAACCATTTTCCTGATTTTAATATTAGTCATAGCCAAGATTGGATGGCGGTTGCAATATCGCTAAATGGTCAAGTCGGCCTTGATATTGAAGTTGCTAGGCAGCGTAAAAATTATTTGAATGTCGCTGAAAGTATTTTTGCTAATGATGAATATCAATGGATGTTAAAACAACGTGATACTTTAACCGCATTTTGGCAACTTTGGACATTAAAAGAGTCAGCTCTTAAATTATATGCCAAAGGCGTTTGGCAAATGAAATCGGTAAAAGTTGATGTCGCAAACCAGTTGATTAGTGCGCCATTTGGCCAAGATTTTTATTATCAATATCAGCAAGTGGCATCGGTTCATCTTGCCGTTAATCAGAATAAACCTATCACCGATTTTATCTTACAATCTTAATGTTACAGACAAATTGATCATAAGTGTATGGTGATTATCCATACACTTAGATTAATTAAATTAAATAAATATCTTGCAGAATTTTCCTGTTTTTATCATCCAATTGATACTCTTTAGTTAACCAATCGTCGATGGTGGTATAGCGTTTTTTGATTTCATCAAGAGCTGCGGTTAAAAACTCTTGTTTAGCTGCAAAAATGATTTTCTGTTTTTCAAACTCTTCAGCCGATAATTTACTTTTATTTTGGCTAAGTATGGCTTGACGATAATCATTTAAATGGCGCTCGGTAAGTAAGTAATCTTGCATAACTACGTCTTCACTTACCCCCAATGCAAATAGGGTTAAAGCTACGCCAACACCAGTTCTATCTTTACCTACTGCACAATGTTGCACTAAGGGTTTTCCATTAGCACTAAGTAGTAGTGATGTTAACTTTTTATAAGCAAGATTATTAAAAGGTAATAATTGATAAAGTTTAATCATAAAATCAAACGGTGAATATTTTTTCATAACGAAAATATCATCACTGGTTAGGCTTGCTGTAATTTCATCACTTAATGGGTTTGCTGGCACATTAATATATTGACTGTTATTCCAAAGATTATCGGGATGACGATCAATTTCATGTTGATCACGATAATCTAATACATAATGCAAATTAAGCTCATCAGATAAAAAATTTTTTTCACTATCATTAAGACGTGAAAATTCACCTGAACGATACAACATTCCTGTTCGAATTTGGCGACCATCACTGGTTTTAATGCCACCTAAGTCACGAAAATTGATGCCATTTTGGATTGGTACAACTGATGTCATTATAGGTCCTTATTTATGCTTAACTTTGCTTGCTATCTTAACATGTTTCTGATTAGAATTGATTTATCGTTTTTGCATTTTTATTGCTTGAGGAATTTATTATGTCGAGTTTATCTATATTACTTTCGGAAAAACCTGCACCATCAAAGTGGGGAAAAGAGGCGTTACTTAGTTTTTCAGATGATGCTGTTACCATTCATTATCAACCGGATCATCGACATGGTGCCATTCAGCGAGCAGCAAGAAAATTAGATAATCAAGGTATTAAGTCGGTTAAACTTAGTGGTGATAATTGGGATCTAGAATCATGTTGGCATTTTTGGCTCGGTTATCGTAATGCCAAAAATAATAATAAAGTGAGTTGGGCAAAACTTAATAGCCATGATAAACAAGAACTAAAATATCGCTTAGCAATTATTGATTGGTGTCGAGATATTGTTAATCAACAAGCAGAAACATTAAGTCCTCTAGAATTGGCCACGCAAAGTGCAAACTTAATCAGCAATTATTCTTCTGATATTACCTATAACATTATTTCCGGCGAAGCATTAAAAGAACAGGATTATATGGGAATTTATACGGTTGGCAAAGGATCTGATCGGCCGGCAGCGTTACTTGAGCTTGATTATAATCCGACTAACAACCCCAAAGCGCCAATTGTCGCTTGTTTAGTCGGTAAAGGTATCACTTTTGATTCTGGTGGTTATAGCTTAAAGCCAAGCAGTTTTATGGAATCAATGCGATCGGATATGGGGGGCGCGGCATTAGTAACTGGTGCTCTGGCACTTGCTATTGCCCGAGGAGTTAAACATCGTATTAAACTTTATCTATGTTGTGCTGATAACTTGGTGAGTGGTAAGGCATTTAAACTGGGTGATATTATTCGATATCGTAATGGTAAAACAGTTGAAGTGGATAATACCGATGCGGAAGGACGATTAGTTTTAGCTGACGGGTTAATTAGTGCTGACAGTGATAAGCCTCACTATATTATTGATTGCGCAACCCTTACTGGAGCAGCAAAAATTGCAGTAGGTAATGATTATCAATCATTACTCTCATTTGATGACAAATTTGCTAATCAATTATTGGCAAGTAGCCAAGCGGAACATGAAGCTTTTTGGCGATTACCATTAGCTGATTTTCATCGTAGCCAATTTCCATCATCGTTTGCGGATATAGCCAATTCAGGATTACCCAATACCGCTGGTGCCAGCACTGCCGCGGCATTTTTATCTCATTTTATTAAAAATTATAAACAAAATTGGCTACACATTGACTGTTCAGCGACATTCCGCAAAAGTGCCACCGCTTTATGGGCAACTGGCGCAACAGGTATCGGGGTAAGAACGCTAGCTAATTTGTTAACTATATTAAAATGATTAGTAATGATTTTATGATGCATTAAATAGAATTTTAAAAAAGTTGATAAATATATAAGGAATATCATGAACATAAAAAAGTTACTATTAGTTATACCCCTCTTATTTTCTTTTGCTACTTATGCGAGGGATTGTGCAACAGAATTTGAAAATAAAAATTATGAAAAGGCACTTGTTGAATGTACACAAGAAGCAGAAGAAAATGACAAAGTGGCACAATATAATCTAGCTCGTATGTATGATGATGGTGAAGGAATAGAACAAGATAAACAAAAGGCGGTGTATTGGTATACAAAAGCAGCGGAGCAAGGTTACTCCAGCGCGCAATATAATTTAGCGGTTATGTATAATGAGGGTGATGGTGTTGAGCAAAACAAATCATTAGCTAAAGAGTATTTTAAACAGTCTTGTGATCTAGGTTTTGAACTAGCTTGTGAGGAATTAAGAAAATAGTCCTATTATTCGGTTAAAAACCACCTTAAATCACTAAGGTGGTTTGCTTGAAGTATTTGTTCATTTTAGAACAACTTTTGTTTAGCTTTAATCATTGTTGCTTTTTTTACATAGATTGGCTCAACAGTCACACTTTGATGTTATCCCATGTGTTTGATTGCTACATTCATAATCCTTATTAACAATGTCTATTCCTTTAATGACTTTGCCAAAAACGGCATAACTATATTGGTCTGGTGATTGGTAATAAAGGAAATCAATAATAATGGTTATCTTTGATATATACTTTATATATAATGAGCAAATGAAAAATAGCAGTGTCTACTTTAACATGTATAGGAAATACAATGACAAAACTAGTATCTTTCGGGTTATTAATTCTGTGTTCTTTTTCAAGTTATGCTGGCCAATGTAAAACAGAAATTGAACAAAGAAATTATCAAAAAGCCTTTATTGAATGTACGCAAGAAGCAGAACAAGGAGATGGGAATGCTCAAACTAATTTAGCGATGATGTATCATTTTGGAAGAGGCGTTGAACAAGATAAACAGAAAGCTATTTTTTGGTATACAAAAGCGGCAGAACAAGATTATTCTAATGCTCAGAATTCTTTGGCATTCATGTATGAAAAAGGTGAAGGAGTAGAACAAGATAAACAGAAAGCTATTTTTTGGTATACAAAAGCAGCGGAACAAGGTCTGTATCGTTCACAATTTAATTTAGCGAATATATATTATCTAGGTGATGGTATAGAGCAAGATAACCAAAAGGCTGCATATTGGTTTACAAAAGCAGCAGAGCAAGGGCATTCTGGTGCGCAATATAATTTAGCAATTATGTATAGTAAAGGGGAAGGTCTAGAGCAAGATAACCAAAAATCGATATATTGGTACACAAAAGCGGCAGAACAAGGTTATCTTGATGCTCAATTCAATTTGGCTCTTAAATATCATATCGGTGATGGTATAGAGCAAGATAACCAAAAGGCTGCATATTGGTTTACAAAAGCAGCCGAGCAAGGTGATTCTAGCGCACAATATAATTTAGCGTTTATGTATAAAAAAGGTGAAGACGTAAGGAAAGATAAACAAATGGCGGTATATTGGTATACAAAAGCAGCCGAGCAAGGTTTATCAATCGCACAAAATGATTTAGCTGTTATGTATTATCAAGGTGAAGGTATAGAGCAAGACAAACTAAAGGCGGCATATTGGTTTACAAAAGCAGCAGAGCAAGGTTACGCCAGAGCGCAGTATAATTTAGCACTTATGTATAATATCGGTGATGGAGTGGAGCAGAATAAATTTTTAGCCAAAGATTATTTTAATCGATCTTGTGATCAAGGATTTGAAAAAGCTTGTGGTGAATTAAAAAAAGAACTAAATTTTTGAAGAAAACCATCTTAAATGATTAAGATGGTTTTTAGGTATTCTGCGTTTTTAAGTAACTTATTGTTTATCTTCAATCACAGTTACTTTTTAATATAGATTGGTTCAACAGGGACATTTTGATATGGCCCCATGCGTTTAGTGGCTATGCTAACAATTTTATCAACGATATCAATTCCTTTAATGACTTTGCCAAAAACGGCATAGCCATATTTTCTGGTAATCAAGGAAATCAATAACAACAGCTGTTTTGGATACATATATTTATATATAATAAGTAAAATAAAAAATACTAATGTTTGTTTAACATGTATAGGAAATACAATGAAAAAAATATTATCATTTGGATTATTAACTCTATGTTCTTTCTCAATTTATGCAGGTGATTGTAAAGTAGAGGTTAAAAAAGAAAATTATGAGAAAGCATTTGTTGTGTGTACACAAGAAGCGGCGAAGGGTGACTCTGATGCACAATTTTATTTAGGATTTATGTTTGAGAAAGGTAAGGGTGTTAAAGAAGATAAACAAAAAGCTTTTGTATTTTATACAAAAAGTGCAGAGCAAGGAGAGGCCAGCGCCCAAAATAATTTAGCAGTTATGTATGATAAAGGTGATGGCGTAGAGCAAGATAAACAAAAGGCGGTATATTGGTATACAAAAGCAGCAGAACAAGGACATTTTGACGGACAAAATAATTTAGCCTTTATGTATGATAAAGGTGAAGGCGTAGAGCAAGATAAACAAAAGGCTGTATTTTGGTTTACAAAAGCAGCAGAACAAGGTAATTCGAACGCACAAAATAATTTGGCTTTCAAATATTATAAAGGTGAAGGCGTAGAACAAGATAAACCAAAGGCTGTATATTGGTTTACAAAAGCAGCGGAGCAAGGTGATTCGAATGGACAAGATAATCTAGGGGTTATGTATGATAACGGTGAAGGCATACAACAAGATAAAATAAAAGCTGTATATTGGTTTACGAAAGCAGCAGAACAAGGTTACTCAAGTGCACAATTCAATTTGGCTCTTAAATATTATAATGGGGAAGGTGTAGAACAAGATAAACAAAAAGCTGTATATTGGTATACAAAAGCAGCTGAGCAAGGACATTTTGACGGACAAAATAGTTTAGCAGTTATGTATGCGAAAGGTGAAGGCGTAGAGCAAGATAAACAAAAGGCTGTATTTTGGTTTACAAAAGCAGCGGAGCAAGGTTATGCTAGAGCACAATACCATTTAGGCATTATGTATGATAACGGTGAAGGTATAGAACATGATGGACAAAAGGCGGTATATTGGTATACAAAAGCAGCCGAACAAGGCAATATAAATGCACAAAATAATTTAGCAGTTATGTATGAAAACGGTGAAGGCGTAGAGCAAGATAAACAAAAAGCGGTATATTGGTATAAAAAAGCAGCGGAGCAAGGTGAACCTGTTGCTCAATATAATTTAGCGCTTAAGTATGATGAAGGTGATGGGATTAAGCAGAATAAATCTTTAGCCAAAGAGTTTTTTAAACAGTCTTGTGATCAAGGTTATGAATCAGCTTGTGATAAGTTAAAAAAATAATCCGATTATTTGATGAAAAACCACCTTAAATTATTAAGGTGGTTTATTTGAAGAGTTAATTAATTTTAGGGCCTATTGTTTATCTTCAATCACTGTTGCTTTTTTAATATAGATTGGTTCAACAGGAACATTTTGATGTGGTCCCATGCGTTTGGTGGCTACGTTAACAATTTTATCAACGACATCCATTCCTTTAACGACTTTACCAAAAACAGCATAACCATATTGGACTGGTGATTGGTAATTAAGAAAATCATTATTGACAACATTAATAAAAAATTGGCTAGTTGCGCTATCTACAGCATTCGTTCTTGCCATTGCGATAGTTCCGCGATCGTTTTTCAAGCCATTATTGGCTTCATTTTTAATTGGTTGTTGAGTTTCTTTGAATTTTAATTGATCATCAGCACCACCGCCTTGAATCATAAATCCAGGAATGACTCGATGGAAGGTTAAATTTTCATAAAAACCGTTATTGACATAATTAAGAAAATTTTTCGTGGTAATTGGTGCATGTTCGCTATCTAATTCAATTTCAATATCGCCCATACTGGTTTGTAATAATACTTTGCTATTAGCCAAAGCAACAGTTGAAACAAGGCTTAATAGTAATGATATAAGTAATAGTTTGATTTTTTTCATTTAACAAATCCTTACTCCAAAATAGTAGGCAAATTATACCGAATATTAGATGAATTGAAATGATTAATATGACTAAATAACTAAAATTTTGGGTAATAGCTTCCAGTATTGCGATTAATAAATAAAAAATATTCTTTATTTATTATAATTCATATTATTAGTGAGTTTATTTTCTATTTTATTTCCATTTTTAAGCTTATTTTGTAGATAAAAAACCCTGTTCCTCAAAATTTTTTGCTAAGCGATGAATCATTATGCGATGTATTTTATGTAATATGCCTTTAGTGTTGCCTCATCATGGGATTTGTAGTCAATGTGTTAAAAACTTACCAAAATTTAATAAGATTTGTTATCAATGTAGCCTTCCTCATTCATTATCAACCAAAATCTGCTATCGATGTCGTGATAAGCAGCCTTATTGGGATGAAATGGTTGCAGTAACAGAATATACGGCACCGTTAAAAAAATTAATCCAACATTTAAAATTTTATCGTAAAACTGAGTTAACTAATGCTTTGGCCAGGTTAATGTTTTTAGCTTGGTATCAACGACGGTTGAGTAGTGGTTTGGTTAAACCAGATATTGTAACTTGTGTTCCATTGCACCATTTTCGTTATTGGTCTAGAGGATTTAATCAAGCGGCATTATTAGCGAAACCGATAGCCAGATGGCTTAATTGTGATTTTCAACCTTATCTGTTATCACGAAAGTCAGTAGCACACGATCAAAAGTATCTATCGCTTAAGCAACGAATAACCAATGTTGAAACCTTATTTAGTTGCCGCGATGATTTAACCAATCAATCGATAATGCTTATTGATGATATTGTTACTACCGGCAATACCATAAATGCCATTAGCCAACAGTTAAAACAATGTGGGGCAAACTATATTCAGGTAGTTTGTTTATGTCGCACCATCTTGTAAAATCTAAAACACCCCCTATAATGACCAACAAGGTTAGTCAACTATTATCGATGATGTTAGTGATGATTAATGTCAATCGTGTCAAAGTGAGGGATTATGTCTATTATTACCATTTCTGAATCAGCGCAACAACATTTTAAAAAATTACTTGCTAATCAGCCTGATGGTACACAAATTCGGGTTTTTGTTATTAATCCTGGCACACCATCAGCAGAATGTGGGGTTTCATATTGCCCAGCAGATACTATAGAAGATAGCGATATAGAAGAACAACAACAAGCAGGTTTTGCTATTTATATTGATGAAATTAGCGCTCCTTTTTTAGAGGAAACGGTGATTGATTATGTAACAGATGAATTAGGTTCTCAATTAACTTTAAAAGCACCAAATTCAAAAATGAAAAAGGTTGCCGATGATGCACCGTTAATTGAACGCGTCAATTATGTTATTCAAGCACAGGTTAATCCGCAATTAGCTAGTCATGGTGGTCATGTGAGTTTGGTTGAATTAACCGATGATAATTATGCGATATTACAATTTGGCGGTGGTTGTAATGGTTGTTCGATGGTCGATTACACTTTAAAAGAGGGGATAGAAAAACAGCTACTTGCTGAATTCCCTGAACTGGCAGGCGTAAAAGATATTACCGAACATCAAGCTGGAACCCATTCATATTGTTAAAAAATTTTCGATTTACATCTTGCTTATTGCTGTGATTAAGTCATAATCTCATAATATTTGCCAATTCACATCATGATGGGGTTATATGAATCAAGTTAGTATTATTTCAGATCTTATCGTTTGGATTGAAAAAAATTTGGAGCAACCCTTATCTATTGATAATGTCGCCCAGAAATCAGGTTATTCGAAGTGGCATTTACAACGGATGTTTAAAGAAGTAACTGGTCAAGTACTTGGTACTTATATTCGTCACCGCAGATTAACTTATGCGGCATTATCTTTGCGCATGACAAGTAAACCTATTTTAGATATTGCTATGCAATATCGTTTTGATTCGCAGCAAACTTTTACTCGTTCTTTTAAAAAGCAATTTAATGAAACACCTGCAAGTTATCGTCGTGGTGAATTTTGGGATCCTACCGGGTTAACTCCTGCTATTGAATTAAATAAAAATCGACTTTCTTTACCTGAACCTAAATTTGTGAATATGCCGAAACAAACTTTTTGGGGAATCTCTTATAAAAATAATTGTAATTTGAGTCAAATTTTAGATGAAGAAAATAAATTAAGATCGCAGTTTTTTCAAAATTATTTATCCCATTATGCTCACAATAGTGACAGTTTACCGGATAAGATTTTTGCTTTTAGCCGCATTTTGAAAAGTAAAGATAATGCTAATGAACAAGAACTTTTATATACAATTGCTTTAGATCATAATAATAATCTTGAGCATATAGAACCAATTGTTAATGAAGGTGGTTTATATCTTTGTTTTAAATATATTGGTTCGCTAGAAAATTTCAGTGATTTTATTTCTCAAGTCCACTTAGCTGCAATGCCAGCATTAAAAGTTCGGTTACGCACCTCAAGTTGTTTAATTGAGATTCATCATAATCATCATGATGATACGATTAAATGTTTTAAAGATATCCATACTATGGAATGTGATTATTGTGTGCCTGTCGTTGCAGATGAAGAAGTCAATATCCAGTCAAACTTGTTATAGTCTACTTTAACTAGTTTTTATAAATATTGACTATTATTTTATTTATCTGATTTCAATAGAATGTTTTCCAACCACATTTTAAATTCAGGAGTTGCTTCTTTTAAACTATTCGATCCTCTGGTAACAGTGGCAATGCCAATTTTTAATTGTTCTTTAAGTTGGCGCTGATTTATTGAGCCATCCAGTAATGATCGGACAATTTTAACTCTTGTGATTAATGCATCCCGTTCATCAGCGGTCATCAGTAATTTCAATATATCTAATGAATAACCACTATTAAATGCTTGGTGTAATATTTCAACCGTTTGGTTCCATTCTTTAGTTTTCATGTAATGCACCATTAATATTGTCTATTAAATTCGTTTGTTGTCAGTATATGAGGGTGTTGATTTCCTAAAATATATTGGTAAATATAATCATAAACTAATACACTTTTGACATAATTTCGAGTTTCATTAAAGGGAATACTTTCAATAAATGCGATAGCATCAAGTTTTCCATTACTATTATTCAACCATTTTTTTACTCGGCCTGGACCAGCATTATATGCTGCTGAGGATAAAATACGATTGTTATCATTTTGTAAATAAACGCTATTTAAAAAATAAGTACCTAACTGTATATTCGTTGTCGGTTCAAACAGTTGGCTTGGTGAATAATAGGTAATATTACTGATTTTTTTGGCTGTTTCCTTAGCTGTTGCTGGCATTAATTGCATTAAACCACTGGCTCCAACTGGAGACTGTATCGTGGTGTCAAATGCACTTTCTTGCCGAGTTATTGCTAAAGCATAAGATAATGGAATCGCTTTATCTTTCAAGGCATCATTATATAAGTTTTTATACATGATAGGTAAGCGTTCAGTCCAATTATCCCATAATTTACCTGATATTGTTGCTTGAATACTTAGTTCTCCCCAACCTTTTTGATAAGCGTATTTAGCTAAATCTAAATATTCATTTTCTGCTGTATGGTTTTTAAGTACATATCGCCATTCTTGTTTTGACTCCCCTAACATACCTAATAATCTTAATTCTTTAATTCTAATGGCAAATGGTTGCTGGTCATACTTGGCTTTAAGTGCATTGACTTCTGCAGTCGGGATCTTTTTCGATAAATTATTAATAGTATATGGTTGATTAAGAGCTTGTGCACTTACCATGCCATAAAAACCACGTTTATTAGTTAAACTTTTTAAGATATGTTTTGCTTCGTTGGTTTTATTGTTATTGAGTAATACTCGAGCGTGCCAGTATTGCCACTCTTCTTTTAATTGATCTTCTGAAGTTAGTTGTTTTAGCCAATGTGCAATATCTTTGTAATTATTAGCATCAATAGCCATGCGAATACGTTTTTCAACTAAAGTTGAGTCGTGACTTTTGCTAATATAATTATCTCGCCATTTGATCTGTTCCGGGGTTGCTGAATCACTAAAATAACTATTGGCTAAGCTTTGTTGTAATTTAATTTGCTCATCATCAGTGAAATTCTGTTTTTTTATTAGTTGTGGTAATAATACCGCAGCCATTTTTTTGTCAGCTTTAACTAACCGAGGATAAGATGCTAAAACAATTTTTTGGGTGAAGGTACTCGTTTTAATATTTTTTGAAAAATCTTCAATTTTTCGAGGATTATCAAAAATAGCTAATAAATGATTTTTGGTTGTTTGATAGTTATCATCTAGTAAGTTGGTTAAATGGCGAGCTAATTTTAAATTGTTGTTTTCTAAAGCTAGTTCTATGCGTAATAAAATAATATTTGCTGTGCGTTTACCACTTTTTGACCATGCATCTAATAAAGGATCACAAGCCGAAGGCAATTCTTTACCTGTTAACCATAGCGATTCAACATTATCGAATACCGCTTTATCTTGATGTTGTTGTAATTTTGCATACTGATATCGGCAATTAGAGGCAATGGAATTATCTATAGGAAAAGTGATAATTGCATTCCAGTCTTGACGGTTAGCCAGCTCAGTTATATAAGCCTGAGTTAATGACGATGTTAATGGGAAATCATGATATTTTTTTGCAAAATCACTCACTGCTTGTGTTGATACTGTTTTAATGTTGTTTTGAAAAAATTGCACAGCAGCATAAGGGTATAGTGGATAGTTTTTTAATTGTTTTAGTAATTTCTGTTGTTCATCAAAAGTTAATGATTGATAAGTGTTTTGCCACTTTTGGTAATTTTGTCGCAAATCATTCAAAGTAGGCTCCGCAAACACACTTTTAGCCCAAAGTATGTTTAATATTAAACACCAGCGTATTACTAAATTCATTCTTAAACTCCTGTATCAATTTAGTTTATTAGATTAGCATATTCCCATATATTTCGTCGATGAAGAACTGATAACTTAATTCCCACTAAAATAGTCAACTAAATACTTGACTAAAAGTAATGGATATATAAAATATTTACTATTAAATATAGGGGAATGATTAATGAAATTGACATCAAAAGGGCGATATGCAGTGACAGCTATGTTAGATGTAGCACTGCATTCAGAATCAGGCCCTGTATCACTTGCTGATATTTCAGAACGTCAGGAAATCTCACTATCTTATTTAGAACAACTGTTTTCACGATTGCGTAAAAATGGTTTAGTTTCAAGTGTTAGAGGTCCTGGTGGTGGTTATGTACTTGGTCGTAGTATGGAGCAAATTGCGATTAGCTCAATTGTGAAGGCTGTTGATGAAACTGTTCATGCGACTAAATGCCACGGTAATACCGGATGTCAAAATGGTGTAAGATGCCTTACCCATAGTTTATGGAATGACTTGAGTGAGCGAATCAATGATTTTCTGACCAGTATCACTTTAAGCGAATTGGTTAATAATCAAGAAGTGAAAGCCGTCTTTAATCGACAAAGTCATCTTCATCAAAACAGAATTAATTAAAAATACAGAATTTGTAATTGGGAGTAATTAATGAAATTACCTATTTATATGGATTATGCAGCAACAACGCCTGTAGATCCTAGAGTAGCTGAAAAAATGATGCAGTATTTAACACCCGATGGTGTTTTTGGTAACCCCGCTTCTCGTTCACATAAATTTGGTTGGCAAGCTGAAGAAGCCGTTGATATTGCACGAAATCAAATTGCTGACTTAATTGGTGCCGATTCACGTGAAATTGTATTTACTTCAGGCGCGACAGAAGCCGATAACTTAGCCATTAAAGGTGCGGCGCATTTTAATCATGCTAAAGGTAAGCACATTATTACCTGTAAAACGGAACATAAAGCAGTGCTTGATACTTGTCGTCAATTAGAACGAGAAGGTTATGAAGTGACTTATTTAGCACCAGAATCAAATGGTATTCTTGATCTTGATAAACTGGCTGCAGCGATGCGTAGTGACACAACTGTTGTATCAATTATGCACGTTAATAATGAAACTGGTGTTATTCAGGATATCGAAAAAATCGGCGAAATGTGCCGTGAAAGAGGCATTGTATTTCATGTTGATGCAACCCAAAGTGTTGGTAAATTACCGATTGACCTAACTAAATTAAAAGTCGATCTTATGTCGTTCTCTGGTCATAAGATCTATGGGCCAAAAGGCATTGGTGGACTTTATGTTAGACGTAAACCACGAGTACGTATTGAAGCCCAAATGCATGGTGGTGGACATGAACGCGGTATGCGTTCTGGTACTTTACCGGTACACCAAATTGTGGGTATGGGTGAAGCGTACCGTATAGCAAAAGAAGAGATGACAACAGAAATACCACGTCTTTTAGCACTAAAAACTCGTTTATGGAATGGATTAAAAGATATTGATGAAGTTTATCTTAATGGTTCATTAGAGCATGGTGTGGCTAATATTTTAAATGTAAGCTTTGCTTATATTGAAGGTGAATCACTCATGATGGCGCTAAAAGATTTAGCAGTATCATCTGGTTCAGCATGTACTTCTGCAAGTTTAGAACCGTCTTATGTACTACGAGCACTAGGACTTAATGATGAACTTGCCCATAGCTCAATAAGATTTTCATTTGGTCGATTTAGTACCGAAGAAGAAGTAGATTATGTAATTAAGTTAATTAAAGATTCTATCGGTAAATTAAGAGATCTTTCTCCACTTTGGGAAATGTTTAAAGATGGTGTTGATTTAACAAAAATTAAGTGGTCAGCCCATTAAAAATTAGGAGTAAATTATGGCATATAGTGAAAAAGTCGTCGATCATTATGAAAATCCACGCAATGTAGGTTCTTTTGATCAAAATGATCCAAATGTTGGTAGTGGTATGGTTGGAGCACCAGCATGTGGCGATGTAATGCGGTTACAAATCAAAGTTAATGATGATGGTATTATTGAAGATGCCAAATTTAAAACTTATGGTTGTGGTAGTGCAATTGCCTCAAGTTCATTAGTGACTGAATGGATTAAAGGTAAATCATTAGATGAAGCTGAAGCAATAAAAAATACTGATATAGCGAAAGAATTAGCTTTACCTCCGGTTAAAATTCACTGTTCAATTTTAGCGGAAGACGCCATTAAAGCAGCTATTGATGATTATAAAACCAAAAAAGGACAACGTTAATGGCAATCACATTAACTAATAGCGCAGCAAATCGAGTTCAGGCCTTTTTAGCTAACAGAGGTAAAGGGGTTGGGCTTCGGTTAGGCGTTAAAACTTCAGGCTGTTCGGGAATGGCTTATGTAATAGAATTTGCTGATATCATTAATGATGATGATAGTGTTTTTGAAGATAAAGATGTCAAAGTGATCATTGACAAAAAAAGTTTAGTTTATCTTGATGGAACAGAACTTGATTTTGTTAAAGAAGGTCTAAATGAAGGCTTTAAATTCAATAACCCTAACGCTAGCAATGAATGTGGTTGTGGCGAAAGCTTTAATGTTTAATGGGACATGAATTGTGATTAATTACTTTGAATTATTTCAATTACCAATTCAATTACCTATTGATAATGGTCAGTTAACGGCTAACTATCAACAGTTGCAACGCCAATATCATCCTGATAATTTTGCTCAGGCAACAGATAATGAAAAAGTGGCTATCATTCAAAAGTCGGCAATGATCAATGATGGCTATCAAACGCTAAAAAATCCGATAAAAGCGGCTGAATACTTTTTATCATTGCAAGGTTTTGATGTTGCAACAGAGCAAAATATTATTCATGATGCCGATTTTTTAATGGAACAATTTAGTTTGCGTGAAAAATTAGATGATATTGAAAATCAAAATAATATTGATCTATTAGATGATTTTCATTCGGAAATTTCGCAACGAAAAAAACAAGTCTATCATCAGCTATTGCAACATATATCCCAACAAGATTGGCAAAGCGCAGTTAATCAAATCTATAAAATCCGTTATCTAGCTAGATTGATTGAACAGATCGAAAAGTTACAAGAAAAGTAATTTGCTCTATAATTTAAGATTAAGTAACACATCAATTAGAGATAGATCAAATGGTATTATTACAGATCAGTGAACCGGGACAAACACCAGAACCTCATCAACGTCGATTAGCTATTGGCATAGATCTAGGGACAACTAATTCTTTAGTCGCAACAGTTCGTAGTGGGCAAGCAGAAGTTTTGCCAGATTTAGATGGTAATGCATTATTACCATCGGTTGTGCATTATGGCCTAGACTATGATGATAATACTATTATTACGGTCGGTAAAAATGCTAAAACTAATGCAGCCAATGATCCATTGAATACGGTTAGTTCAATAAAACGCTTAATGGGAAGAAGCTTAACTGATATTGATAGTTCACGCTTTCCCTATACTTTTTCACAAACTGATAATGGTGTTCCTTTATTAAATTTACCTAATCAGCAAGTTAATCCAGTACAAGTTTCAGCTGAGATTTTGATTGCTTTGGTTGATCGAGCAAAACAAAGCTTAGATGGTGAGATTGATGGTGCAGTAATAACAGTACCAGCTTATTTTGATGATGCGCAAAGACAAGCAACTAAGGATGCGGCTAAATTAGCTGGATTACATGTTTTAAGATTACTGAATGAACCAACAGCTGCTGCTATCGCTTATGGCTTAGATTCAGGTAAAGAAGGTGTTATTGCTGTTTATGATTTAGGTGGTGGAACATTTGATATCTCTATTTTACGCCTACATAAAGGTGTATTTGAAGTTTTAGCAACTGGAGGCGATTCAGCACTTGGTGGTGATGATTTTGACCGATTACTTGCTGATTATTTAAAAACACAGTTAGGTTTAAATAACAATTCTGACCCATATATAAACCAGAAAATTATCGATGAAGCTGTTGAAATTAAAATTGCACTAAGTCAGCAAGATTCTGCTTTAGTTAATATAGAAGGGCAGTCTTTCACAATAACTCGTAAACAATTTGAAGACTTAATTGAGCCTCTAGTTAAACGAACATTGGCTGTTTGTCGCCGAGCGTTGAAAGATGCGCAAATTGATTTTGATGAAGTTAGTGAAGTTGTGATGGTTGGTGGCTCAACTCGAGTGCCATTAGTAAGGCAATTAGTTGGTCGTTATTTCAAAACTGAACCTTTAACCTCGATTGATCCAGATAAAGTTGTTGCCATTGGTGCAGCAATACAGGCGGATATACTGGTTGGCAATAAACCTGATTCAGACATGTTATTGCTGGATGTTATTCCTTTATCTTTAGGGATTGAAACTATGGGGGAATTAGTTGAAAAAATTATTCCTCGTAATAGCACAATTCCATGCGCTCGTGCACAAGAGTTTACCACATTTAAAGATGGTCAAACGGCGATGATGATTCATGTTTTGCAAGGTGAACGAGAAAGTGTTGCCGATTGCAGGTCATTAGCAAAATTTACTTTGCGAGGCATCCCTCCTATGCCTGCAGGTGGTGCGCATATTCGAGTTACCTTTCAAGTCGATGCTGATGGTTTATTGAGTGTCACTGCAATGGAAAAATCGACCGGGATTGAGGCGGCGATTCAAGTTAAGCCTTCTTATGGACTGTCAGAAAACGAAATTGCTAGCATGATTCAAGATTCAATCAATTATGCAAATCAAGATAAACAACTAAGAAAGCTTGCCGAACAGAAAGTAGAGGCTGCCAGAGTACTTGAAACATTACAATCTGCACTAGATAAAGATGCTGATTTATTAGATGAAGAGGAACTTAATCTTATCTTGAATGCTAAGCAAAAATTGCAACAAGCAACGGAATCTAATGATTGTTCTTTGATTGAGCAGCAAATTAAACATGTTGATAACGCAACACAAACCTTTGCTGCTAAACGTATGAATAGATCAATACGTGATGCCTTAACCGGGCATAGCGTTGATGATATTTAACCAATGAGATTATTATGCCAAAAATTACCTTTTTACCAAATGCTGATCTTTGTCCTGAAGGAAAAACTGTTGAGGCCGAAGAAGGCGAATCAATATTAGATGTTGCTTTGCGCAATGACATCGAAATAGAGCATGCTTGTGAAATGTCTTGTGCATGTTCAACTTGTCATTGTATTGTTCGAAAGGGATTTGACTCACTTGAAGAAAGTGATGAACAAGAAGATGATATGCTAGATAAAGCTTGGGGTGTCGAGCCTCATAGTCGCTTAAGTTGCCAAGCTCGAGTAGCCGATGAAGATCTTGAAGTCGAAATTCCAAGATATAGCCTTAATCACGCCAAAGAAGATCATTAATTAGTCGCCTTTATGGCGACATCCTTCTGTAAAAACACCTTTCCTCAAATTTTTACTTGTGATAATTATCTCATTTTATTTACCTAATTGACTTAGTTGCTTTCAACTTGATAATGATTCTGCTATAGTCACAGACTAAACATATGCTTAAAAATAGACAGGTGTTTATGAATCAAAGAGAAAAGCAGATTCTTACGATTATTCGCAAAGATCCCTTCATCCAACAACAAGTGATTGCTGAAATGTTAGGTATTACCCGTTCTAGTGTAGCTGGTTATATTATGACTTTGACTCAAAAAGGTTATATAAAAGGAAAAGGTTATCTTTTGTCTGAAAATAATCATGTGGTTGTCGTGGGTTCTTGTAACATGGATGTGACTGGATATTCAGATGAAAAGTTAGTTTATCAAGATTCTAATCCCGGTAAGATTCGTTGTACTCCTGGCGGTGTGGGGCGAAACATTGCTGAAAATTTGGCGCTTTTAGGGCTTGATACCCATCTTATTTCAATGATTGGCGATGATTTCTATGGTGCCCAGCTTATTGAACATACCCGAAAAGCCGGTGTTAATATGGAGCATTGCCATGTGATAAAAGGCGATAGTACTTCAACTTACCTCTCTCTGCTTGATCAATCAGGAGAAATGGTGATAGCTATTAATGATATGGATATTATTAACAAACTAACACCAAGTTTATTAAATGAATCTAAGCAGTTAATTCAGCATGCTAAATTACTGGTTATCGACTGTAATTTGCAACAAGAAGCATTAACATGGCTGTTTAATAATGCTGGGGAAGTGCCTATTTTTGTTGATACTGTATCTGCATTTAAGTCTCATAAGATTAAAGCTTGGTTGTCATATATTCATACTTTAAAACCTAACCGACTAGAAGCCGAAATTTTAAGTGGAATAAAAATCGAAACTAATGACGATATTCCTAAAGTGGTTGACTGGTTCCATCAGCAAGGCGTGCAACGAATTGCAATTAGCGCTGGTGCTGATGGTGTTTATTATAGCGAAATCAATGGTGATCGTGGTTGGTCTGCGTCCATTCCAACTGATATTGTCAGCGTTACTGGTGCTGGTGATGCCATGCTGGCAGGGCTTGTTCAAGGTTACTTGAATGGACTGAGTTTTTATCAAAGTGTGAGATTTGGTCAAGCTTGTTCGGCATTAACATTATCATCTGAATTTACTAATAATCCTAATTTATCAATTAATTGTGTTCAAAATATTTTGGAGTCCCTTTCATGAACAATGTGTCTAAATATAATCAATATCTTGATATTTCCCCTGAAGTTAAACAAGCACTTGAAAATAATCAACCGGTTGTAGCTTTAGAATCTACCATTATTTCACATGGTATGCCATATCCACAAAACGTTGAAACGGCATTAAAAGTAGAAGAAATTGTCAGAAAAAATGGTGCGATACCCGCCACTATTGCTGTTATTAATGGTCGTTTAAAAGCGGGTTTGTCAAAAGAAGAGATAACGATTCTGGGTAAAGAAGGATTAAATGTAACCAAAGTGAGTCGTCGAGATTTACCAGTAGTTGTAGCTAATAAACAAAATGGTGCAACTACCGTCGCGGCAACTATGATTATCGCTGAATTAGCCGGTATACGTGTATTTGCAACCGGTGGGCTTGGTGGTGTTCATCGTGGGGCAGAACATACATTTGATATTTCTGCCGATCTTCAAGAACTTGCCAATACTAGTGTTGCCGTTGTTTGTGCTGGTGCTAAATCAATTTTAGATTTAGGTTTAACTATGGAATATCTAGAAACATTTGGCGTTCCTGTGGTTGGTTATCAAACTGAAAAACTACCGTCATTCTTTAGTCGAACTAGCCCATTTGATGTTAGTGTTAAACTAGATAGTGCCAAACAAATAGCTGAAATGATTAAAGTAAAATGGGATTTAGGCTTAAATGGTGGGGTTGTGGTTGCTAATCCTATCCCAACACAATATGCAATGGATGAAGAGTTAATTTCAGCAGCAATTGAAAAAGCCTTAAAAGAATCAGTTGAGCAAGGAATTAAAGGTAAAGAAACTACCCCATTTTTATTGGCAAAAGTAGTGGAATTAACTGGTGGTGATAGTTTAGAAGCAAATATCAATCTTGTCTTTAATAATGCAAAATTAGCTTCTGAAATTGCGATGAGTTATTGCAATATTAAATAACGAATGTATTGAGTCATATAGTCACTTAAGTGGTTAAACTTAAGTGACTGATGATACTCTCGATATCGAGATTTCGAAAAAATATCTATATTACATATATCAAAGAAGCTCAGTAATCGACCACCTTTAATGGCGGCATAGTCTGATTAAAAAAACTCCATTTCTTAACTTTTATTGCAACTATCAATTATCGGATTTTCTCTATCTATATGATAATTAATGCTTGATGTTAGTTAACTAACAGGGTATAATCCCGCCACTTTGTTTATTGTCTTTATGTAAGCAAATGCGTAAAAAGATATAATCTTTATGTAAAAATATTGAATTATATCAACAACATTCCCGATTTGGGAATTACGAAAAGAACGGATTACACTCTCCTGTCAATCGAAACAGGGCAAGAGGAGTAATCTTTTGTTATAACTTTTAAATAGTGGAGCTCTGGTCTCATGTCGAACCAAAGAATCCGTATCCGGTTAAAAGCGTTTGATCATCGTTTGATTGATCAATCAACTGCTGAAATTGTAGAAACTGCGAAGCGCACTGGCGCACAAGTTCGTGGTCCTATTCCATTACCGACACGCAAAGAGCGTTTCACAGTATTGATTTCTCCGCACGTTAATAAAGATGCGCGTGATCAATATGAGATTCGCACTCATAAACGTCTAGTTGATATTGTAGAGCCAACTGAAAAAACAGTTGATGCTTTAATGCGTCTAGATCTTGCTGCCGGTGTTGATGTGCAGATCAGTTTAGGTTAATCCTAAGCTGAATGATTGAGAGGTCGAAACAATGATTGGTTTAATCGGTCGTAAAGTAGGAATGACACGAATCTTCACCGAAGAGGGTGTTTCTATTCCTGTCACCGTAGTTGAAGTTCAAAGCAACCGCGTTACTCAAGTTAAAACACTTGAAAATGACGGTTATCAAGCTATTCAGGTTACTACTGGCAGCAAAAAAGCAAGCCGAGTAAATAAACCTGAAGCAGGTCATTTCGCTAAGGCTGGCGTTGAAGCTGGTCGTGGTCTATGGGAATTCCGTTTTGAAGAAGGCGAATATACTGTAGGTCAAAGCATTAACGTTGATATTTTCACAGACGTTAAAAAAGTTGATGTTACTGGTACATCTAAAGGTAAAGGTTTCGCTGGCGTAACTAAACGTTGGAATTTCCGCACTCAAGATGCTACTCATGGTAACTCTTTGGCACACCGTGGTCATGGCTCTATTGGTCAAAACCAAACTCCAGGTAAAGTGTTCAAAGGTCGTAAAATGGCAGGTCACTTAGGTAATGAACGTGTAACTGTTCAAAACTTAGATATTGTTCGTGTTGATGCTGAACGTAACCTTTTATTAATTAAAGGTGCAGTACCAGGCGCGATCAATAGTGACGTAATTGTTAAACCGGCAATCAAGGCTTAACGTCGAGGAGATAGAGATGGAATTAGTAGTAAAAGACGCGCAAGCGCTTTCTGTTTCCGAAACTACCTTCGGACGTGAGTTTAATGAAGCGTTAGTTCACCAAGTAGTTGTTGCTTATGCATCTGCTGCTCGTCAAGGCTCTCGCGCACAAAAAACTCGTGCAGAAATCGCTGGTTCAGGCAAAAAACCATGGCGTCAAAAAGGCACAGGTCGTGCTCGTTCAGGTTCTATTAAGAGCCCAATCTGGCGTAGTGGTGGTGTAACATTTGCAGCAAAACCACAAGATCATAGCCAAAAAGTTAACCGTAAAATGTATCGTGGTGCATTAAAGAGTATTTTCTCTGAATTAGTGCGTCAAGAACGTTTAATCGTGGTTGAAACATTTACTGTTGAAGCACCTAAGACTAAATTATTAACTCAGAAATTAAATGATATGAACCTAAAAGATGTTCTAATCATTACCTCTGAAGTTGATGAAAATCTTTTCTTAGCAGCACGTAACTTATATAAAGTTGATGTGCGTGATGTGGCAGGTATTGATCCAGTTAGTTTGATTGCATTTGACAAAGTGGTTATCACTGTTGATGCCGTTAAACAAGTAGAGGAGATGTTAGCATGATTCGTGAAGAGCGTCTGCTTAAAGTCCTGCGAGCACCACATGTTTCTGAAAAAGCATCTATTTCAATGGAAAAAACAAATACATTAGTATTGAAAGTTGCTAAAGATGCTACTAAGAGAGAGATTAAAGCCGCAGTTGAACAACTATTTGAAGTCAAAGTAGATGACGTTAATACTCTTGTTGTTAAAGGCAAAGTAAAACGTCGTGGTCAACAAATCGGTCGCCGTAGCGACTGGAAAAAAGCTTACGTTACTTTAGCAGAAGGTCAAAATTTAGACCTTGCTGGCGTCGCTGAGTAATTCGGAGGAGTAAGAACAATGGCAGTTGTTAAGTGTAAACCTACATCTCCGGGTCGTCGCCACGTTGTTAAAGTGGTTAACCCAGAGTTGCATAAAGGTAAGCCTTATGCACCGTTGCTTGATACAAAAAGCAAAACTGGTGGTCGCAATAATAATGGTCGTATCACTACCCGTCATATCGGTGGTGGTCATAAACAACATTATCGTATTGTCGACTTTAAGCGTAATAAAGATGGTATTCCAGCAGTTGTTGAACGTTTGGAATATGATCCGAACCGTAGTGCAAATATTGCATTGGTTCTATATAAAGACGGTGAACGTCGTTATATTTTAGCGCCTAAAGGCTTAAAAGCAGGTGATCAGATCCAATCTGGTGTTGATGCAGCGATTAAAACAGGTAACTGTTTACCAATGCGCAATATTCCAGTAGGTTCTACCGTGCATAATATTGAAATGAAACCAGGTAAAGGCGGACAACTTGCTCGCTCAGCTGGTAGCTATGTTCAAATCGTTGCGCGTGATGGTGCTTATGTAACATTACGTCTACGTTCAGGTGAAATGCGTAAAGTATTATCTGATTGCCGCGCCACTATTGGTGAAGTGGGTAACTCAGAACATATGCTTCGCGTACTAGGTAAAGCGGGTGCAACGCGTTGGCGTGGTGTTCGTCCTACTGTTCGTGGTACAGCAATGAACCCGGTAGACCATCCACATGGTGGTGGTGAAGGTCGTAACTTTGGTAAACATCCTGTGTCTCCATGGGGTCAAAAAGCCAAAGGATTGAAAACGCGCAGCAACAAACGTACTGATAAGTATATTGTTCGCCGTCGCAATAAGAAATAATTAATATAGAGGATTAGCTATGCCACGTTCTCTCAAGAAGGGTCCTTTTATTGACCTACACTTGCTGAAGAAGGTAGAGAAAGCGGTGGAAAGCGGGGACAAGAAACCAATTCGTACTTGGTCCCGTCGTTCAACGATCTTTCCTAACATGATCGGATTGACCATCGCTGTCCATAATGGTCGTCAGCACGTTCCAGTTTATGTTTCCGACGAAATGGTTGGTCATAAATTGGGTGAATTCGCGCCGACTCGTACTTATCGCGGCCACGCTGCGGATAAGAAAGCTAAGAAGAAATAAGTAGGAGAAAGAGATGGAAACAATTGCAAAGTACCGCCACGCTCGTTCTTCTGCACAAAAAGTTCGCTTAGTTGCAGATCTTGTTCGCGGTAAAAAAGTGTCTCAGGCACTTGATATTTTAACGTACACCAATAAAAAAGCGGCTGTACTTGTTAAAAAAGTATTAGAGTCTGCTATTGCTAATGCAGAGCATAACGATGGTGCTGATATTGATGATCTGAAAGTTGCGAAAATTTTCGTAGACGAAGGCCCAACCATGAAGCGTATTATGCCTCGTGCGAAAGGTCGTGCAGATCGAATTTTGAAGCGTACGAGTCACATCACCGTGATCGTCTCAGATCGCTAGGCTGGAGAATAGCAATGGGTCAAAAAGTAAATCCAAATGGTATCCGATTAGGCATCGTCAAGCCTTGGACATCTACATGGTATTCGGGTACAAAGACATTCGCTGATAATTTAGAAAGTGATTTTAGAGTGCGTGAATTCTTAAATAAAGAATTAGCACAAGCATCAATCTCTAAAATTGTTATCGATCGTTCAGCAGAAACTAACGTTCGCATTACTATTCACACTGCTCGTCCAGGTATTGTGATTGGTAAAAAAGGTGAGGACGTTGAAAAATTACGTAATGCCGTAGCTTCTATTGTCAATAAATACAAAGACAAAAAAGAGAAACGTGATGTTGCAGTACAAATTAATATTGCTGAAGTTCGTAAACCAGAACTAGACGCTAAATTAGTTGCTGACAGTATTACCTCTCAGTTAGAACGCCGTGTTATGTTCCGTCGTGCAATGAAACGTGCGGTTCAAAATGCAATGAAGGCGGGTGCTAAAGGTATCAAAGTTGAAGTAAGTGGTCGTTTAGGCGGCGCTGAAATTGCTCGTAGTGAGTGGTATCGTGAAGGTCGCGTACCATTACATACATTAAGAGCGGACATCGACTATGGTTTATCAGAAGCATTGACTACCTATGGTATTATTGGTGTTAAAGTGTGGATCTTCAAAGGTGAGATCCTTGGTGGTATGGCTGCCGTTGAACAAGCAGAAAAACAACCTGCTGCTCAACCGAAAAAGCAGCGCAAAGGCCGAAAACAATAAGGAGCGTCGCTGATGTTACAACCAAAGCGTACAAAATTCCGTAAAGTGCACAAGGGCCGCAATCGTGGTCTTGCTGTGAGTACTGATGTAAGTTTCGGTACATTCGGTCTTAAGGCTGTGGGTCGTGGTCGTTTGACTGCGCGCCAGATCGAAGCAGCACGTCGTGCAATGACTCGTGCAGTTAAGCGTCAAGGTAAAATCTGGATTCGAGTTTTCCCTGATAAACCAATTACTGAAAAACCACTTGAAGTGCGTATGGGTAAAGGTAAGGGTAACGTTGAATACTGGGTTGCTCAGATTCAACCAGGTAAAGTCCTTTATGAAATGGACGGTGTACCGGAAGAAGTTGCTCGTGAAGCATTTGCGTTGGCAGCTGCAAAACTGCCAATTAAAACCACCTTTGTGATTAAGACGGTGATGTAAATGAAAGCAAAAGAGCTACGCGAAAAAAGCGTTGAAGAGTTAAATACTGAACTTCTTAATTTATTACGTGAGCAATTTAACTTACGTATGCAATTAGCTGGAGGTCAGTTAACACAAACTCATATGTTAAAACAAGTGCGTCGTAATATTGCACGAGTTAAAACGTTATTAACTGAGAAGGCGGGTGCGTAATATGACTACTGAAGTAAAAATTCGTACTCAGCAAGGTCGTGTTATTAGCGACAAAATGGATAAATCTATTACTGTAGCTATTGAACGTAAAGTGAAGCATCCGTTATATGGTAAGTTCATTAAACGTACGACTAAATTGCATGTACATGATGAAAACAACGAGTGTGGTATTGGCGATACTGTAGAAATTAAAGAGTGTCGTCCATTATCAAAAACCAAATCTTGGACTCTTGTTCGAATCGTTGAAAAAGCAGTTAGCTAATCAAATTTGATTAAAAACTGTACATAATATAATAAACGGCTCACCGGCCGTTTATTTTATGCTATCCATTTTATTTGAGTGGTGTTATACTATGCGCCCTCACGTAAGTGGGTTTTTGGTTGTCTATTCTTATCCATGGTAGTTGAGGTGGATGAAGGTAGATTAGACAATAATTAATTTATACGGAGCATTAAAATGATCCAAGAACAGACTAGGCTCGATGTTGCTGATAACTCTGGCGCACGTAGCGTAATGTGTATCAAGGTTCTCGGTGGATCGCATCGTCGTTATGCAGCGGTAGGTGATATCATCAAAGTTACCATTAAAGAAGCTATTCCACGTGGTAAAGTTAAAAAAGGTGATGTACTTAAAGCTGTGGTGGTGCGCACTCGAAAAGGTGTTCGTCGTCCTGATGGATCTGTCATTCGTTTCGATCGCAATGCTTGTGTTATTTTAAATAATAACAGTGAGCAACCGATTGGTACGCGTATTTTTGGACCGGTCACTCGTGAACTTCGTTCTGAGAAGTTTATGAAGATCATTTCATTAGCACCAGAAGTACTGTAAGGAGCGGGTAATGGCAGCTAAAATCCGTCGAGAAGATGAAGTTATCGTGTTAGCCGGTAAAGATAAAGGTAAACGCGGTAAAGTAAAAAGTGTTTTGTCTACTGGTAAAGTGATTGTTGAAGGTATCAATTTGGTGAAAAAACACCAAAAACCAGTACCTGCATTAAATCAAGAAGGTGGAATTGTTGAGAAAGAAGCGCCAATTAACGTTTCTAACGTAGCAATTTTTAACCAAGATACAGGCAAAGCAGATCGCGTAGGCTTTCGTTTTGAAGACGGTAAAAAAGTCCGTTTTTATAAGTCTACTAATAAATTAATCAATTAAGTAATTTGGAGTGTACGATGGCGAAACTGCATGATTACTACAAAGCACAGGTAGTAAATAAACTGCAAGAACAGTTTGGCTACAAATCTGTCATGCAAGTCCCTCGGATCGAAAAGATCACCTTGAATATGGGTGTGGGTGAAGCAATTACTGATAAGAAATTATTAGATAATGCGGTTGCAGATTTAGCAGCAATCAGTGGTCAAAAACCACTAGTCACTAAAGCACGCAAATCAGTTGCTGGTTTTAAAATCCGTCAAGGGTATCCTATTGGTTGTAAAGTCACTTTACGTGGCGAACGTATGTGGGAATTTTTTGAACGTCTAGTTTATATTGCTCTTCCTCGTACTCGAGATTTTCGTGGTTTAAGCGCAAAATCTTTCGATGGTCGTGGTAACTATAGCATGGGTGTTCGTGAACAAATCGTTTTCCCTGAAATCGATTATGATAAAGTTGATCGTGTTCGTGGTTTAGATATCACTATCACAACAACAGCACAATCTGATGAAGAAGGCCGAGCTTTATTATCTGCCTTTAACTTCCCATTTCGTAAGTAAGGTAGGGCATAATGGCTAAACAATCAATGATTGAACGCGATAAAAAACGCGTAAAGCTAGCAGAAAAATATTTTGCAAAGCGTCAAGAATTAAAAGCGATTATCTCTGATCTTAATGCATCAGATGAAGATCGTTGGAATGCAGTGCTTAAATTGCAAACGCTTCCTCGTGATTCTAGTCCATCACGTCAACGTCGTCGTTGTCGTCAAACCGGTCGTCCTCATGGCGTCCTTCGTAAGTTTGGTTTAAGCCGTATTAAGGTTCGTGAATCAGCCATGCGTGGTGAGATTCCTGGTCTTAAAAAGGCAAGTTGGTAATCAGGGGAGTGTTATAGATGAGCATGCAAGATCCTATAGCAGATATGTTGACCCGCATTCGTAACGGTCAAGCTGCGAATAAAGTTGCAGTCACCATGCCTTCCTCTAAGCTAAAAGTGGCAATTGCCAATGTGCTAAAAGAAGAAGGTTATATCGGGGACTATAAAGTAGTTGGTGACACTAAACCAGAATTGGAAATCACTTTAAAATATTTCCAAGGTAAGGCTGTAGTAGAAAGTATTAAACGTGTTAGCCGTCCAGGTTTACGTATTTATAAACGTAAAGATGAATTACCAAAAGTAATGGCTGGATTAGGTATTGCAGTTGTTTCTACTTCTAAAGGTGTTATGACTGATCGTGCAGCACGCCAAGCAGGTCTTGGTGGTGAAATTATCTGCTACGTAGCGTAAGGGAGAAAAAAATGTCTCGTGTTGCAAAAGCACCTGTCGTTGTTCCTGCTGGCGTAGAGGTAAAACTCAATGGTCAGGTAATTACGATTAAAGGTAAAAATGGCGAGTTATCTCGTACAATAAATAATGCAGTTGTTATTAATCAAGCAGAAGGCCAGATTACATTTGCGCCTCGTGACGGTTTTGCTGACGCTTGGGCGCAAGCAGGTACTGCTCGTGCATTGATTAATGCAATGGTTATTGGTGTTACTGAAGGTTTTACTAAAAAACTTCAGCTAGTTGGTGTCGGTTATCGTGCACAAGTTAAAGGTAATACAATTGGCTTATCTCTTGGTTATTCACATCCAATTGATCACCAATTACCTGCAGGTGTAACAGCTGAATGTCCTTCGCAAACTGAAATCGTTCTGAAAAGTGCTGATAAACAGTTAATTGGACAAGTAGCTGCTGATATCCGTGCTTATCGTCGTCCTGAACCTTATAAAGGTAAAGGTGTTCGTTACGCAGATGAAGTTGTGCGTACTAAAGAAGCTAAGAAAAAGTAAGGTAACACTATGGATAAGAAATCAGCTCGTATCCGTCGTGCAACTAAAGCGCGTCGTAAGATGCAAGAACTACTTGCAACTCGCTTAGTAGTTCACCGTACTCCGCGTCATATTTATGCGCAGATTATCGCACCAAACGGATCAGAAGTACTGGCAGCGGCTTCAACATTAGAAAAAGCTATCAGTGAAAGTTTAAAATACACTGGAAACAAAGATGCAGCAGCAGCAGTTGGTAAAGCAATTGCAGAACGCGCATTAGCGAAAGATATCAAAGAAGTTTCTTTTGATCGTTCAGGTTTCCAATATCATGGTCGAGTTCAGGCGCTAGCAGATGCTGCTCGCGAAGCTGGCCTACAGTTCTAAGGTAGGAGTTAAAGATGTCAAACATCGAAAAACAAGCTGGTGAACTGCAGGAAAAACTAATCGCAGTTAACCGAGTTTCTAAAACCGTAAAAGGTGGTCGTATTTTTAGTTTTTCTGCACTAACAGTGGTTGGTGACGGTAATGGCCGCGTTGGTTTTGGATATGGTAAAGCACGTGAAGTGCCAGCAGCAATCCAAAAAGCAATGGAAAAAGCACGTCGTAATATGATTAACGTTGCGTTAAATAACGATACTTTACAGCATCCAGTTAAAGGTGCTCATACAGGTTCTCGTGTTTACATGCAACCAGCATCAGAAGGTACTGGTATTATCGCCGGTGGTGCAATGCGTGCTGTATTAGAAGTTGCTGGTGTTCGTAACGTTCTAGCTAAAGCATATGGTTCTACTAACCCAATTAACGTGGTTCGTGCGACTATTGATGGCTTAGAAAATATGAAATCTCCAGAAATGGTTGCTGCTAAGCGTGGTAAAACCGTCGAAGAAATTTTGGGGTAATTAGCCATGGCAAAGACAATTAAAATTACACAAACTCGTAGTTCTATTGGCCGTCTACCGAAGCATAAAGCAACGTTAGTTGGTCTAGGATTACGTCGTATTGGTCATACTGTTGAGCGTGAAGATACACCTGCAATTCGCGGTATGGTAAACCAAGTTTATTACATGGTTAAAGTTGAGGAGTAATAGTAATGCGTTTAAATACTTTATCTCCTGCTGAAGGTTCAAAGCATGCATCTAAGCGCGTGGGCCGAGGAATCGGTTCAGGGCTAGGTAAAACTGGTACTCGTGGTATCAAAGGTCAAAAATCACGTTCAGGTGGCGGCGTTCGTCGTGGCTTCGAAGGTGGTCAAATGCCTTTATATCGTCGTTTACCAAAATTTGGTTTTACCTCACGTAAAGCTATGGTAACAGCACAAGTTCGTCTTTCTGATTTAATGAAAGTTGAAGGCGATATTGTTGACCTAAATAGCTTGAAAGTTGCTAATGTGATTAATTCACAAATCGAATATGCAAAAATCATGTTATCTGGAGAAGTTACTAAACCAGTAACAGTTCGTGGTATTCGAGTAACTAAAGGTGCTAAAGCTGCAATTGAAGCTGCTGGCGGAAAAATTGAGGAATAATTAGAAAGATGGCAAAGCAACCAGGATTAGATTTTCAAAGCACACGAGGCGGTAGTGGTGAGCTTAAAAGACGTTTATTATTTGTGCTTTTAGCGCTTATTGTTTTCCGTCTTGGTTCTTACGTTCCGGTTCCTGGTATTGATACTAAAGCGTTATCGGACTTACTACAATCATCATCTAATGGTATTGTTGGTATGTTCAATATGTTCTCTGGTGGTGCTTTAAGCCGTGCTTCAATTTTTGCTTTAGGGATAATGCCTTATATTTCTTCATCTATTATTGTGCAGTTATTAACGGCAATTAACCCTAAATTAGCAGAATTGAAGAAAGAAGGTGAATCAGGTCGTAAAAAAATCAGTCAGTATACCCGTTATGGCACATTAGCTTTAGCAATTGTACAAGCAGCTGGTATTGCGACTGGTTTACCGAATATTCCTGGTTATAGTCATGTAGTGATTAACCCAGGATTTTCTTTCTATTTTATTGCATCGATTAGCTTAGTTACTGGCACTATGTTTCTTATGTGGTTGGGTGAGCAAATCACGGAACGCGGTGTAGGTAATGGTATTTCTATCATTATCTTTGCTGGTATTGTGGCAAGTCTTCCTCATGCAATATATGAAACAATTGAACAAGCTCGTTCTGGTAATTTGCATCCGATTTTATTATTAGTCGTCGCAGCATTAGTGGTTGGTGTGACTTACTTTGTCGTTTTTGTTGAACGTGGTCAACGACGCATCGTTGTTAATTACGCGCAAAGACAGCAAGGCCGTCGTGTGTATGCTGCACAAAGTACACATTTACCATTAAAGATTAATATGGCAGGTGTTATTCCTGCAATATTTGCTTCAACAATTGTTATGTTACCATCAATGATGGCTTCTTGGTTCCAAGGAAATGGTGAAGGATGGAGATATATCTTTGTTCTTATTGGGCAATACTTCTCTCATGATCAACCGTTATACATAATCTTTTTTGCAGCAGCGATTATCTTCTTCTGTTTCTTCTATACAGCATTGGTTTTCAATCCTAGAGAAACAGCAGATCAGTTAAAGAAATCTGGTGCATTTATTCCAGGTATCCGTCCAGGTGAACAAACATCGAAGTATATTGACAAAGTAATGACACGTTTAACGCTAATTGGCGCTATTTACATTACTCTTGTATGTTTGGTACCAATGTTTATGACAAGTGCAATGAAAGTTCCAGTTCAATTTGGTGGAACATCATTATTAATTGTAGTTGTTGTAATCATGGATTTTATGGCACAAGTACAGACTTTAATGATGCCAAATCGTTATGAGTCAGTGTTAAAGAAAGCGAATCTTAAAGGCTACGGCCGATAAGTTAGCCAGAAGTTACGGAGAAAAAAATGAAAGTTCGTGCTTCAGTCAAGAAATTATGCAGAAATTGTAAAATCATCAAACGCAATGGCATTGTTCGTGTTATTTGCATTGAAGGTAAACATAAACAACGTCAAGGTTAATATTATTTAACTGTAAAGTTGAACTTTTGCATATTTTACTTGCCAAAGTATAGTAAAGCTGGCTAGAATAGCCAGCCTAAAAAAATTTTTTGTAGATCCATTGTTTGAGTATCCTGAAAACGGGCTTTTCAGTATGGTGGATCTACTGAACATTAACAATAAAGGAGTGCATAGTGGCCCGTATAGCAGGCATTAACATTCCTGATCAACAACATACTGTTATTGCGTTACAAGCAATTTATGGTATCGGTAGTACTCGTGCAAAGACAATTTGTGCTGAAGCGGGTATTCCTGAACATGTTAAGATCAGAGAACTATCTGAAGATCAGATTGAACAGTTACGCGAACAAGTCGCTAAATTCACTGTTGAAGGTGACTTACGTCGTGAAGTAACTATGAGTATCAAGCGTTTATTAGACCTTGGTTGTTATCGTGGTGTGCGTCATCGTCGTGGACTTCCTGTCCGTGGTCAACGCACTAAGACTAACGCTCGTACCCGTAAGGGACCGCGTAAGCCAATCAAGAAATAATTGAGGTGATAATAAATGGCAAAGACACCTGTTCGTACACGTAAACGTGTTAAAAAGCAAGTTTCTGATGGTATAGCTCATATTCATGCATCATTTAACAATACAATCGTAACAATTACCGATCGTCAAGGTAATGCGTTGGGTTGGGCAACCGCTGGTGGTTCTGGTTTCCGCGGCTCTCGTAAATCAACTCCTTTTGCAGCTCAAGTAGCAGCAGAACGTTGTGCCGAAGCTGTAAAAGACTACGGAATTAAGAATCTGGAAGTTATGGTTAAAGGACCTGGTCCTGGTCGTGAGTCAACAATTCGTGCATTAAATGCAGCGGGTTATCGCATCACTAATATTACTGATGTTACTCCGATTCCTCATAACGGTTGTCGTCCACCAAAGAAACGTCGTGTTTAATTTTTTATTAAACATTGAATGTTTATAGGATTATTGGAGAAAAAAAATGGCAAGATATTTGGGACCAAAGCTCAAATTAAGTCGTCGTGAAGGTACAGATTTATTCCTTAAATCTGGTGTCCGAGCGGTTGACAGTAAATGTAAGTTAGAACAAGCTCCTGGACAACATGGTGCGCGTAAACCGCGTTTATCAGATTATGGTGTTCAGTTACGCGAAAAACAAAAAGTTAGACGTATTTATGGAATTCTAGAGCGTCAATTCCGTAATTACTATAAAAATGCAGCACGTATTAAAGGTAATACTGGTGAAAACCTACTTGCTCTTTTAGAACGTCGCTTAGATAACGTTGTTTATCGTATGGGATTTGGTGCAACTCGCGCTGAAGCTCGTCAATTAGTTAGTCATAAAGCTGTTCTTGTTAATGGTCACGTTGTGAACATCGCATCTTATCAAGTTTCACCTGAAGATGTTATTAGTGTTCGCGAAAAATCAAAAAAACAAGCACGTATTAAAGCCGCTTTAGAGTTAGCTGAACAACGTGAAAAACCAACATGGTTAGAAGTTGATGCTAGCAAAATGGAAGGTGTATTTAAACGCTTACCAGAACGTTCAGATTTATCTGCTGACATCAACGAACATTTGATCGTCGAACTTTACTCTAAGTAAAGTTTAGCACTTAAGAGAGGACATAATGCAGGGTTCTGTAACAGAGTTTTTAAAACCTCACCTAGTTGACGTTGTTCAATACAGCCCAACTCATGCGAAAGTGACTTTAGAGCCACTTGAGCGTGGTTTTGGTCATACTTTAGGTAATGCACTACGCCGCATTTTATTATCATCTATGCCGGGATATGCAGTGACCGAAGTTGAAATTGACGGTGTTCTGCATGAGTATAGTACTAAAGAAGGCGTTCAAGAAGATGTGCTTGATATTCTGCTTAATTTGAAAAAATTAGCGGTTCGTGTACATACTAAAGATGATGTTATGCTGACTTTAAATAAATCAGGCGTTGGTGCTGTAACTGCATCAGATATCACTCACGATGGTGATGTTGAAATTGTTAATCCTGATTTAGTAATTTGTCATCTTACTGATGCCAATGCTTCAATTAGTATGCGTATTCGTGTACAACGAGGACGTGGTTATGTCCCTGCTTCTGCTCGAGTTAAGTCAGAAGATGAAGAGCGACCAATTGGTCGTCTATTAGTTGATGCATGTTATAGTCCAGTTGAGCGTATTGCATATTCTGTCGATGCTGCTCGTGTGGAACAACGTACCGACTTAGATAAACTGGTTATCGATATGGAAACTAATGGTACTATTGATCCAGAAGAATCTATTCGTCGCGCATCTACTATTTTGGCTGAACAACTTGAAGCTTTTGTTGATTTACGTGATGTACGTCAACCAGAAGTCAAAGAAGATAAACCGGAATTTGATCCAATTCTTTTACGTCCAGTAGATGACTTGGAATTAACTGTTCGGTCTGCTAATTGCTTAAAAGCAGAAGCAGTTCATTATATTGGTGATTTAGTGCAACGTACTGAAGTCGAGTTACTTAAAACCCCTAATCTTGGTAAAAAATCTCTTACTGAAATTAAGGATGTGCTCGCATCTCGTGGTTTATCTTTAGGCATGCGTCTTGAGAATTGGCCACCAGCAAGTATTGTTGAAGACTAAGATAAAATTTATATAAGAAGGATAAAGTTATGCGCCATCGTAAAAGTGGTCGTCAACTGAACCGAAATAGCAGCCATCGTCAAGCGATGTTTCGTAATATGACAAGTTCATTAGTTGAACATGAAATTATCAAAACAACATTGCCTAAAGCAAAAGAGTTGCGTCGTGTCGTTGAGCCGTTAATTACGTTAGCTAAAAGCGATAGCGTAGCTAATCGCCGTCTGGCTTTCGCTCGTATCCGTGATAAAGATACAGTAAAAAAATTATTTTCAGATTTAGGTCCACGTTTTGCTACCCGTCCAGGTGGTTATGTTCGCATTTTAAAATGTGGTTTCCGTGATGGAGATAATGCTCCAATGGCTTATATTGAATTAGTTGATCGTCCTGCGGTAGAAGCAGAAGCAGCAGCTGAATAAAAATAATTAATGCTTAAACTAAAACCGGCTATTTAGCCGGTTTTTTATTATCTAGATATTACCTAATTGAGTATTTTTATTACTACAATTTTACGATTTGCTTTGCAATAATTATGAATTTAGAGTCGGTATTTACAACTTTGGCTGGCGTAATTGTTTATTTGGGCGATGGACAAAATGGGTCAGTTGTTTCTTGATTTTAATTTCTCTGCTTTCTTATCGAGGGTATAATTTTATTGGTAAAAAGTAGATTTTAGAGTCCCTCGAATTATTAAACTTGTAGTTAATAATGAGGAGGCGGTGTTTCTTCTGATAAATTAGCAATATTTGAGGTTTGTGTAGCCTGTAACTTTTGTGACAATAACATTAATTGTTCTTTGAGTTTGCTGATATCTGCTTGAAGATTAACAACCATTTGATTGAGTTCTTCAATGGTCATTTCTTGGAATGCGACTTTAGTTTCTAATAATTCCAGTTGTTGGTTCATAGTTTATTCATTAATTGGTTTAGTAATTTTATATTGTAAGTAAAAGTAATTATAAAATCCATCCTCGTTCGGCAAAAGAAACATACTCTCCCTTACCAATCACAAGGTGATCAACAATGCGAACATCTATTAATTCACAAACTTGTTCAATTTTCTTTGTTAATATCCGGTCAGCTTGACTTGGTTCAGCCAATCCTGATGGATGATTATGAGCTAAAATTAATGCTGCGGCATTGTGTTGTAATGCCCGTCTAGCTACTTCTCTCGGATGAACCTCTACACAATTATAGGTTCCAACAAACATCTCTTCAGAAGTAATGACATGATGTTGATTGTCTAAAAATATCACCATAAAAATTTCACGATCTTTATCCATTAAGCGACTAGCTAGGTAATGATGGGTCAAGCTTGGCGATGTTAAGTAATTTTCATGGCTTATTTTAACTTTCAAATAACGATTAGAAAGTTCAACAACCGCTTTTAACTGAGTATATTTTGCAGTTCCAAGACCTTGTTTTTTACAAAACTCATCGTGGCTAGCATTTATTAAATGATAAAATGAGCCAAATTCATTTAATAATTTTTGCGATAAATCTAGGACAGGTAAATTACGTATACCTGTGCGTAAGAAAAGGGCGAGTAATTCCGCATCAGATAGTGTTTCGACACCAAATAGTAATAATTTTTCTCGAGGCATTAAGGTGGTTTTTTTTTCTGACATAATTGGATTCTTGTTATTCACACAAAATGTGATTATTAGCTATGTTGTGAAAAATAATAAGTAGAGATATATAACGTTGTGAACAAGTTCGCAGTAATGAAATTATTTTTACAGCAAATAAAAAAGCGCTTGTTAGCGCTTTTTAACTGGTTATTTATTTGAAAATTAATGACAGCCACATCCGCCGTGACCACCGCCACAACAACCGCTTTCTTCATCTTCATCATGATCATGTCCGCCACAACCGCAGCCACCATGCTCGTGGTCGTGACCATGCGCACCATGAATATGTCCATGCGATATTTCATCTGGTGTCGCTTCACGAATTGCTAATACTTCGACATTGAAATTTAGATCTTGGCCTGCTAGCATATGATTGCCATCGATAGTTACACTATCGCCATCAATTGCAGTAATTTCAACGGGTAAAGAGCCTTGATCAGTGTCAGCAAAAAAACGCATACCGACTTCAAGTTCGTCAACACCAACAAAAACGTCACGTGGCACATTTTGTACTAGTGCATCATTAAAATCACCATAAGGATTAACTAGTTCAACGTCAAATTTATCACCAACTTGATGGCCTTCTAAGGAATTTTCAAGATCTTGTAATAAGTTTCCTGCACCGTGTAGATATTCGAGTGGTGCTACTGTTGTTGCTTCATCAACTAAAACACCATCTTTAGTACGAACTTGATATGCTAAACTTACCACTGTGTTTTTTGCTATTTTCATGTTTTCTCCAACAAACTGTTACTGAGCAAATAGTGTTAGATTTTAACGGAAAAAAATCCATCTGTATGCTATTTTTTCGTATTTTAACAAGTTTTGCTAATGTTTTATTTTTTGAAGTGCTTTTGTTTCAAGAGACCAATTTTAATTAGTAAATAATAGTTGGATAGCTTGTTGAAATCAATTAAGCTGATAGCGTGAATTTTACACAGTACTTTATTGTAGCTAATATTAAATTATTGCTAATGACTAAAAATAGTGAGGAAAGGGGGATTTTATGTTGAAAGTTAATGATTATTTTGAAGGGAAAGTGAAATCTATCGGCTTTGAAAATGGTTCTACCGGTAAAGTCTCTGTTGGTGTGATGTTACCAGGTGAATATATTTTTAATACTGATAATCCAGAGGAAATGACCGTCATAACCGGTTCACTTAAAGTGTTATTGCCTACGGCAAATGATTGGCAAATATTTGAAGCTGGACAAGTTTTTCATATTGCTAAAGAAAGCAAATTCGATGTTCAGGTTTCAGAACCAACCGCTTATTTGTGTCGTTACCTCGCAAAATAAAGATGCACCAATGTATTACAAATAATATTATTAAATTAACCATTGGATTCTACAGCACGATTTATATTCTATTGAAAAATTTGATCATATGTTATTTGGGTAATGATAATTTATTAGATTTTTAAGGTTCTATAAAATAGACTTAATGATTATTAAATCATCATAATTGTATTTTAATTGTCGAAAAGTGATAGATAATTTTTAGAATTAAGATACTAAGATTTTGATTTATATTAGCTAATATAGCAAGAATTTACAGATAAAATGGATTAGTAAAAATTTTATGTTTTGAATTAGACAGCAATATTAATTTACTCTATACAAAAGTTTGATTATCTAGAGGTTAAGATAAAAAATATCACGGTGATGAATTAAAAAATAAGGTGTCAGTTATTTATTCTGACACCTTATTTCATTTAAGTTTATATTATTTAAGTTCTAATTCATTCATAGCAGCGATGCTAAACCCACCATCAACATGAATAACTTCACCGGTAATACCTGAAGATAGGTTCGAACATAAGAATGCTGCTGAATTACCCACATCTTCGATGGTTACTGTTCGGCGAATAGGAGTGACTGATTCACAGTGTGATAACATCTTTTTGAAATCTTTGATACCTGATGCCGCTAAAGTACGAATAGGACCTGCTGAAATCGCATTTACACGTATACCTTCAGGTCCCATAGCATTAGCCATGTAACGTACGTTTGCTTCTAGAGATGCTTTAGCAAGACCCATCACATTATAGTTAGGAATTGCACGCTCAGCACCTAGGTAAGAAAGGGTAACTAATGCTGAATCAGGATTAAGCATTGAACGACACGCTTTAGCCATCGCGACAAAGCTATAAGAGCTGATATCGTGGGCAATTGCAAAACCTTCACGCGTTACTGCATTAACATAGTCACCATCTAGTTGATCTCCTGGCGCAAAAGCAATAGCGTGTACAAAACCATCAAATTTATCCCATGTTTTTGCTAACTCAGTAAATAACGATGTGATACTGTCATCATGTGCCACATCGCAAGGTAAAACGATTTTAGAATTAAAATCAGCAGCAAACTCTTCAACGCGGCCTTTTAATTTTTCGCTTTGATAAGTAAAAGCTAATTCAGCACCTTCTCGGTGCATCGCTTTTGCAATACCGTAAGCAATAGAACGATTACTTGCCACGCCGGTAACCAGTATGCGTTTACCTGTTAAAAATCCCATAAATTATTCCTCTAATATTTTTTACTATATAGTCTAGAATGTTGATGATTATATGTTGATATAGTTAACTTCGCTACTATAAATTCATTTTTACCTATTTAATTGCCATTTTATTTTTAAAAAAGAGGTTGTTTATTGGGTTAATAGTTGACTATAATACTCAACTATTAAATAGCTTCGTTTGGTAAATAGTGATGAAAGATTTAGTTTGCTATAAAACGCTACCAGTTTGGGATGTAACAACTCTACCGAAAATGTTTTGTGAAAAGCATAATACCCAAGTAGGAACATGGGCAAAATTAAACATTATTAAAGGTCGTGTGAATTTTGATATGTTAACCGAGCAAGGCGAGATCATTTCGCAACATGTTTTTGATGTTGAGCATCAACCGCCTTTTATTCAGCCTCAACAATGGCATCGAATAGCTAATGTATCCGATGATTTACAGTGCCAACTGGCTTTTTATTGCCAACCTGAAGATTATACACATAAAAAATATCAAATGACGCAAACCCATTCTGACGTGTCAGAAATCTGTCAAATGATTCAAGCCGGAAAAGCGTTAGATTTAGGTTGTGGTTCAGGTCGTAATTCACTCTATTTGCAGCTACTTGGTTTTGATGTTGATGCCGTTGATAAGTCAGAGATGAGTATTAATAATTTACAGCAAATTATTGCCAATGATCATTTAGCGCATATCAATGCATCTATTTATGATATAAACCAAGCTAATTTAACAGGTAATTATGATTTAATTATTTCAACCGTTGTGATGATGTTTTTACAACCTAATAGAATTCCCGATATTATTAACAATATGCAAACGATAACTAAATCAGGCGGTTATAATTTAATTGTTTGTGCTATGTCAACGGATGATTTTCCTTGCACTGTTGGCTTTTCGTTTACGTTTAAAGAGAATGAATTACGTAATTATTATCAGGATTGGCAGATTATAAAATATAATGAGGATGTTGGCGAATTGCATAAAACGGATATCCATGGCAACCGAATAAAACTCCGTTTTGCGACACTATTCGCCAAAAAACCATAATATTACAGGATGTTTCCTGTAATATATTATTTTTTACTATTGGTTATTACCCAGTATTTTACCAACTTCAAACCACGCTTTTCGAGAGTTTAATAAATCTTGGGCTGACATTGGTTTCTTACCTGCTGGTTGTAATACTGTCATATTTAACGCCCCATCGCTAGTGGCAATACAGATGCCTTTTTTATCAGCCTGCAAAATGGTGCCGATGGGTTGATTATGTTCAACAGTAATAACTTGAGCTTGCCAAACTTTTACGGGTTCACCATTTACTTCAAAGTAACTAACTGGCCACGGGTTAAATGCCCGTACACATCGTTCCAATTGTTTCGCTGATAAATTCCAATCTAATTTAGCCTCTTGCTTAGATAATTTTTCGGCATAAGTGGCTTGTGATTGTTGTTGCTTTTCAGGTTTAACTTTTCCTTGGTTAATTAGTGTTAGCGTATCAAGTAATGCTTGAGGACCTAATTTAGCCAATTTTTCATATAATGTTGCACTAGTATCATTCGCTTCAATTGGGCATGCTAATTTATACAGCATATCCCCAGTATCAAGGCCAGCATCCATTTGCATAATGGTGATGCCGGTTTCGCTATCACCAGCCCAACAGGCGCGCTGAATTGGTGCTGCACCTCGCCATCGAGGTAATAAAGAACCGTGAACATTTAAGCATCCTAGTTTTGGCATATCAAGCACAGCTTGAGGTAAAATCAATCCATAAGCAACCACAATCATAATATCAGCATTAAGATTGGCAATGATTTGCTGATTTTCTTCTGTTTTGAGTGTGGCCGGTTGATAAATGGGAAGATTATTTTCGATTGCTAATTGTTTTACTGGGCTTGCCGTTAATTTATTTCCTCGACCAGCAGGTCTATCTGGTTGACTGAAGACGGCGATGACATTATGGTTTGAGTTAATTAAAGCTTTTAAATGTGTGGCAGCAAAATCAGGTGTACCTGCAAAAATAATATTTAAGGGTTTGGTTGTTTGTGGCATATGCAATATATCCATAATCAAAATATTATAGATATTATACTTTAAATTAAATTAAGAATCTTTAATACACAAAAGTGAATCCTTAATTGATATCACTTTTGTATTTTATAAAGCTGATAGGCTATAGTGGTAAATTACGTTGAATCATACCTTCTTTATAAGCTTCAAAGGTACAATTTTGTAATTTAATATATGATTTAAAAAATACTCCACAAATCAAAATAGCCATAATCTTATTATCTTTTGATTTTTTAAATTTGTTATAATTACGAATAAGAGCCTTATCGCTCATCTTTCCAGATTGGATTTTTTTTGACATACGCTTATATGACCATTTACCTAACAAACTCATATAGGCAGACATTAAAAAATAGATAAATATTATAAATAAAATTGCAATTATAAGGCGTAATAACATAGTCATTTTTTGTGTATCCTTTATACTTTATCTTATATCCCTATTGATATTTTTAGTTTTTGAAGCGAAATGATTATAACATTATTTACAACTATGAAAATATTATATATTCAAAATGGAAAAAAGATTGGTACTAATGCTATATCAACAGTCATCACTAGAAAAGTTAATGGTACGCCAATCTTAACAAAATCACTAAAGCTATATCCTCCTGGAGCCACTACCATTGTTTTAATTGGTGATGAAACAGGTGTAATAAAAGAAGCCGATGTTGCAATCGCGACTGTCATAGCAAATGGATACGGTGAATAGCCAAATTTTATGGCTAAATCAATCGCAATTGGTGCAATCAAAATTGCAGTTGCGGTATTAGAAATAAATAATCCCACTGTTGAGCACAATAAAAAGATAAAGGTTAACACCATATAAGGACCAAACGATCGTAAATGAATTTCAAGCCATTCCGAGATTAACGAAATTCCCCCAGTTTTATTTAAAGCTACTGCAAAAGGCATCATACCAATAATGAGAATTAATGTTGGCCAATGAATCGATTTATAGGCATTAGCCATATCAATACAACGTGTTGCTCCCATTAATAGACAGGCGATGAGCGCGGCAACAACATTTGGCACAATTCCGGTAACCATTAAAATAATCATCAAGGCTAGATTAAATAGTGCTATATAAGCTTGCGAGCTAGCAGGGGCTACATCATCAATATCTGATGGATAATCTAACACCACAAAATCACTGGTACGAGTTTGAAGTTTTTGGATTGATCCCCAATCGCCACACACCAAAAGTGTATCACTCATTTCTAAGCGTTCTTGGAATAAGTTATTAGTCTCAACAGGAGCATGATTTCGCCAAATACCAATCACGGTTAAAAAATATTTACTTCTAAAATCTATCTCATTAAGCGTTTTACCACATAATGATGATTCTGGGAGTAATGCTACCTCGGCCATGCCAACTTCTTTTACTTGTTCAGAAAAATATTCACCACGTAAAATTTTGGGTTCAAGATTATTGGTCGTTAAAAATGTACGGTAATCCGCTTCGGAATGGGACATATCCAATAAAAGAATATCGTTTTCTCTAAATTCGGTGTTTCCATTTACTGGAATGAGGACTTTTTGAAACTTTCGCCAACGTTCGATACCAATAACATTTACTCCGTGTTCACTGCGTAAATGTAAACCGTCAATAGTTCGACCAACAAAAGGGGATCCTGCAAGAATTTGCGCTCGATGCGCTCGACCAATTAATTTATAATCTCTAATCAGGTCGGTAATTTTACGCCTTTGTGGTTGACTATTGGTTGGTGTAATTTGGTCGGCTGTCAGTAACCAATTGCGAGTTAGTACACAATAAATAACACCAACGATTAATACTCCAAGACCTATTGGTGTAATAGAGAAGAAACTAAACTCGGTTAAATGTGCTCGACTCAGTTCACTATTCACTACTAGGTTTGGTGCAGTAGCAACTAGGGTCATCATGCCACTAATTAGCGCAGCAATACATAGTGGCATCATTAGTTTTTTTACATGTATACCGGTATGATTGGCAATGCTAATCGCTACTGGAATAAATATTGCTACAACACCTGTTGAGCTCATGATCGATCCTAATAATGCTATACCTAACATAATAAATGTTATAATTCGTATATCATTTTGACCCGCTGCTTTTAATATGTATTCACTCATTTTGTAAGAGATACCGGTTCTTACTAGGCTTTCCCCAATAACAAATAGCAATGCGATTAAGATAATGTTTGGATCGCTAAATCCTGAAAGTGCTTCTGCAGGGGTTAATACCCCGGTAACGGTGATTGCGGTTATAATGAGAAGTGCAATAATATCCATTCTTAATTTACTGAATGAAAACAGTAGAATAGCAATAAAAAGCAATAAACAAACAGTAATAAGAGGATAATATTCGATTATATAACTAGGCAAAAAAGCCGACATTGATGATACAAAACTATGCCCAGATGACAAATGTTCCACAAAAAGTAGCTCTATAGTGTTGAGTAGATTTTCGACATAATACCTTGATTTATAGTAATAGGGAATATCTTCAAATAAAGATTATTCCATGCCGTCATTTGTCATTATGACATTTTTAACATTTTCTGCTGTTTTATTTTCCGACTATTCGCATTCATAAAACTTAGGTGTAAGTTAGTTAACTTGAATTGTTTAATTCTAAACCATATTGAGGAGACCGTATGTCATCAAAAAAATCAGTTGCACAGATTATTGTTGATGTTTTAGCTCAAGCCGGTGTGAAACATTGTTATGGTATTGTTGGTGATACATTAAATCAGATTACTTCCGCTATTAAAAAAAGTGATATTGAGTGGGTACATGTTCGTCATGAAGAAGTTGGCGCTTTTGCTGCTGGCGCTGAAGCCTATTTGACCGATCAAATAACAGCATGTGCTGGTTCTTGTGGACCGGGAAGTTTACATTTTATTAATGGTATTTATGAAGCACAACGTAATAAAGTACCGCTTATTTTATTGGCTAGTCAGTTGGTTACTTCTCAACAAGGAACGGATTTTCCTCAAGAAGTTGACTTTGAAGCAGTTTATAAAAACTGTTCTGTATTTTGTCAGCAAATTACTGATCCAACTCAAGCAAGGCGAATTACCACTGCAGCAGTTCAAGCCGCGATTAATCAGCGTGGTGTTGCTGTTTTAGTTATTCCTTACAATATTAGTTTAACTAAAGTCGAGGATAACAGTGAATACAATATCTATCATCCGAATCCTATAATTCGTCCATCTGATGATGAGTTGGCTAAAATTTCTAAAATTTTAAATGAAAATAGTAAAGTGACAATTTTTGCAGGGCATGGGGTATCAGACGCTCATGATGAGTTAGTTGATTTAGCTCATAAATTAAAATCACCGATAGTCCACACATCAAGAGCTAAAGATTTTGTTGAATATGATAATCCTTATAATGTTGGTATGACCGGTATGTTTGGTATGGCGTCTGGAGCAACGGCTATTAAAGATTGTGACGTGCTTTTAATGTTAGGCGTTGATTTTGCATGGTCTCAGTTTTATCCAGATAATGCAATAATTATTCAGGTCGATATCGATGCTACCCATCTAGGTCACCGCCATAGCGTAGAGGTTGGTGTAGTTGGGGCAAGCAAACCAACTTTAGCGGCATTATTACCACTAGTTGACGAAAAAACAGATACGACATTTTTGGATAAATGTTGCGAATTACACACTAAAGCAATCGATAAATTAAATAAAAAAGCGATACCATCAAAAGCCGTTATTCATCCACAATATTTAACCGAATTGATTGATAAATATGCTAATGATGATGCGGTACTTTGTGCTGATGTTGGTTCGGCGATGGTTTGGGCATGTCGCCATTTCTCAACCAATGGTAAAAGACGTACCGTTATTAGTTTAAAACACGGCACTATGGCCAATGCGATGCCACAAGCATTGGGTGTGCAAAAAGCCTTTCCTCATCGTCAAGTTATTACCTTATCCGGGGATGGTGGTATTAGTATGCTATTAGGTGATTTATTGACTACAATTCAGGAGAATCTACCCATCAAAGTTATCGTACTAAATAATAGTTCACTTAATTTTGTTGAATTAGAACAAAAATCGGAAGGGCTTGTCGATCACTATACTGATTTAAAAAATCCTGATTTTGCTAAAGTTGCCGATGCAATGGGATTGTATTCAATTAGAGTTGATAATTCTGATTTGCTTGAAGCGGCCGTGCAATCATTCTTGGCCCATCCTGGTCCAGCTTTATTAGATGTTAAAACAAGCGAGTATGAATTAGTTATGCCGCCAGAAATACATAGTTCACAAGTGATGGGAATGGCGCTTTATAGTGTAAAAGCATCATTGCATGGCAAAATGAAAGATGTGGTTAATTTGTTGGTGGATAATTTTGTTAAAAAATAAATCACTAAGTTAACAATTGAGTATTATCTTAAAAAATTTTGAGGAAAGGGGTTTTTTAGCCTAATTTTAACGATATCTGCCGCATATGGCGGCAGATAAGTTGAATTAAAAGCTAACGGCTCCTTCTTCTGCTGAAGTAAGATTCTCTCGAATAACCGAATAAAGTTCTCGACCAAAGCCTTGATGTGAATCGGTTAGATCGATTGGTTCTGCTTGTCGCATTGCTAGTTCCGCTTCGTCGACCAATAATGTGATTTCACCAGTTTGACCGTTGACACGAATCATGTCGCCTTGTTGTACTTTGCTTAACAATCCTCCAGCATAAGCTTCAGGTGTGACATGAATTGCGGCTGGTACTTTACCTGAGGCGCCAGATAAGCGGCCATCAGTTAATAAGGCAACTTTATAACCGCGATCTTGTAACACGCCCAATGGTGTTATTAATTTATGTAGTTCCGGCATCCCGATAGCTTTTGGACCTTGATAGCGTACAACTACAACACAATCTTTATTGAGGTTACCGGCTTTATATTCTGCATCTAAATCATATTGACTATTAAAAACTACGGCAGGAGCTTCAATAATTTGATGCTCTGCGGTAACAGCAGATGTTTTCATTATGGCTCGACCTAAATTGCCTGACATGACCTTTAGCCCACCATGGGAATTGAAAGGCTTTTTGATTGATGCAATCACATTTTCATCTAAAGATTTAGTAGGGCCTTCACGGAAAATTAGTTTGCCATTTTCTAAAATTGGTTCTTTGGTATAACGGCTTAGTCCACGCCCCACAACGGTTTCAACATCTTCATGTAATAAGCCGCCAGCTAATAATTCTCTTACAAGTAATGACGTTCCACCAGCCGCTTGGAAATAATTGATATCAGCAGGTCCATTTGGATATATTCGACTAAGTAGCGGTACAACAGTTGATAAATCAGAAATATCATCCCAATTAATAATAATACCAGCAGCTTTAGCCATAGCAACAATATGCATGGTTAGGTTGGTTGACCCACCTGTTGCTAATAGAGCAACTAAGCCATTAACAATGACTTTTTCATCAACCATTTTACCTATAGGCATATAATTACCTGATTGGTTAGTTAAGCGCGTAATTTGTTTTGCCGCGGCATTTGTTAATTCATAACGTAATGCTGTTTCTGGATGTACAAAGGCTGCGCCAGGTAAATGTAAACCCATCAATTCGATGACCATTTGGTTACTATTCGCTGTACCATAGAAAGTACAGGTTCCGCTAGAATGGTATGATGCAGATTCAGATTCTAATAGATCTTCACGTGAGGCTTTTCCTTCCGAATAAAGTTGGCGAATACGAACTTTTTCTTTATTCGATAGGCCTGATGGCATTGGTCCTGAAGGGACAAAAATAGCCGGTAAATGCCCAAAAGATAGCGCTCCAATAAATAACCCGGGTAAAATTTTATCGCAAACGCCAAGATAAAGAGCACCATCAAACATATTATGCGACAAGCCAACCGCAACTGACATTGCAATAACATCTCGGCTCATGAGTGAAATTTCCATTCCGGGTTCACCTTGTGTTACTCCATCACACATGGCGGGTACCCCACCGGCCATTTGACCAACAGCACCTATTTCATGTAATACTTTGCGAATTTGTTCGGGGTAAGATTCATAAGGTTTATGTGCAGATAACATGTCATTATAAGAACTGATAATGCCGATATTGCTTTTTAGTATATTTTTAAGATCATTTTTATCATCTAAACAGCAAGCGGCAAAGCCGTGTGCTAAGTTGCTACAAGGTAAACTTGCTCGAGTGACTTTTTTTAACATAGCGTGTTCTATTTTTTGTAAATAAGCCTCACGTGATGCTTTAGAACGATTAATAATACGCTGCGTTACAGCTAAAATAGTGGAATTCACATTAACCTCTCCGATCTTTTTTATTTTTTATTGTTATAAATTTATTCACAATTACATATTGAATTAATAACCTGCGTAGTTTCATTAATAACATCAATTAGCGATTGTTCAATATTGATAGCATAGACATCTTTTTCATCGGCAGTAGGTTCTTCTAAGGTGTCAAATTGTGACTGTAACATGCCAGATTTTTGGTAATGTCCTTTACGTTCAGCTAGACGCTGTGCAATAACCGCAAAACTTCCTTTTAGGTAAATAAAGTGAATATTTTTATTTTCGCCACGAATAATATCTCGATATTGTTGTTTTAATGCGGAACAAATTATGATCGAAACATCATTGACGTTACTCATCGCAAATGCGGCGTTACTAATTAGATTTAGCCACGGCAGTCTATCTTCATCATTTAGCGGAATACCGCTACGCATTTTTAATATATTGGCTTTGGGATGTAAAAAGTCGCCATCTAAAAAAGCCGCATTTAGGTTATCGGCAATTTGTTTAGCAACAACTGATTTACCACTTCCGGATACCCCCATAAAAATGAAAATATTTTTCTTCTCGGTCATTAGTTTATTCTCTAAACCACTCTGTTACGGGTAACATTTTGTCACTATATTCTTTTATTGCAATATAAAAAAGTTTCTTTTGTGACCTAGATCATATTTTTATTTGCGACCCAAAAATACTCATCTGGCTATTTTTCTTTGTTTTATTGCATTCACTATGATTTATAGCCATTTTCGGAAACTAAGTTAAAGTGAATGTACAGGGGCTTGTAGAAATGAAACTAGTTGCTAGTTAACGATTTGAAAATAATTTTTATAATCAAAATATTATATCTATGTTGATTAAATTAGTTATTGAAGTTGTGGTAAACTTTTTCTTTAGATAGTGTGTAGACTTTGATAAGTCATGATTTAAGTATAGATTACTAATATAACTGTTAAATAATAAATTTTTGATTGTATGCCCAAATTTTTATTAAACCTAAGCATACAATCAATATATCAAGCATTATTTAGTAACATCATTCATGATTTGTTTAAATGTTGAAAATGAACAAAAACCATCTTTATTAGTTGGACAATTTTCCATTTCTAATACAATTTTTTGCGGAGGAGTTTTCCTATTTAATTGGGTCAAATTACGAATTTGATCGGTTGACTGATAAAAATATTCAATTTTCATTAATGCTTCGCCAGTCTTGTTATCGCGCCATTTTTGAAATACAACTTTTCCACCAATTGGCGTAGTTTCAAATTGATTTGCCAGTGTATACGACTTAATTTTTATGGCGGAAAATAGTGATGCAACATTTGAGTCATGGCCGACTAAAAATGTAAATTTGCTTTTGTTGTTTTTTTCTGAAAATGTTTGATTGATATAATTAACTAAATTGGCTGCGATTTGTTTGGCTACAACAGGCGAACCAAATAATACGGTATTATAATTTTCTTTGATAGCGACTAATTTTTCAAACTGCTCGTTATTCTTTATTTTACCCCAGGCTATATCGGTTAATGGTGCCCCTTCGTAATATTGTAAAATAAAGGCATCCGCAATTGATGTTCCAGTACGAAGAGGACCTGTTATACCTGGTTCTTTGCCTTTTTCAATAATAAGTTTAGTTGGTAAAGCAGTAAAATCACATTGTTTATCATTTAAACAATTTGCCGAATTTGCGTAATTGATTATTTTGGACATGTCATTATAGGCGTTATCCAATTTTTTATTTAATCCTTCAATACCATTTGTATCAGCAATTTGATTGATTGATGCAATGGCAGACTCTTTAAATGTTGAGCTATCATCTTTAATTACAGGAAAGAATGTAGGATCCATAGTGCCTAATTTTTCTTTATGAATAATTGGGACAATGCAACCAGGAAAAGCGCCAACCGCAAAGTACTGACCAGTTGCGATAGTTCGTTGTAAGCTATTAGTATAAATATATACTTCTTTTTCTGTTGGACATGTATTTTCGCTTAATAATTTATTATCAACTAACCATTCACTAAAATAATGTCCAAAATAACTTTCTAATACTCCACCTCGGGTAGTTAAATAACTAGCAGGTGTATCCCATTGTGGCCATTGATTAGGGGTTACTTTACCTAAAGTACTATTTGGACTAGCTAATGGAGCTCGCAATCCATGACGGCTGAAAACCACCACTTGTTCTAATGTATAATTATCTATTGTTTCTAATGCTTGTGTTGAGAAAGATAAAGCAAAAGATAGGCCTAATATTAATTTTAATTTTCGCATAAATAACCTCTTAAGTAACGTTCGAGGAGATAAGATCACCATGATATTGCTTATGATAAGTAGGAGGTAAACACCAATAATTATTTCAATCAAATAGTATATTTTTACTCTATATTACTTATCGATCCTTATATAATAAGAGGAAAGAAAATGGATTTAATAGATATGTAGACGCCTACACGATTAACCCTTATACCTCTTATTTTATTAAAAAGCGTATAGTTTTTTAAATCAAAATATTGCTAAGATCATCTGATGTTTGATAAACAACATTACCATTTATAATGGTTGCAACAATTTGATTATCATCATTTAATAATACTAAATTGGCTAATTTGTTTGGCGCAATACTACCTAAAGTATCATCAATCCCTAATGCTTTAGCTGGATAATAACTACCATGTAACCAAGCCTGTTCGAAAGGTATATTAGTATAATCAGCAAAATTAGTTACCGCACGCTCAAGGGTCAACGTGCTACCAGCTAAACCACCATTGTCAGTCCGAACAACATCATCTTGCATATGTACTAGTAATTTTCCTAAATAATAATCGCCATTTGGCATTCCCGTTGCTTGCATTGCATCGGTAATTAGTAACAGATTTTTTCCACAACATTTATGGGCGATTTTAATCGCTGCTGGATGAACATGGTGGCCATCGGCGATAATTTCAGTTTGACAGTTATCGATACTTAATGCTGCACCAACAACGCCCGGTTGTCTATGATGTAATCCAGACATGCCGTTATAGCAATGTACCACGCCGCTTGCGCCAGCTAATATTGCATCTTTAATTGTTTGATAGTCGGCATTAGTATGTCCTAACATAACGCGGATTTTTTGTTCATTTAACCACTTGATAATAGAGAGGGCATTGGGGTATTCTGGTGCTAAAGCTATACATTTCAAAGTTCCTTCAGCTAGCGATAACCATTTTTCAATTATTGCACGATCTGGTGCACATAGAAACTCTTCCGGATGAGCGCCCTTATGTATATCACTAAAAAAAGGCCCTTCTAAATACGAACCTAATAATGTGGCACCTGAAACGCCTTTTTTTATACTGTTTTTAACTTGTATTAATGCAGCTTCAATCTTTTCATAACTTTCAGTTACTGTTGTTGCTAAAAAAGCACCAACACCACGTTGTGCTAAAAAACAGCTTATGGTATTTAATGATTCATGAGTAGCATCCATAGTGTCAGCGCCCATGACGCCATGAATATGGGTATCTATGAGCGCTGGTAACAGTTTTATTTGGTTCGTACAAGGTTTCTCACTAGGTTGAATATCAATAATTTTTCCATTATTAATACTGATAATTGCATTATCAATCCAACCAACAGGTGTTAAAACCTTTTCAGCACAAATTTGTTTAAATTCCATCAGAACATTCCTTATCAATAGTTGACTGTTTTTGATGTTCATGCCATAAGCTAGTTATTGTTTGCCTACCATTTTCAATAGTTTCTTGACGAATGGTTGTAATATCTAAATTTTCACGTAGTAACAAAATTTCAAGTAAAAGCGGCATATTAATACCACCAATTACTTCAATATTTGGGTGTTGATAACTTAAAATCGCCGCTAATCGAAATGGAGAACCGCCGACAATATCTGTTAAAAACAAGACACCATCACCACTATTAGTTTCTTGATATGCTTGGTGCAATTGTTCCTCTAATTGTTCACTACTCATACCATCAGGAAAATTTATAGCCGTAAATTGTGGTTGTTTACCAATAATTTGGGTGGCGGCTTCGTAAAGCCCGGTAGCAAAGCTACCGTGACCTGTTAATATTATCCCTAACATAATTTCCTCTATAAAAATCCAACTAATTTACCTACAACACCAATAATAACGGTTAATCCAATTAATTTTACTGGTGAGAAATTACGTTTCATTAAACTATAAACAATTAAGGTAAAACCAAGTGGTAATATATTTGGCATCAATTTATCTAATACATCAGCTTGTAGCGCAACATGAGCCTGTCCTGCATTTATTTCTAACGGTGTAGATAAATGTACATACGAAGCAACTAATGCTCCTATTACTGTCATACCAATTATAGATGCAGCATGTGAGATACGTTTTGTGTGTGTTTTTAATAAAGGTAAAGCACTGGTACCGGCATGATAACCATAATGAGCTAAACCAAAACGTAAACCAAAATGCACAATATTAAACATTAGTAGGAAAATTATTGGTCCAAAAAAGCTACCTTCTAAAGCTAACGATGCACCAATTCCAGCACATATTGGTAGTAAAGTTAACCAAAATAATGCGTCACCGATTCCACCTAATGGTCCCATTAACGCCACTTTCACTGCGCGTATAGTTGAAATATTTTCTTTGCCTTTCTCCATGGCAAGAACTAACCCTGAAAGGAAAGTTACGTCAAAAGGATGGACATTAATAAATTCCATATGCATATGCATCGAATTTTTAAGGTCATCTTTGTTTTTATGTATTTTACGTAATGCTGGCAAGATAGTATAAAGCCAACCTCCAGCTTGCATACGTTCATAGTTGAACGATGCTTGTAAAGCAAGAGAACGAAATGCCATTCGGTTAATATCACCTTTGGTTAGTGTTACATCTTGGCTTTGATCATAAAAAGTATCGGCTGTGGCTTTGCTTGTCGCTAATGCTTGTTCCATACGTTTTGCTTCTTTCTCGGCCATTTTTTTATCATGATCGTTATTAAATTCCATCTTCCACCTCCACTGAATCTGAGCTTACTGGCTTGTTACTATCGTTGTTTTCACGGCCATAATTAAAGAAATCAATCATTGCTATAGCTAAAGCGCCTAATGCAATTGCTAAAATTGGCAAATTAAGGAAAGTCACACCAAGAAAACCTAAAATGAAATAAGCAATATAGGTTTTTTTCATCATAATTTTCATTAGCATTGCAAAACCGATGGCAGGCATCATACCTCCAGCAACACTAAGACCATCAAGCAACCATTGTGGTGATTTCTGAACTAGTGCTGTTGCTGCATCAGCACCAAAGTAGATAGGTAAGAAAGCAACAATAAAATAGAAACCAAAAAGAATAATCATACCAAGATAGTTAACCCATTCAATTCCTTTAAAATTGAGTTGATCAACGAAACGATCACATTTATGCATCATTGGTGAGTATATGGTGAATAAAATAGTGATACATCCTTGAACTGCAATAGCAAATGGTACGGCAATACCTATTGCAACTTTAGGATCTGCATGAGTTAAGATTGCAAAACTAGTACCTATCACACCACCGATAACCACATTAGGTGGTTGTGCCCCTGCTAACGGTACCATTCCCATCCATACCAGTTCTAATGATCCTCCAACATATAAACCGGTTGTAACATCACCTAAAATTAATCCAACTAACGGCCCTATTACGATCGGTCTGTGTAAATGAGTCAGGCCATCAAATAAATCTACGCCAGCTATACCGGCTAGAAGTCCAATTAATAATGCATCCATTAACATAGTATGCTCCCTTAAGTTAAGATAGATTGATTAAATCCGCTATTTTTTCGCCAGCTTCATCAGGTACTCGGCGGATTTCACAAGTTACGCCTAATTGTTCAAGTTCTTTAAATGCTGCGATATCTGATTCATCGACAGAAACTGTTTTATGAATTTGTTTTTTACCTTCGGAAAAATGCATATTGCCAACATTGACAAATTTGATTGGTACGCCGCCTTTAACGAGGGTTAATACATCTTGTGGTGTTTTACAGACAATGAAAATTTTTTGCCTTTCTGCTGCTTTGCCAATAATGTCGATAGTTTTTTGTAAGGTAAAATAACGAGTTTGAATGCCTTCAGCGACAACCATGTCCATTAGATTTTGTTGGACTGGATCTTGCGAAGCACTGTCATTGGCGACTAATAATAGATTCGCACCAAGTGCATTAACCCAAGTTACGCCAACTTGACCATGAACTAAACGATTATCGATACGTGTCATAAGAATATTAGGTGTGCTCATTGCTATTAAGTCCTTTTGTTTATTTGTTTAACATATTCAGATGATTAATTTTTATTAAATGGATAAATATTAACGCCTTTTACTACTCGATTGACTTCTCCTGTTGGACAAGGGTTATCTGGAGTCAATCCAAGATAAAGTGATTTTTCAAACGCTAACATTTGTGCGAAAACTAGATAAGGAAATATCAACCAACAATCAGGGAGTTTGCTATCCACCGATAATATTTGTTGATCAATACTCTCTTGACTTGTTAGTGCAATGACGTCAGCAGCAATTTTGTCATGAACAAGTTCATTAAATAGGTCAATATCGTATTGGTGAACATATGGTTCGCTTGAGAAAAAACAGACAACTAAACTTTTTTTATCAACCATAAATTTTGGACCATGACGTAGTCCTAATATTGAATCGAAGCGGGTTGCTACTTTACCGGCGGTTAATTCTAAAATTTTTAATGCAGATTCTTGTGCAATACCTGTGAAGCAGCTACTACCAACATAGATAACGCGATCATGTTCTTTACCAGCTAACTGTTTGGTTATTGATTGCCAGCTTGAAAGCTTCTCTTCACAAATACTGGCAATTTCCATTACTGCATTGTGTGCTTTTTCTAAATCAACATTGTCTAGCAATAAAAGGGTGGCAAGCATCATACTACTAATACTCGATGTCATTGCGAAACTTAAGTCATGAGTTCCTTCAGGCATGACCAGATGTAAAATACGCTTAGAATTATTTTCTTTTGCCGCATACTCTGTTAATGCGCAGGTTGGGTTACAGGTTAAAAATAGATGATAACAGTCAGAAACTATTTGATCAGCTAATTTGACTGCAGCAACACTTTCTGGACTATTTCCGGATCGCGCAAATGAGACAATTAACGTTTTTTTATTTGGTGATAAATATTGCTGAGGATTAGTGACAATCTCTGTTGTAGCATAAGCGTGAACGTTACGATGAGTCTGTTCTCTTAGCCATGGTGCTAGAGCAACACCACCAAAAGCGGATGAGCCTGCTCCGGTCAAAATTATTTCTAGATTTGGATCGGAAAGTAAAGGTTGTAAAAATGATTGTAACTGATTTTGCTTTTGTAAAATGATTTGTAATAAATTTCGCCAAATTTGTGGTTGTTGACAAATTTCTTTCGCAGTATGTTGAGCTCCGTGTTGTTCTAACCAATCTAACGAATAATTCAAATATTTTTGCATAATCTATATCCTTCTATATCCTTTTTAATCATTTCAATAAATTTATAACGTTTAATCATCTACAATTACTACATTTATTCCTAATTTATGTAATTGTTCTAGATAATCTTTTGGAATTTTTGTATCAGTAATTAGGGTTTTAATTAGATTAATTTTTTCAATCGTACAGAAACTTTTACGACCGAATTTTGTTGAGTCAGTCATTGCGATAATTTGCCCAGAAACTTGACACATTACTCTGTTAACATTGGCTTCACCGAAATTTGGTGTTGTAATACCAGCATCTAGATCAAAACCATCAACACCTAAAAAAAGCTTGTCAAAATGGTACATTCTTAATTGTTGTTCTACTGTAGGACCGGAAATGGAGTAAGCTTTTTTTCTGATGTTACCACCAGCAATAATTACTTCTATGTCGTTATTAGTTGATAATTCATAGGCAATATTTACAGCATTAGTAAAGACAATTAAGTTCTTTTTGTTACGTAAATAGGGAACCATAGCTGCTGTTGTCGATCCTGAATCGAGAATGATTCGGTCTCCATCATTAACCATTTCAGCAGCTCGCTGAGCAATTTTATTTTTTATGATCGAATTGATACGGCTTTTGTCTAATAATGGCTTATCCAATGCAAAGGATTTATTTAACATTGCGCCGCCATAACAGCGCAATATACAGCCTTTTTCTTCAAGGTGTCTTAAATCGTTTCGGATGGTAACGCTAGATACTTTAAATAATTTACTTAATTTATTAACTGATACGGTATTCTCTGTATCGAGTAAATGAATAATTTTTTCTCTACGCTGCAAAGTATTGATTATTTCTTTATTCATTTTTACCACTCGTTCAACTTTCATTCCTTTATTAAATTTAAACATAGATAAGGGATCGAAAAATGATAGATAGGTCACAAAACTGATTATAAAAGGAAAAATTGAAATATTATTTTCATTTGAAACGAAACGAAAGGTTTCAATGTGAAAGGTAAACAATAAAAAGAATATTAATGTTATTATTCAAAATATTAACATAAAATAGAAATCACATAAAAGAAAGTAAACTAAACAATAAATGAATATTCGCTTTCACTGTTTAATGTGATCTATATCACAAATTTATGAATGTAATTGATTATAAGGTTGTTAATTGAAAATTATAATCAAGAGAATACTGCAGTTGATATTGAAACACCGATTGGTGTTTCAATAATTTATGAGGTTATTTTTTATTCTGGTTGGCTATTTTTACTGCGATTAACAAACATCATTACGACGAAAGCAATAATTGTTAAATAGATAATGAAAATACCATATGTAGATAGCATATCGATAAATGAACGTCCGCGGATGCCTATATCACGAAAAAAGCGAAATAACCAAACTAATGGAAAGGCATGACTAACATAAAATGCCCATATTGGCATAATACCTACAGCCATGGTTGAACCACCCATAATAAAGCCGGGAGGGACAAGGAAAATCATTTTACTAGCTCCTTCGCCAGGATGGTTAGTTTTCCAAGATAGTAGTAAACCTAACCAACCAAAAGCTAAACCAGTCATAAAAATGCTTGGTACGAAAGTAAAATAGTTACCATCAAAGCGTAGTTGACCGAATATTACCAGTATTGCCGTGATTAAGGTTAAAGCCGTTGTATAAAATAGGGCATAAGGCACTGTTCTGGCTAATAATGGTAAAAAACCACGTTCAATTACTGTATTCCACATCCCCATGGTCTTTAATCGACCAATAATCATTAACGAGGTTAAACCATAGGTTAATGATGAAAAGAAGTAAACAAAATAGATAATAGTGGATATTGTTGATGAACTAGCTGGATTAAACATGGTTCTCGTTTTTAATTGCATTGGTGATAAGGTCGCTTCTGTTGCTTCTCGACCTAGTCCTAATGCTGCGACTTTACCAACACTTAATTCTGCACCTGATTCAGGGATAATTTCATTCAGGCTTTGCATTACTTTAGCATTTTGGGCATCATTTGAGTCATCAGCAAAATAACCTAATTTAACCGTCTGATCACCTTTTTTTAACGATTTTTCTAACCCTTTAGGGATATATAACACGCCTAAATTACGATCATGAGAAACCAATGTAATTGGATTAACTGGCGATCGAATCACTTCTGTTATTTCAATAAATGGTGACGTATTTACCTTACTGATTAATTCAGTTGAATAATTAGAACCATCAAGATCAATAACGGCGATTTTTCCTTCAAAAACTGAACCATGGCTCAGAACAATTGAAAAAATAAGTGATACGATTGCTGCTAAACCTAAGCACACTTTATAATAAGGAATGAAGTGGCCTGATAACATAGCATCAAGCTCTTCAAGCATAGATTTAATGATGTTTTGTCGCATCATTGATCAACCTCAATTGTCATACCGGTTAATAGTTGTGGAATAGATTCCATATAGATTCTGACTTGGTAAGATGTTAAATCAGCCTGTCCTCGTTCTCTAGTCATGCGTAAGTCAGCAAATGATGGCGCAGCAGTTGCAAATCGAACGGTGCCTTTTACGGTTTTATCTAATGCGATAACATTCGCCTTCACCTTTGTGCCTGGTTGATAATCATTGACCATTTTTTCATTAACATAGATATCGACATATTTGCGATCAGTTTCTAATAATATAGCTGGTGCTCCAGCAGGTGCCATCTCACCATCTTCAAACATCAGTTTTAGAACTTTACCATCTTCTGGCGCAACTAATGTTAGTCGATCGTAATTGACTTGTAATTGTTTTAAATCAGCTTGAGCTTGTGCTAATTGCGCTTTAATTTGAGCAAGCTGATTTTGACGATTTTGCAGTTTTTGTCGATCAATAGTAATCGATTGCAATGTCATACCTGTGGCATTTCTAGTTTGTTCAAACTGGTTAATTTGGTCTGGAGTTGCGCCAATCATTAAGGTTGATAATTGGCTTTCAATCTGTACAACCTGCATTTTGGTACTAATGTAGACATTTCGTGCAGCGTCAAGTTGTGATTGAGAAGTACCGCCCGTTTTTCTTAATTGAGTATGGCGTTGAAATTCAGTATTAGCTAGATCACGAGCAGACTTTGCCGCTTCAAGGTTAGCTTTAACTTCCTCAATTTTTCGCCAAGTTGATAACTCATTAAGATTGATTTCATTTTCAGTGATTTCGATTGCTGCTTGTTCTTGATTAACAGCAGCAGTTTGACTATCAACTAATGCTTGCAAGCGAGCAATTGATAGCTTGGTATCAATATCTTCAAGTTGCATTAATGGGTCGCCTTTTTTAACGAATTGTGATTCTTGGACAAAGCGTTTAATTACTTTTCCACCTACATTTTGAAAGGCAACATTGATTTCATCAGCGGTTAATACCCCTGATTTGATACTTTTAGCAACAGTTACTGCATCATTTCTTGAACCAAGACAAATTAATGTAGATCCAAATAGAAGTAGCAATAAAAATATAGCAGGAATTTTAATGTTTTTGGGTAAATTTAAGTTTAATTTATTTTTCATTTATTTAGTCAGCTAAGTATATTGTTAAAATATCATGATTATGAATAATTATTGGCAATTATTTACGCAATAATTTGCGTAACATTGCAATTAAAGATTCCTGCTCTTGTGGATTTAAGACTTGAGCAAAAGCACGAATCGATTTTAAGTGATTAGGTAATGCCTTTTGGATAAGATTTTCCCCAGTTACAGTAAGGGTGATTAGTCGAGAGCGGCCATCTTCTCCACTTTTGGTCATCGATATTAAAGGATCGGGTGCTGCTAACATTCGTTTCACCATTACCGAAACGGTTGCTGGTGTTACGCCAACTCTTAATGCTAACTCGCTAGCGCAAGTTTCTCCTTCACTATATAGTGACATTAACAAGGCAAATTTTCCTTCAGATACATCATAATCTTTGGCTAGTTGTGCATAAATATTTGATCGAATTAAATCGGCGGTGGTGATTAAACTTAAGACAAGATCAACGCCTGAAACCTCAATAATTTCATCATTAAATCTTTGTGCTTTTGCTAAAGTTTCGCGAGAAGGAAGTATTCTTGAATTGTAATTCAATTGTCATTACCTAATTTATTTAGTCGGCTAATTATACTTATTTACCACTAATTGGCAATCCTTTTTTATGGCTATTTTAATGTACTAATTGAATTAGTTATTTTCAGTGCTATCGTAAATTTTTTTGAGAAAAGTATAAGTAATGTTATATAGTTGTTCATGTTAACTTTTATATATGGATTTTTTTTCATCAATAGTTGTTTGAATTGATAATAACTATACTAATAGTTATAGTCCCTATTATTTTTAACAATCAATATTGTTCAAATAAATAATAATTTAACTATATTGTAGTGTGAAAATTGCTGGTCTAAGATCTTTTTTGTGACTTTTTGCGATCTTTTATTAAACAGCGCTTGCAACAAGCATAAATTTTGCGTAAAATTCACGCCCTATAAGATTAATCAATGCAGACATATATTTTTAATCAGGAATCGTCTGCTTTTTATTGCGGAGTTAAGTATGTACGCAGTTTTCCAAAGTGGTGGTAAACAACACCGAGTTAGCGAAGGACAAGTCGTTCGCTTGGAAAAAATTGAAGTCGAAACAGGTTCAGAAGTTGTTTTCGATAAAGTTTTAATGGTAGCAAATGGTGAAGACATCAAAGTTGGTGCTCCGTTTGTTGAAGGTGCAACAATTAAAGCAGAAATTGTTGAACACGGTCGTGGCGAGAAAGTGAAAATTGTTAAATTCCGTCGTCGTAAACACTATCGTAAACAACAAGGTCACCGTCAGTGGTTCACTGATGTGAAGATCACTGCAATCGCTTAATAGGAGTATCGAACAATGGCACATAAGAAGGCTGGTGGTTCATCACGTAATGGTCGTGATTCCCAGAGTAAACGTTTAGGTGTTAAACGTTATGGTTCTCAAGAAGTTCTTGCGGGTAACATTTTAGTTCGTCAACGTGGAACTCAATTCCACCCAGGTACTAACGTAGGTTGTGGTCGTGATCATACCCTATTCGCTTTAGTTGATGGACAAGTTAAGTTCGAAGTTAAAGGACCTAAAAATCGCCGTTATGTTAGTGTAGTTGCTAACAGCTAATAAATTAGCGGTTTAAGAAGTTATAGAAGCCTCACAGTTATTGTGGGGCTTTTTTCATTTCTTGAAATTTATATAAATTAATTCATTATGATAAAACAGCAAAATGTTAAATTAGGTTTTGCATTAGCCATGTTAACAGCCGTTATGTGGGGACTAGTGCCAATTGCTATGAAATATGCATTAGTTGTTATTGATCCATTAACATTAGCTTGGTCACGATTAAGTATCTCAGCTATCGGTATTACACTATGGCTGGCTTATAAAAAACAGTTTCCTAATTTAGCTATGTTCAAAAAACGTCGCCGTTTTATCTTATTGATGATTGCTGGATTTGGTCTACTCGGTAATTTTGCACTTTTTGCCACAGCTGTACAATATTTATCTGCAACTACAGCGCAAGTTGTTAGTCAAACTGGTATTGTTATATTTATGATTTCAAGTGCTTTTATTTTCAAGGAGAAATTAAGACCCACTCAAATTATTGGTATTACCATATTATTAATTGGGTTAGGATTGTTTTTTAATGAAAATTTAGCCGATCTTTTTGCTAATATGTCTTCATATGGCATAGGTGTTTGGCTGGCCTTACTGGCTTCTATCTCATGGGCATGTTATGCGTTAGCACAAAAAGTATTATTAAAAAAATTACGAGCAGAACAGCTACTTTGGTTGATTTATCTTATTTGTAGTATTTTTTTATGGCCTCTAGCATCACCAACGAAAATAGCCAGTGCTGATTTTAGCCAATTGTTTGCTATTATTTTTTGCGGGTTGAATACTATTATTGCTTATGGTGCTTTGGTTATGGCCATGGAACGTTGGCAAGCAGCACAAGTAAGTGCAATAACCACATTAACACCACTTTTTGCACTGATTTTTTCAGATTTATTTGCTTTACTATGGCCAGAAAAGTTCGCAATGCAATATTTAAATATTTTAGGTTATATTGGCGCAGTATCTGTGGTCGCTGGGGCAATGTTTGCAACAGTTGGACACCATTTATGGCAACCAAGAAAAGGCTGGCTAATTAACCGCAATAAAGAGGACAAATAATGAAATTTGTAGATGAAGCTTCAGTTCGCGTCGAAGCTGGTGACGGTGGTAATGGCTGTGTTGGTTTCCGCCGTGAAAAATATATACCTAAAGGTGGTCCTGATGGTGGCGATGGTGGCGATGGTGGTGATGTATTTTTTATTGCTGATGAAAATCTAAATACACTTGTTGATTTTCAATTTGAAAAAAACTATCGCGCTGAACGTGGTCAAAATGGCCAAGGTTCAGATTGTACCGGTAAAAGAGGTAAAGATATTACCGTTAAAGTACCAGTTGGCACGCGTATAACCGATAAATATACCGGTGAAATTATTGGTGATCTCACTCATCATCAACAAAAAGTTCTGGTTGCTAAAGGTGGTTTTCATGGACTGGGTAATGCCCGTTTTAAATCCTCAGTCAACCGTGCTCCACGACAAAAAACCGATGGTACGCCTGGTGAAAAACGCGATGTGTTATTAGAATTATTACTGCTAGCTGATGTGGGTATGTTAGGGTTACCTAATGCTGGTAAATCAACATTTATTCGCAGTGTTTCAGCAGCAAAACCAAAGGTAGCTGATTATCCATTCACAACTTTAGTACCGAGTTTAGGTGTGGTTAGAATGGATAATGAACAGAGTTTTGTGGTTGCCGATATTCCTGGGTTGATAGAAGGCGCATCAGATGGTGCAGGGCTTGGCATTCGTTTTTTAAAACACCTTGAACGTTGCCGTGTGTTAGTGCATTTAATTGATATTGCGCCAATTGACGGTTCAGATCCGATTGAAAACGCCAAAGTTATCATCCAAGAACTACATCAATATAGTGAAAAGTTAGCCAATAAACCGCGTTGGTTAGTGTTCAATAAGATGGATGTATTAGGCCGCGAAGAAAGTGAAAAACGAGCAGCCGAAATTGCCCAAGCTTTAAATTGGGATGATAAATATTATGTTATTTCGGCAGTTAACCGTGAAGGTGTAAAAGCACTATGCTGGGATTTGATGGAGTATATCAATGCGCATCCTCGGGAGACCGAAGAAGAGAATAATTCCCCTGAAAAAGTCGAATTTATGTGGGATGATTATCATCAACAAGTAATGGATGATGCATTTGATGATGACGATGATTTTGATGATTGGGATGAAAGTGATGAAGAGGGTGTTGAGTTTATCTATCAAAAATAAAACTATTCCCAAAAGTTAATTATAATGGTTTGTTTATAGTTAAATATTCCAACAAGCAGGGGCAAATCACCCTGCTCTTCTCAATTATATTCCTTATAAAAACAAAATGTTAATATAAAAACACATGTTAAACTGACAAAATTTTGTCATTTTTTTGAAAATAGTCAAAAAAATAACTTGCTTTTAATAATGAGAATGATTATCATTCAGTTGTACTTTGTTAGAGCGTCGAAAGACTTCTAAAAAAGTATGACATTGCTCACATTGCTTCCAATGTTTGCCAGCCTAGTAAAACTAAGCTGGCTTTTTTATTGTTTACTATATATCTATTAGTAATTATCTTAGATTAACTGATGGATTATTGATATCAAATAAAACTAATAATGCCGCGTTACCACCAAACTCTTTTGGTGCTTGATGGAAACAAATTACATGTGGATGTTGGGCTAACCACATTGGCGTTTGTTTTTTTAATATGTTTTTTCCATGTCCATACATAATACAAGCACAATTGGCATTTTCACGTAAACAAGCAGCAATAAGTGCAGCGATTTCTTTTTTTGCCTCTTGCTGAGTTAATCCATGTAGATCTAAAAAAAACTCGGGTAAATAAAATCCTCGTCGCAATTTTTTTAATTCATTAGTATCCGCATTTTCACGAATGTAACGAATAGGATCTTCTTGTAGTAGTGGTTGGTAATCATCAGAAAAGTAAAATTCATTATTTACTTTTTCATGTTGAAGCTTTTGATTATCAATTAGCTTTTGGGATCGTTTTACTGGTTTATGAATAACGGTATCTTGTTTAAGTTGTTTGGCATTCCCAATACTACTTTTAAACAAGTTGATATCTTCATCTTCTAATTTAAATTTATTTGGCATTGATTTTTTACTCTGGATAAACTTTTTCTTTATATTCACACAAATCTTCAATAACGCAAGATCCGCAGCGTGGCTTCCTAGCTATACAGGTATATCGACCATGTAATATTAACCAATGATGACAATTTATTTTATACTCATCTGGAACCACTTTAAGTAGTTTTTCTTCGACAGCTTCAACCGTTTTACCTGGTGCAAATCCTGTTCGGTTACTTACCCTAAAAATATGCGTATCGACAGCAATAGTTGGCCAGCCAAATGCGGTATTTAAAACTACGTTAGCTGTTTTTCTTCCTACACCAGGTAGCGCAATTAATGAGTCAAAATTTTCAGGCACTTCACCTTGGTATTTATCAACCAAAATCTGACAAGTTTTGATGATATTTTCAGCTTTACTATTATATAAACCGATGGTTCGGATATAATCTTTTAATTTATCGACGCCTAACGCCAAAATTTGTTCAGCGGTATTTGCGATAGCAAATAATGGTTTAGTCGCTTTATTCACACTAACATCAGTGGCTTGAGCTGATAATACGACAGCTATAAGTAACTCGAATGGTGTTTTATATACCAATTCAGTTGTAGGATCTTTAATATGCTCTTTTAATCTTTCTAAAATTTCAATTCGAGTTGATTGTTTCACAATATTTTATAAATAAAAAAGTTAATCAATATTATATACATTATATGATATTTTACCTTAGGATATATTGAGTTTTTATATAGGTTGAAACTATTAACAATGTATCTATTTAAAAAATTGAAGATATTTTTATTTTGTGGATTGAATTGTAATACTAGCTTTTATAGTTAAGATAGATATAGCAAAATCGCCAGCTTTTTAGCAGGGGCTTTTTATGATAAGCTAGCCAACTATTTTTTAATTTCATCGATCAAGGTTTATTATAAAAATGTCATTACCAATGATTGTCACCTTTGCTGTTTACATATTAGGAATGATTGCGATTGGTTTCTTTGCATTTCGTGCAACACGAAACTTTGGTGATTATATATTAGGTGGACGTCGCATAGGCAGTGTAGTTACTGCACTTTCTGCTGGTGCTTCTGATATGAGTGGTTGGTTATTAATGGGATTACCGGGTGCAGTATTCTTATTTGGTATCTCGCAAAGCTGGATAGCTATAGGATTAATAATTGGCGCTTATCTAAATTGGTTGCTGATTGCCGGTAGATTAAGAGTTTTCACTGAGATAAATCATAATTCATTAACTTTACCTGACTATTTTGCTCGTCGATTTGATGACAATAGTTCACTATTAAGAATTATTTCAGCAGTAATAATTTTAATCTTTTTTACCATTTATTGTGCTTCAGGTGTAGTTGCTGGCGCTAAATTATTTGAAAGTACATTTGGGCTTAGTTATGGCTGGGCAATGCTAGCAGGTGCTGGAGCGACAATTGCTTATACTTTTATTGGTGGTTTCTTAGCGGTAAGTTGGACCGATACAATTCAAGCAAGTTTAATGATGTTTGCTCTAATCTTAACACCAATTATGGTAATGATTAATGCTGGTGGTTTCACTGATGCAATGGCTAACATTCAATCATTAAATCCTGATTATACAAATATCTTTGCTCATATGGATTTGATTGCCATTATTTCATTGTTAGGTTGGGGACTTGGTTATTTTGGTCAACCACATATTTTAGCTAGATTTATGGCTGCTGATTCTCATGAAGTAATGAAAAATGCTCGTCGAATTAGTATGACATGGATGATTTTATGTTTAGCTGGCGCAATTACAGTTGGTTTCTTTGGTATTGCTTTCTTTGCCAATAATCCTAACTTAGCTTATCTAATTGATAATGGGAAACATGAACGTATTTTTATCGAATTATCTAAATTACTATTTAACCCATGGGTTGCTGGTATTTTGCTAGCAGCTATTCTAGCCGCAGTAATGAGCACCTTAAGTTGTCAATTATTGGTTTGTTCAAGTGCATTAACAGAAGATTTTTATCGTGCTTTTATCCGACCTAAGGCTAAGCAGCGAGAATTAGTTTGGGTTGGCCGTGTGATGGTGCTATTAGTTTCTGTTATTGCTATTTTATTAGCGATCAATCCTAATAACAGTGTGCTTGATTTAGTTAGCCATGCTTGGGCTGGTTTTGGTGCAGCGTTCGGTCCGATTGTTGTATTCTCGGTGTTTTGGGCTCGAATGACCCGCAATGGTGCATTAGCAGGTATGATAACTGGTGCAATTACGGTCTTGCTTTGGATTAATTTTAATTGGCTTAATTTATATTCACTAATTCCTGGCTTTTTATTTGCGTCAATAGCAATCATTATTTTTAGCTTATTAGATAAAAAACCGAACGAAATAGTTGAAGACCATTTCAAACAAGCGTATAAAAAATACCACAATAAAACAGTATAGAATTTAATTAAAGTAGAATATAAACGTAACAAATTTAATAGGTAAAATATCATGACAAAAAATGTGATCAAACAACTGCAAGAGCGTGGACTGATTGCTCAACTTACTGATGAAAAAGCGTTAATGGAACTGATTGAGCAAAATCCTATTGCACTATATTGTGGTTTTGATCCAACCGCTGATAGTTTGCATCTTGGTCATTTAGTTCCATTGCTTTGTTTGAAACGTTTTCAATTGGCTGGTCATAAGCCAATAGCTTTAGTTGGAGGTGCGACAGGATTAATTGGCGATCCAAGTTTTAAAGCTGTTGAACGTAAACTCAATACTGAAGATACGGTAATTGAATGGAGTGAAAAGATTAAACAACAAGTATCGCCATTTTTAGATTTTGAATGTGGTGATAACGCCGCTATTGTTGCCAACAACTATGATTGGTTTGGTGGCATGAATGTTTTATCTTTTTTACGAGATATTGGTAAATATTTTTCTGTTAATGCAATGATTAACAAAGAATCCGTTAAACAACGTATTGACCGTGATGAATCAGGTATTTCTTTTACTGAATTTTCTTATAGTTTGTTACAGTCTTATGACTTTGCAAGTCTTAATAAAGCACATAATGTTGTGTTACAAATTGGTGGTTCTGATCAATGGGGTAATATTACTGCTGGTATCGATTTAACCCGTCGTTTACACCAGAAACAAGTATATGGTTTAACTGTACCATTAATTACTAAATCTGATGGAACTAAATTTGGTAAAACTGAAAGTGGTGCTGTATGGCTAGATCCGAAAAAAACCAGTCCATATAAATTTTATCAATTTTGGATTAATACTGCTGATGCTGATGTTTATCGATTCCTTAAATTCTTTACTTTCATGTCATTGGAAGAAATTGATGCTTTGGAAGAAGAGGATAAAAACAGTGGCGTTGCACCTAGAGCTCAGTATGTCCTTGCCGAACAAGTGACTCGATTAGTTCATGGTGAAGAAGGACTAACAGCGGCAAAACGTATTACTGAAAGTTTATTTTCTGGTAAATTAACCGATTTATCTGAAGCTGATTTTGAACAATTAGCTCAAGATGGCATGCCAACAGCCAGCATTGAAGGTGATGTAGATCTACAACAAGCCATTGTTAATGCTGAATTTGCGCCATCAAGAGGTCAAGCAAGAACAATGATTGATTCCAATGCTATTTCCGTTAATGGTGAACGTAACTCAACAACAGATTATCGTTTTTCTGATAGTGATAAGTTATTTAATCGTTACACATTACTGCGTCGAGGTAAAAAATACTATTGCTTACTTATTTGGAGATGATTTCATGAAAAATATTTTATCGATTCAGTCTCATGTTGTATTTGGTCATGCAGGTAATAGTGCTGCTGTATTTCCAATGCGTCGTTTAGGTGTGAATGTTTGGCCATTAAATACAGTACAATTTTCAAACCATACTCAATATCGGCAATGGACTGGAACGGTAATGCCTGCATCTCATTTAACCGATATCGCTGATGGGATTAATGCTATTGGCGAATTACAACGATGTAATGCCGTATTAAGTGGCTATATGGGGTCACCAGAACAAGGTAATGCAATTATTGAAATTGTGAAAAAAGTAAAAGCTGAGAATCCTGAAGCAATTTATCTTTGTGATCCTGTAATGGGGCATCCCGAAAAAGGATGCTTTGTCGCTCCTGGTGTAGCAGAATTTTTATGTAATACAGCTTTACCCATATCAGACATGATGGCACCGAATATTTTAGAATTAGAAGAACTTAATGGTAAACAGCCGATTAATAATGTCAGTCAAGCAATCTCAGCATGCCGTTCAATTTGTGAAAAAGGGCCTAAAGCAATTTTAGTTAAACATTTAAGTCGAGCGGGCTATCAACAAGATCGTTTTGAAATGTTGTTAGTAACAGAAAATGAAGCTTGGCATATTGATCGGCCGTTAGTCGATTTTGGAGTCAAACAACCAGTTGGTGTTGGCGATATGACTAGTGGGTTATTTTTAGCAAATATTATGCTTGGTAAATCTATGGTTGAAGCATTTGAGCATACTACATCGGCGGTTTATGCGGTTATGCTTGAAACATTAAGACAAAATGAATATGAATTGCAATTAGTAGCCGCACAGAATGAAATAGAAACCCCTAAACAGTGGTTTAAAGCAAAAAGAATTGATTAATTGCGGAAATATGTAAAAATAACAAAAAATTGCGGATAGTAAGACAATGAGGGGATTAATGGAAGACAGTATTTCATTGGGTAAGATTCTTTCCGATTTAAGAAGTAATATGGGTTTATCGCAAAAAGATATTGCTGAACAAATTCATGTTAGAACGGCAGTCATTTCTGAAATTGAAAATGATCAGTTACTTCATGCCCCTTTTGTTTTTGTTAAAGGTTATATTCGTTCATATGCCAATATTGTTGGCTTATCAGCAGATGAGTATCAACCTCATCTCGAAATTTTAGCTAAACAATATTTAGTAAAAGAAACTAAAAAACCTAAACCGATATATAGTAAAACAAAACGTAGTAAGAAACCGTTCTTTTTTGGCTTGTTTGCTTTAGTTTGTGCATTAGGTGTTGGCTTATACTATGTCAATTCACAAAATAAAAGTAACTTTATTGAAGTTAGTCATTATATTTCTCCACAGCCTTCAGATCGCGTTAACAGTTAGCAAATTTTCTTATTCACATACAGACATTTGCCTTAAATCTTGTTAAGATTGCGTCCTAGTTATTTTGTAATATGATTAGGCATCTTATGAGTCATCAAGAGTCACCAATTATTAGGCGAGAATCAACCCGAATTTACGTTGGTAATGTGCCAATAGGCGGTGGTGCGCCGATTGCTGTGCAATCGATGACGAATACTCGAACGACCGATGTAGAAAAGACTGTAGCTCAAATTCAAGCTCTTGAGCGTGTAGGAGTTGATATTGTTCGAGTTTCTATTCCAACTATGGATGCTGCAGAGGCGTTTAAAATAATTAAGCAACAAGTAAAAGTTCCACTTATTGCTGATATTCACTTTGATTATCGCATTGCTTTAAAGGTTGCTGAATATGGTGTGAATTGCTTACGGATTAATCCTGGTAATATTGGTAATGAATCACGGATTCGCTCGGTTGTTGATTGTGCTAAGGATAAAAATATCCCGATCCGAATTGGTGTAAACTCTGGTTCGCTGGAAAAAGATATTCAGGAAAAATATGGCGAGCCGACACCTGAAGCGATAGTCGAATCTGCTATGCGACATGTAGATATACTTGATAGGCTAGGTTTTGACCAATTTAAGGTAAGTGTAAAAGCTTCAGACGTTTTTACTGCTGTTGATTCATACCGATTATTGGCAAAACAAATTAAGCAACCTTTGCATCTAGGAATAACCGAAGCTGGTGGAGTGCGTAGTGGTGCGGTAAAATCAGCGATTGGGCTTGGCTTATTATTATCGGAAGGGATTGGTGATACATTAAGAGTTTCCCTTGCAGCTGATCCAACGGAAGAAGTTAAAGTTGGATTTGATATTTTAAAATCGCTACGTATTCGAGCTAGAGGTATTAATTTTATTGCTTGCCCAACCTGTTCAAGGCAAGAGTTTGATGTAATTAGTACTGTTAATACATTAGAACAGCGACTAGAAGATATAATAACACCAATGGATGTATCGATTATTGGTTGTGTTGTGAATGGTCCGGGCGAAGCTTTAGTCTCTACAATGGGTGTTGCTGGCGGTCACAACAAAAGTGGTTTTTATGAAGATGGTGTGCGCATAGGGCGTATTGATAATGAACAAATGATAGATGAGTTGGAAGCTAAAATTCGTGCTAAGGCATCAATTTTAAAAAATAGAATTGCAACAACTGAACTATAACTTTATTAGATAGCGAATAAACAAATGGCAGAGAAAAAAATCCAATCAATACGGGGAATGAATGATTTACTCCCGAATGAAAGTGCAACATGGCAACAAATTGAAAAAATTGTTAAAGGTGTACTAAATAGTTATGGTTATAATGAAATTAGAACACCAATCGTTGAAGATACAGCACTATTTAAACGTGCAGTTGGTGAAGTTACCGATATTGTTGAAAAAGAGATGTATACTTTTAATGACCGTAATGATGAAAGTATTACTCTCCGCCCTGAAATTACAGCTGGTTGTGTACGAGCTGGTATTGAACATGGTCTATTTTATAACCAAGAACAACGACTATGGTATTTAGGGCCTGCATTTCGTTATGAAAAACCGCAAAAAGGGCGTTATCGTCAATTTCATCAATTTGGTGTTGAAGTCTTTGGCCTTGAAGGACCTAATATTGATGCCGAGCTTATCTTATTAACAGCACGTTTTTGGAAAGCACTTGGTATTGAAGAGCATACAACACTTGAACTTAATTCTATTGGTTCAGTTGAAGCAAGAGCAAATTACCGTAATGCTTTAGTCAGTTTTCTTGAGCAACATAAAGATAAATTAGATGAAGACTGTTTACGTAGAATGTATACTAACCCATTACGGGTGTTAGATTCAAAAAATCCTGTTATTCAAGAATTACTTAATCAAGCACCAAAATTATTTGATTATTTAGATGAAGAATCTAAACTTCATTTTGATGGTTTGTGTCAATTATTAGATAGTGCAGGAATAAAATATAATATTAACCAAAGATTGGTGCGTGGTTTAGATTATTATAACCGTACCGTTTTTGAGTGGGTAACGAATAGTTTAGGGGCTCAAGGTACAGTTTGTGGCGGTGGACGCTATGATGGTCTAGTTAGCCAACTTGGAGGACAACCCACACCAGCAGTTGGTTTTGCCATGGGGGTTGAACGTTTGGTATTATTAGTACAAGCAGTTAATCCTTCATTAAATCGAGATAGTTCAATTGATATTTATATGATATCTTCGGGGGATGAAAAAACGATAGCTGCAGCTCAAAAAATGGCAGAAGTACTCCGTGATGGGTTAACTGATAAGCGAATTGTGACTAATTACGGTAGTAGTAATTTTAAAAAACAATTTGCCAAAGCGGACAAATTAGGTGCTAAAATAGCTGTAATTATTGGCGAAAACGAAATTACTAATCAATCAGTTACAATTAAAAATTTACAAACAGGCGAACAAGTTGAAGTTGCAGAAAAAGAGATTGTTCAAACTTGTTTGGCAATATTGTAAATTAAGGAAAATAGGAGAAAAACGTGAGTCATCAATTGTCTGGCGAAGAACAAGTTTCAGAGATAAAAGAATTTCTTGCTAAAACGTGGAAAATCATTGTTGCGGTTATTGTAATTGGATTACTAGCTTTTTATGGCTGGCGTTATTGGCAGTCTTATAAATTAGAAAAAGTGATAGAATCTTCCGATCATTATGAACAATTAATTGCTAAATTAGATAATAATAATCCTGATTCAGTTAATGAATTAGTCTCTTTTGCTAAAGATAATAATACTATTTATAGTGTTTTTGCTAATTTTAGAGCAGCAAAATTTTATGTAGAACAATTAAAAGATTATGCTGGAGCAGAAAAATTACTTACAGATACGTTAAGTAAAACTGATTCAGATATCATTAAATCAATAAGTTATATTCGTATTGCAAAAATACAATATCAACTAGAACATTATCAAGAAAGTTTGGCGACTTTAACTAAAGTAACCGAAAAAAGTTGGGCGCCGGTGGTTAATGATATTCGTGGCGATATATTGGTGAAAATGAACAATTACAATGAGGCTGTGGAGGCTTATAATGTTGCATTAAGTTCATCACCTACTCAAGCCTTAGAGCAAAATATCAAAATGAAGTTAAATCAAGCTCAATATCTTAAAGATAAACAACAAGCTGAACAAGCTAAACAAGAAGAAGCTGCCGCTAAGGAAAAAGCTAAGCAAGAAGCTGAAGCCCAAAAAAACGCAGCTAAAGAAAATGAAGATTAATTTATCCTGATATAAGGATCTATACGATGAAGTTATCAAAATGTCTGTTTATGAGTGTTTTTATGTTTTCACTTGCGGGGTGTTCATTGTTTGGTGGAGAAGAAGAAATTGTCCAAATTTCACCTTCACCAAAAGTGGATAACCAATTTCCAATCCAAGAAATATGGCGAAATAGCACAGCAGGCAATACACATGTTTATTCATTATTAGGGCCAATTAATTACGATAATGCTATTTATGTTGCTAGCCGTAGTGGGCAAGTTAAAGCGATTGATTTATCAACTGGTCATACTATATGGGACAAAAATTTATCACAAAGTACATTATTCAGCAGTAAAACAGCGTTATTTTCTGGCGGTGTAAGTGCTGATGATAGATATGTTTATGTCGGTAGTGAACGTGCGGTTGTTTACGCATTAGATCGTAATGATGGTAATGTAATTTGGGAAAAACCGGTTAAAGGTGAAGTACTGGCTCGCCCAGTATCTTCTGATGATAAACTAATAATTCATACCGCTAGCGGTAATTTACAAGCTTTGAATCGTAACACAGGTGAAGATGTATGGGATGTTGTTCTTGAAGTACCAACACTTTCATTAAGAGGTAATTCAACACCAACTATTGCTCATGGCGCCGCTATACTTGGTGATGATACAGGTCACGTGAATGCTTACTATCTTAATGATGGACAACTTATTTGGCAGCAACGCATATCTCAACCAAGTGGATCGACTGAAATTGACAAATTAAATGATGTTGATTCAACCCCAGTTATTGAAGGTAATTTGGCATATGCAATTGGCTATAATGGTAATGTTGTCGCACTTGATTTAAGTAATGGGCAAATTGTATGGCGTAAAGAAATGGGATCTACCCATAGCTTTGCCGTTGATTCACATCAGTTATTTATCGTGGATCAAAATGACAATGTTCAAGCAGTAAGCAAAAATGGTGGTGCAGTGAATTGGACTCAGGCAGGTTTGTTACATCGTCAATTAACCGATCCGGTTATTTATCAAAATTATATTGTTGTTGGTGATTTTGAGGGTTATCTTTATTGGTTAAATAAAGATAATGGAGAAGTAGTTGCTAAAACACAAGTAAGTAGCAGTGGATTGATTTCGAAGCCATTAGTTGTAGATAATAAAATTATTGTCCAAGCTAAAAATGGTGATATTTACGCATTCACAAAAAATTAAGGTAATTAGAGAATAAATATGGTACCTGTTGTCGCACTAGTTGGTCGTCCGAATGTAGGAAAATCGACTCTATTTAATCGATTAACTCGAACTCGAGACGCCTTAGTGGCGGATTTCCCTGGATTAACGCGAGATCGTAAGTATGGCCGAGCCGAAATCAAAGGGCACGAATATATAGTCATTGATACAGGTGGTATTGATGGCACTGAAGATGGGGTTGAAAGCTTTATGGCAGAACAATCCTTACAAGCAATTGAAGAAGCGGATATCGTACTATTTCTTGTAGATGCAAGGGCCGGTGCGATGCCAGCTGATCATGCAATTGCTAAACATCTTCGATCTCGCCAAAAAGCAACGTTTTTAGTTGCTAATAAAATTGATGGTATTGATGCCGATAGCGCAATCTCTGATTTTTATAGTTTAGGATTAGGTGACATTCATCCGATTGCCGCGAGTCATGGTCGTGGAGTGAATGTATTAATCGAAACGGTGCTCGATCCTATTTTTCATTTTGCCAATGATCAAAATGAAGTCTTGTCAGAGGATGAGCTAGATGACGTTCTTCCTGAATCTTATGATGATATTGAAGATGAAGCCGAGTCGCTCATCAACCAACCAATCAAAGTTGCTATTGTTGGTAGACCAAATGTTGGTAAGTCAACACTAACTAATCGGATTCTAGGTGAAGAAAGGGTTGTGGTTTATGATATGCCAGGTACAACACGTGACAGTATTTATATACCAATGACACGTGATGATCGTGAATATATTATGATCGATACTGCTGGTGTTCGTAAACGAGGTAAGGTAACGGAAACCGTTGAGAAATTCTCGGTTATTAAAACGTTACAAGCAATTGAAGATGCTAACGTCGTAATTTTGGTCATTGATGCCCGAGAAGGTATTTCTGATCAAGATTTGTCTTTGCTTGGCTTTATTATTAATAGTGGGCGCTCACTGGTTATTGCTGTTAATAAGTGGGATGGTTTATCACAAGATATTAAAGAACAAGTGAAAACTACGTTAGATGATCGACTTGATTTTATCGATTTTGCTCGTCTACACTTTATCTCTGCGCTTCATGGTAGTGGTGTAGGTAACTTATTTGATTCAATTCAAGAAGCATATGATTGTGCTACACGTCGTGTTAATACTGCATTATTAACTAAAATAATGCAAATGGCACAAGATGACCATCAACCACCATTGGTCAGAGGACGTCGTGTTAAATTAAAATATGCCCATGCCGGCGGTTATAATCCTCCCATTGTGGTTATTCATGGTAATCAAGTTGAAGATTTACCTGATTCTTATAAACGTTATTTAATGAACTATTTTAGACGTTCCTTAAAAATTATGGGATCGCCAATACGAATTCAATTCAAAGAAGGCGCCAATCCATTCGAAGGTCGAAAAAATAGTTTGACTGCTTCGCAACAACGTAAACGTCGTCGTTTAATGAAACATGTACGAGGTCGTAAATAACTTATGACAGAAACAAAGATGATAGATGGTGGGCAAGAAGGTATTTGTCCTAAGTGTCATAATAGAATGAGTATTGTTTCGCCACAACATTATGATTGTCCTCATTGCAAACAGCATTATCAAGAACAGTATATTTGCCCAATTTGCCGACAAAATGCGCAAATGGTTAAAGGCTGTGGCGCTATTAACTATATTTGTCACACTGATGGCTTAATTTCCAGCAGTAAAGTGATATTTCATTATTTACCAGAATAGAAAATTGTATCTATATTTAAAGCCATAAGAGGTTATTTTATGCGAATTATTTTATTAGGCGCACCAGGAGCAGGAAAAGGAACTCAAGCACAATTTATTATGCAACAATATGGAATTCCGCAAATTTCAACTGGCGATATGTTGCGTGCAGCAGTAAAAGCAGAAAGTCCATTAGGTTTACAAGCAAAAGAGCTAATGGATAATGGTAAGCTTGTTACTGATGAGTTAGTTATTGCATTAGTTAAAGAGCGTATCGCGCAAAGCGATTGTAAAAATGGCTTTTTATTAGATGGTTTTCCTCGTACTGTGCCGCAAGCAGATGCAATGAAAGAAGCGGGTATCGATGTTGATTTCGTACTTGAATTTGATGTGCCTGATGAAGTGATTATTGACCGTATGAGTGGTCGTCGTATTCATGCAAGCTCAGGACGTGTCTACCATGTTCGTCATAATCCACCAAAAGTTGAAAATATTGATGATGTAACTGGCGAACCTTTAACTATTCGTAAAGATGATAGTGAAGAAATCGTCCGTAAACGTCTTGTTGAATATCATGATTTGACTAAACCATTAGTCAAATATTATCAACATGAAGCCAAAGAAGGTCGAACTCAATATTTCCGTATTGATGGGACACAAGCTGTTTCCGCTGTGACCAATGAATTGACTAAAATTTTAGGCTAATTCAAAAAAGAGGGATCAAACTATCCCTCTTTTTATAATTATCTTATTTTTTTAAATAAAGATTATAAAACCATTCTTACAATATCGATTTCACCTAATTCTTTGTATAGATTTTCTACCTGATCAATATGGGTTGCATTAATGGTAATGGATACTGAATGATAATTACCTTTACTACTTGGTTTGATCGATGGTGTATAATCCCCTGGTGCATGACGTTGAATCACAGATACAACTTTATCAACTAGTTCTGGTTTTGCTTCACCCATTACTTTATAAGTGAAAGAACAAGGGAAATCTAATAATTCATTTAATTTTGTTTGTTGCATAATAGTCTTTTTCTCGTTTTATCAATACAGCTATTAAAGATATTCCATATATATAGTCAGTTTATTATTCTTCAAGATCAGAATAATAAACATTACTTTTTAAAGCCTATAATTTGATCTATGATAATCAAATTCTAACATAGCTTAGTAAAACCTACCTTACTATTATTTTAAAAGGCTAAAATAACATGTTATCCCAATCTGCTAACAAAGAACCTTTTGGTACATTGCTTGGTTATGCACCGGGTGGTGTTGCTATTTACTCTTCTGATTATGAAACATTAAATCCTGAACAATACCCTAATGATGCATCATTTAGAAGTTATTCTGGTCATGAGTATATGGGCTATAAGTGGCAATGTGTCGAATTTGCTAGAAGATTTTTATTTTTAAATTATGGGATTGTCTTTACTGATGTCGGTATGGCTCATGAAATATTTTCATTACGATTTCTTCGTCAAGTGATCAATGAAGCCATTTTACCATTGCAAGCATTTGCTAATGGTAGCAAAAAAATGCCAGAAGCGGGAGCATTGTTAATATGGGATGATGGCGGTATGTTTGATAGGACTGGTCATGTAGCGATTATTACTGAAGTTTTTGATAATAAAATTAGAATTGCCGAACAAAATGTTGTCCATACTCGGCTTCCTATTGGTCAACAATGGACTCGAGAATTAAAAATGACGGTATCCAATGATGGCTATTATTTACACGACACTTTTGATGATACCAATATTTTAGGCTGGATGATTCAAACTGAGAATACTCTTCATAGTTTACCACAACCGAATGTTGCTAAGCATTTACTCGATATCCATAGTGTTCATATCGAAAATCATGGTCAATTTGATAAAAAATGGTTAAACGAGAGTGACCCATTAGAAAGTGCCTATGTGTCAGCAACTGGACATGCCATAAGCCATGATGATCAGTATCGTTATTTTACTATTTCGGAAAGCGCTGAACAGGAGCTTATTCGTGCAACAAACGAACTTCATTTGATGTATTTGCATGCTACCGATAAAGTTTTAAAAGATGATAATTTATTGTGTAATTTCAATATTCCCGAAATACTTTGGCCTCGGCTTAGATTATCATGGCAACAACGCCGTTATCAGATGATAACCGGCCGACTAGATTTCTGTATGGATGAAAGAGGCTTTAAAGTTTATGAATATAATGCTGATTCAGCTTCATGCCATACCGAAGCTGGACAAATTTTACAAAATTGGGCAATACAAGCCGAATTAAATGCTGGAGTAAATCCTAGTGCTGGTCTACTTAATGCATTAGCTAACTGTTGGAAACATAGTGATGCAAAAGCATTTGTACATATCATGCAAGATAATGATAGCGAAGAAAATTATCATGCATTATTTATGCAAAAAGCGCTGACTCAAGCTGGATTTGAAAGCAAGATTTTACGTGGACTCTCAGGTCTCAGTTGGGATAAACGAGGTCGATTAGTAGATGATGAGCAACGTCAGGTCACCTGCGTATGGAAAACTTGGGCATGGGAAACTGTACTTGAACAACTTCGTCAAGAGAGCGAAGCCCAAGTGGCTGGATTACCAATTAGAACGTGGCATCCAGAAAATTCGGTAAGATTAATAGATGTGTTACTTCGACCTGAGGTTTCTGTTTTTGAGCCTTTATGGACAGTCATCCCAAGTAACAAAGCTATTTTACCTGTATTATGGTCGCTATTTCCAAACCATCGTTATCTGCTGGAATCTACATTTGAACTCAATGACAACTTAATAAAAAAAGGTTATGCCATTAAGCCGATTGCTGGGCGCAGGGGGAGTGATATCGAGTTAGTTGGTCGTCATGAGCAAGTATTGGATAAAACGGTTGGCCGATTTGCTAAACAAGAAAACATTTATCAAGAACTATGGTGTTTACCTAAAGTTGATGATCGTTATTTACAAATTTGTACCTTTACCGTTGGTGGTCATTATGGTGGAGCTTGTTTACGTTCAGATCCTTCTTTAGTTATAAGGGGGGAAAGTGATATGCAGCCTTTACGAGTCTTAACTGATGAGGAATTTATTAAACAATTTTACAAAAAAAGTTGAGGAAAGGGGTTTTTAAACATCAATTTGCCAATGACAGATGGTGAGTTTTGTTGTTTAATTAAACAGAGCTAATTAAGATATTTTCATTTTATTAAAAATAACTAAAATATCTTATCTATTTGATTGACAATGACAATAACTTAACTTTTTTGATAGAATTGATTTATTACAAATAATAATTATTAAAAATATAATCAAAATAAAGGAATATCAGGATATATGGCAAATACATTATTGCGCAGTGGCGATATTAAAGACTTTAAAATGCTCGGACATGACGGCAAAGCAGCTTATCTTGTCGCTTCGCAAATCCGTGAAATGTTCCGAGTTAAATTAGGCCGCCAATACTCTGATTGTTTAGCTATTCCCCAACGTAATGATCAGGGAAATATTGTTGATTGGTACATTCCCTTCGACTCAGAACTACCTGATGGTCAATATGATATCATCCCGTGGACTTCAGCTAGTGAAGATGAACAAAAGTCTGCACTAGTTTTACTGAAAGAATTCGAAAATAAAGTCATTGAGTTAGGACAAAAATTAGCAAATAATCCTAATCTAGAAGGCGACCAATTACTTTTTAGTCGATTGATTTACGATCCAAAACAGAGCTCAGATAGTCTTGAACCTAATTTAATGGCATTACGTTTTCCTAGTAATCAGTTTGTCTATATTGTCAATGGTAAACCGGTTATCACTTTTTGGGGATTTGTTAACCCTCAGACGCCACAAGCAACTTCACCTTTTTACTGTTTAGAAGCATTTCGAAAAGCTGCTCCAAAAGTTGCAACCACTGCTCCAATACAAGATGTTATTGTTAAAAAACCTTGGTGGAAGCGCTGGTGGATATGGTTGTTAGGATTATTACCCTTGTTATTATTACTATTATTAGCAATATTTTGGTTAAAAGGTTGTAGCTGGAAGCCAAGTGTATCTATCGATCCTAAAATATCATTAGATAGTAAAGTTGATATTCCGGTTCCAACAGTGGCAAATGATAAAGAGGACAAGCAAGAGAAAAAAGATCCTGAGCCAGAAATCAAAGAGGTTAATGATAAACCTGTTACTGTGGTTAATGGTATAGTACCAAATGGAAAAGTTGCAGTAGATCCTAATGTACAGCCAATTAATGGTATTGCTACAGATCCAGCTGTAGTTGATAATTCGGCAGCAACAGCATCAGATCAAGGAATAGCCAATAATGTAAATTCAGATGGTGCTACAGATCAACCACAATCTACGACTTCACCTGATGATAAAGGAAATAATGGCGAACAAGGTGAACAGGGAAATCAGGCTGATAAAGGTGATAAAGGCAGTAATGCTAATCCATCTGATGATAAAAAAGATAATCAAGATGGGCAAAATAAAGATGATAAAAATGGACAAGTGCCACCAACACCTGATTTAGATAATAAACCAGCTATAACGAATAGTAATTCTGATCAAGGCAATCAAGCTAATGCAAATGCTAATCAAGTAAATAATTTATCTTTGCCTGCTGACGCGTTAAAACAGGGATCAACAAACTTTTTAAATGGTCAATGGTCAGTTGGTGCTGGTATTCAAGATAAAGCAACAGGTAAACCATTACAATTAAGTTATAATTTTAATCAAGGTAATGGCGAAGTTACGGTTACTCGTAGTGATGGCGTTAAATGTGTTGGTAAAGTTGGCACAGGTATCCAAAATGCTAATTTAAATATTACTGGTAATACCGAAGCCATTTGCAGTGATAATACTAAATATCAATTACCAAAAATTCAGTGTAAATCAGGCAAAAACAATCAAGCTGATTGTCAGGGAATTTATGATAACGGGACTTCGTTCCCAATTACGATGAAAAAACAATAGGATTGTATATGCTTCCAGAAATACGCAACTACGGTCAAGAAGTTACACTTATCATGAATAGTGGGATTCAATTTCTTGATTTTGCATTAAAAATAGATTGGAAAGATAATCAATGGCGCAGTAAAGTTAATGGCTGTTTTATTGATCCATCAGAAAGTGGAGCGTTAGTTAGATTAATTGAAGATATCGATAATGGTAAATTTTTTGCACCAGATAATCTTTCTTTTGCTGTCACACCTACTCAAGAGATTAGTGTTGAGCAATCCTTAAAACTATATGATGGTATTTGGTTGCCAGTTCCAATTCTCAGATCAATTCCGCCAGAGCGCTTCGATAAAGGACCTCATAACTGGAGTCGAGTGCGAATTGTTAATATTCCTGAAGGTGAAGATCCAGATGGCAATACTCATCGTATTACTTTTGCCTTTGATACAAAAATTTTTACCAATATGCAGGATGTTGCTTATTTAGCACCAACGGAAAATGATGTAAAAACCGGTGCCGTATTTAGTTTAGCTCATCGTTCGGATCAAGTTTCATGGTATTTAGAGCAAAAATGGATCACCAGTTGGTTGATTGATTTATTCCAAGAATTAGCGCCTCAACCAGAACGTCTAAAAGTACATAAAGACGATATTGATTTAGAAATAGCTAATAAAGCTTATTATGGTCATTATTTAAATATTCTTAGTTTGCTTGCTGATTCATTACAGTTACCAAAAATTAAAATTGTCTCGAATAATCGAGATGATGTGATTAAATCGATTCCTGTTGATATGATTTTAGATGTTGGTAACTCAAGAACATGTGGCATTTTAATAGAAGATCATATTCAAGATAAAGATAGTTTAAATCGTCGTTATGAGCTTGAAATTCGAGATTTAACCCAGCCTGAACATATCTATAATGAACCATTCGAAAGTCGAGTAGAATTTGCGCAAACTTTTTTTGGTAAAGAACATTTTTCACTACAAAGTGGTAGACGAGATACATTCCGCTGGCCAAGTATTGTTCGGGTTGGAAAAGAAGCGAGCCGTTTAGCTAGTCGCCGCGAAGGGAATGAAGGTGCTACCGGACTTTCAAGCCCGAAACGTTATTTATGGGATCAAGAAAAGTATGAGCAAGGTTGGCGATTTAATTCTCATTATGTCAAAAGTGATCATGAGCCATTTGCTACCGCAGAGCCATTTTCAAGTTTAATTAATGAGTATGGTGAAGCACTGCATATCCTCAGTAATGAAATTGAGGAAGAATTTGACCGAAAAATACCCGTTTTCCACCCAAAATATTCACGTAGTTCACTAATGACATTTATGCTATGTGAAGTATTAATGCATGCTCTAATGCAAATTAATAGTGTCGCTCAACGCAACAAGCTTGAACACGCAAGAACACCGCGTAATTTGCGTTCTATTATTCTTACCATTCCCCCGGCAATGCCTAAACCAGAACAAGCAATATTTAAAAGCTGTGTTTATCAAGCTATTGGCCTAGTTTGGAAAAGCTTAGGTTGGGATAATTCTGAAGATAATATTGATTTTAGTAATCCTGAACAATTGAAAAGTATTTGGCCAAATATTCCTGAAGTTTATATTCAGTGGGACGAAGCAACCTGTGGCCAAGTTGTTTATCTCTTTAACGAAACGCAGAACAATTATAATGGTCGTTCAGAAGAATTTATTGCTTCAATGGTACGACCAGACAAAACCAATAAACAAAAACTAACAATTGCCACAGTTGATATTGGTGGTGGAACAACAGATTTGGTCATCAATGATTACGAACTGGATTATGGAGCCAATAAACAACTTAATAGTAGTAATGCTTACCTTGTTCCAACTCAACGCTTTCGTGATGGCTTTAAAGTTGCAGGTGATGATATTTTGCTTGATATCATCCAAGATACAGTTTTATCTTCATTAACTAATGGATTAAAACAGGTTGGACTTGTTGATCCAAATCCGATTTTATCCACCATTATTGGTTCACAGCAGGTATCAATTCAAGATGCTGTGTTACGACAACAATTAACTTTACAGTTATTTACACCTGTCGGATTACAGGTATTAAAACTATATGAACTTTATGAGCCATTACATTCCGAAAAACATGTTTATAACATGACTTTTGGTGAGTTATTACAAAATAATGTGATGACAGATAATGTTCTTAATTTTATTAATGAACCGGTTCGTCGAGCTCTAAATAATCCTGAATTTTCCGTTCTTGATTTAAATGTTGAAATAAATCTTAAACGTATTCATCACTTATTTATTCGTGGTGATTATTATAATATTTGTAAAACATTCGATGCCTTATCTGAAATTATTAGCTGTTATCAATGTGATGTATTGTTATTGACCGGTCGACCATCTCGTTTACCTGGTGTACAAAGCTATTTCCGTTCTCGCTTATCTATTCCAGCTGGGCGTGTTTTACCATTACATGGTTATTATACCGGTGGCTGGTATCCTTTCCATAAACAAGAGCGCATTGATGATCCTAAAACAACAGCAGCAGTTGGAGCCATGTTATGTTTCTTAAGTAAAAACCTAAGATTAGCTAATTTTTATTTTAGATCCGCCAATATGGATTTGTATTCAACGGTTAAATATATTGGTCTATTAGATAATCTAAATATGATAAAAAAAGAAAATATTTATTATCAAGATATCGATTTAGATGATCCTGATTATGATTTTCCTGAGATCTCTTTTGAAATTCGAGGCACAACAAGACTTGGTTTCAAACAGTTAGAAATTGATCGTTGGCCTGCCTCAGCAATTTATATTTTAACTATTGAAAATAGTGATGTGGCTAAAAGATTAAGTGCTGAAGGAGTAGTTTTAGAAGTAACATTAGGAATAAAAAATCGACAAAAAACAGTTGAGAATTTCTATATTAAAGATGTCAAAGCTTCTGATGGACGTGCTTGCAGTAAAACCAAAGATATAAAGCTTAGTCTAAATACAATGGTAAATTCTGGCCTAATTAGCACACAATATTGGCTTGATAGTGGAATGATAAAACGATGAAAAATTTAAACGAACAACTTCCTAAATCTTGGGAACAGATTTATCAAGCATCAGCACAGGCAATTGAATGGGTCAATCAAACCCGAGATTCATCGAAACGTTTGCATAATGAAGCTGATAATTTAATTCTTGATCTACGCCGATTACGTAATAGTGCTAAACGTTTAGGTGATGTGTCGACTAAATCCGTTGCGGTCGGTTTTTTTGGTTTGTCACAAGCAGGTAAATCTTATCTTATTTCAGCATTAGCGGCTGGTGAAAATGGTAAACTTGAAACAGTAGTTGATAATGAAGTTTTAGATTTTATTGATCACGTAAATCCTGTCGGTGGAGGTAAAGAGGCAACCGGACTTGTTACTCGGTTTAGTCGGACAGCCAAAGGTGGTATTGCCAACTATCCATTAGAGTTGAAATTATTTCAAGAAATAGAAATTGTTAAAATCTTAATTAATGCCTATTTTAAAGATTTTGATCAACAAAAAGTTATCAATAAAGTTGAGTTTTCAGAGTTAAATCAACTTATTCAACGTATCGAAAGTAAAAAGCAAGCTGATTACACCGGCGGTATAACTGAAGATGATATCGTTGATCTATATGATTATTTATCTGAAAATTTTGGCAATTCACTTGAAGGATTGAAAGGTGGTTATTGGGAAAAAGTCATGTCATTGTTACCTTATCTTTCGATTACAGACCGTGGTGCTTTATTTTCTGTGTTATGGGGTGGTATCAGTGAACTTACAGCAATTTATATTCAATTGGCGACAACCTTATTAAGCTTAAATCATGTAAATACCATTTATGCGCCCCTCACCGTGTTAGTTAAGGACAATGGTGATGGTACTAAATCACAGATTGATAGCATCATGAATGTCGATATGCTTGAAAGGTTAAATACTAAAAATGATTCATCGGTAACAGTTACGCCACTTAATGGAGTGCCAACATCAATATCATTAGCGCAATTAGCCTTTTTAACTGCAGAATTGATCTTCCCATTAGTGAATCAAACTCGTGTACCTACTTTTGAGAATGTCGATCTGCTTGATTTCCCAGGATATCGTGGTCGATTAAATTTAATTTCTATTTCTGATGTCAAAGAAGGTAATCCTATCGCTCAACTTTTATTACGCGGTAAAGTCGCTTATCTTTTTGAAAAATACACTGATAGCCAAGAGATGAATGTTTTGGTAGTTTGTACGCCATCGGATAAACAATCAGATGTTAATGATGTTGGTCCAGTATTACAAAGATGGATTGATAAAACCCAAGGCGAAACAGCTGATAAAAGAGCAACAAAGAAAGCTGGATTACTATGGGCTATCACGATGTTTGATAAACGAATTGGCGCATCATTGTCGTTATCCCAAGACAATTTAAAAAATACTTGGGGTAAAGGTGGCTTATTACAGCAAACCATTTTAGAACGTTTTGGTAGTTATGATTGGCTATCCAATTGGTCAAATGATGGTAAATTTAACAATGTATTTTTGGTCCGTAAACCAGGATTTGACGTACCATTTTTAAATGTCGATGCTAAAGCAAATATTGAATTGTCTTACAATGAAAATTATCGACAAGAAATGTTAATGTTGAAAAATACATTCGTTGAAAATCCAGATATTCAAGAGTATGTCAACGCTCCTGATCAAGCGTGGGATGCGATGTTAAAATTAAATGATGGTGGCATTGGCCGAATTAGCCAGTATTTAGAACAAGTCGCCATTACTGAAGTCAAACAACAGCGGATTGTTGAACAACTTAATGAACAAATTGATTATATTATCAATATGCGTTTTGATACTTGGTATCAAGCTGATAGCGATGAAGAATTAGGTAAGAAAAAACAGATAATTAATAATGTTGTAAAAGAACTACAAGGAAAAGCATTATTATTAGGTGAATTACTTAAAGTTTTAGAATTGCCGGATCAAACTATTCGAGCTCTATATCATTCTAGCCATATGGATAATGATATCAGCAATACTAGCGGTGATGACGTAATCGATAATTCTTCAAACGATTTTGGTTTAAATACCGACTTTGAACTTTTTCCGGAAGTAAATTCACCTTTACAACCTCAGGTAGTTGCTAATATCGCTAGCGAATCAAAATTTGCTAAAAATGTGTTTACTGCATGGCTAGAACATTTAAGAAATATTGTATTAGATAAACATATTCTACAATTTTTCAGTATTGATCAGAAAGCACTCTCTTTTATTGTTGAAGAGTTGATTACTGGTGCTAACCGTTTGAAACTTGATACTAGCTTAACTGAAAAAGTTTTAGCTAATGAAAATGTAGGTAGTAAGCGTGATGATCTTGAGTCTCGGCAGGTTAGCTCTATTAATATGTTATTGGCTGATTTTATTGCATGGCTTGGTTTTATTCCTGGGCAAACAAGTAATATCCCTGTTAGCCGTGTTAATCAAGGTAAGCCGATATTTTCATCGCCATTGAGTCAATTCTCAAGTCAATTATCACATCCATTGCCAGTACTTGATGATAAGACCAAAAATTATTCTCAATTTGCTATATTTGATTGGTTTATTGCCTTTGCGACGCTTGCTCAAGAAAATGTTGGTCATCATGCTGGTCGTGAAATAAGCCAAGAACAAAACTCTCGTCTTGGTGAAATTTTAACTTGTTTTAAGGAATCACAAATATAATAGTATTATAGTGAATATATTTAATAACAACAATTTAATAACAATAAGGTGGTTTTTTAAACTACCTTACATATATGAAATATCCATAAAATAATATTAATACAATCATAGTGATGAAATAGAGGATATCATGGCATTAAGAATTGAATTAGAAGGCGATAAACCGGGTGTTGCTAAGTTTTTTGCGCAAAAATGGAGTGGTAGTGCAGATATTGATATACTTATTCAACGCAACCAAGATGGTTATTATTTGTCCGGTCTTAATCAATGGGGACCAGAAAAGAATTGGCATACTGTAACTAGCATGTCTGTCGAGAATGAGCAATTAAGTGGTCTCGTTGATGAATGGCTAGTTGATTCTTTGTTATCTCAAGAAAATAGTGTTAGATTTCTTGCTGAAATTCGTGATAAACAGAATCAAAACTATACTGATAGAGGAGTGGTAAGTATTGCTGAAACAGTATTCCCTTCATCTGCTTTAAATACCCAATCATCAATATCTGATGAGATTGAACAAAATACATTAGAGTCGGATAAAGTAACTTTTAATCTTGTTGAATCTGATGATTCTCAATCTGTAGAGCCAGAAACCGAAGAACAAATAATTGAGATTGAAAATGAGGTAAAAGCAGAGCCTGAAAAAGAGATAGAAACGGAAATAGAAGTAACGCCTGCACCAGCAATATCACCACAACCCACTAAGACCCGAAGTAAATTAGGGTTGTTTATTATTATTTTTGTCATTCTGCTAACTTTAGCTGGGATTGGTGTTGGAGTATGGTATTTCTTATTCTCTCAAGGTAAAAATCCTTTAACGTCTCTAACTCAAAGTAATAGTCAATGTAATGTTGCTAATGTTACAACCGATGATTTATCTTTTATTCAGCAATGTTTACAGAGTAAACCTGATACTGACACCGTAATTGATATCATAAATCAGGCCAAACAAGCTAATAAATGTAATATCGCACAGCGTTTATATGCAAATCAATCTTTATTGAATGCCAAAGTGGCTCTACTTTATGCGAAAGAATACGATATGAAGTTTTATCAAGATAACCAGTGTTTTAAGGCTGATAAAGAAACGGCAATTTATTGGTATGAAACGTCATTAAATAATGATCCAAATAATGAGTTGGCTAAAGAACGGTTAGCAGAATTACAAAAATAATTAAGGTGCAGGTATGAAAAAAACAGTAATTTCAACATTGATTTTCGGATTTAGCCTGACTTGCTTACCTTTGGTTAGTTCGGCTTTAGAACCATTAAAGCAAGCCGGTAAAACAACACTTTATCAGCGAGTCTTGAGTACACCAACTTGTGAGTTGAAAAAAAATATTAATGATGCTACTGGTCAATCAGTACCTGCTTTTTCTCGTTATTATGTGTACGAACGTAAAAACGAAAATAATCAAGAATGGTTAAATGTCGGACCTGATTCATATGGTAAAACTGTTGGTTGGATTAATAATTCCTGTGCTGTTGCTTGGAATATGCAATTGACTTTAGTTTTTACTAATCCTGTTGAACGTGATCCTTTATTATTTTTTAAAGATAAAGCTTCTTTATCAACAATTGTTGATGCTGATAAACCGGAAACATTAGTAACACCTATTCGTGATGCATTAAAAGAGAATAAAGTCGCACCACAAGTGGTGGCTCAAGAACCTAAAGAATTTATTGATTTTAAAAGTAATTTTTATTTATTACCTATCTTACAGGGTGAAGAGGTAATGAATGGTCAAGGTTTTTATGAAAGAATTTTAGAGGTTGCTTCGGTTAGTAAACAAGAAACAGTCGTTAAAAATAATAACAAATCTACGAATTCATCTTCTGATGATAACAGTAATCAAGTTGCACCGTTTAAGGCTGCTATTGTATTTGTTATTGATTCAACTATTTCAATGGATCCTTATATTTCTAGGACCAAAGAAGCGGTGGAAAGAGTTTATCAACATATTGAAAAAGAACATTTACAAGATCAAGTTAAATTTGGTTTGATTTCGTTTCGTTCAAGTTTAAAAGCCTCAGATAAATTAGAGTTTGTTAGTAAAGTTTTTGCAGATCCAAATAAAGTAAAAAATAAAGATGATTTTAAAGCGTTGAGTGCTTCACTCAAACAGGCATCAGTATCCACTGCTTATTTTGCCGAAGACTCTTATGCTGGTGTATCTCAAGCATTGAATGATATTAATTGGAATAGTTTTGGCGCTCGATATATGATTTTGATTACTGATGCCAGCGCTATTCCTGGTGATGATAAACTTTCAAGCACCGGTATGGATGCTGCCCAATTGCGACTTGAAGCACAACATAAAGGGGTTGCAATTTATGCCTTACATTTAAAAACAAAAAGTGGTGAAAAGGATCATCAAGTTGCCGCAGCTCAATATTCTGACTTAACTTATAACGATTTTATTCATAAATCATTATATTATCCAGTAAATGCTGGTGATGTTAATGAGTTTGGAAAGAAAGTAGATTCATTAGCACAAGCTTTATCAGAGCAAGTTAAATTAGCTTATAAAGGTGAATCATCAGTTGGTAATGCGCTTAATGCTAAAGATGATGATAACTCTAATATGCTAAAAGATGCTTTACTATTGAGTAAGGCGATGCAATTAGCTTATCTAGGTGATACTAAAGGAACTAAAGCGCCAACTGTTTTCAAAGCATGGATTGCTGATAAAGATTTTATTAAACCGACAATTCCAACTGCGGAACCGCGAATTTTGTTAACTAAATCACAATTAAGTGATTTGAGTGATATTGTGACTAAGATTGCTAATGCAGCTAATGATGGATTAATTTCAGCCGATGATATGTTTTCACAATTACGTTCTGTTGCTGCGGCAATGGGACAAGATCCAAATAAATTAAAATCAGACTCAGTCACTAAGATTGCTGATTTAGGTTTACTTGGTGAATATTTAGATAATATTCCCTATAAAAGTGATGTAACAGGTCTTGACCAAGAAACATGGAAAAGTATGAGTGGAATTGAACAAGAAAAGTTTATTCGTAATCTAAATAGCAAAGTCCGTTATTATCAAAAATGTAATGCTGATGTTGATCGTTGGATTTCACTATCTGAAGGTAGTGATCCACGTGAAAATGTCTATCCTGTACCATTAGAAATGTTGCCATAAAATGTTAACTATTCATAACTTGGTAATTTCTAGGCCGATAGGCAAATCTTTTTTTAAAGTTTGCCTACCAGAACTTTCGGTTCAAGCCGGTCAGGTTGTTGTCATTAAAGGTGATAGTGGCTGTGGTAAGAGTACTTTACTCGAAATGATCGGTATGATCTTACAGCCTGATGAAATCAGCCATTATCATCTTATGGTTGATAATCAAAATTACGATATTGCTGATGTGATTCAACGCAATGATGTGAATGAATTAGCGACTATACGAGCAAAATATTTGGGATTTATGTTACAAACAGGTGGATTATTACCGTTTTTAAATATTAAAGATAATATTTTATTATCAGCGAAGTTATTACAAAAAAATATTGATACTACCAGATTTGATTACTTAATTGATAAATTGAATATTGGTCATTTGTTAAATAAATATCCTAAACAGTTATCAATAGGTGAAAGACAACGAGCATCTTTCATACGCTCGATTATTCATAAACCTGCGTTACTGTTAGCCGACGAACCAACTTCTGCACTTGATCCTTATAATGCTAATTTACTATTTGATTTAATTATAGAGCAAGCTCAACAAGATAATATTGCAGCTCTGATTGTCACTCATGATTGGCAACGGATTGAAAATAAAGGATTGTTTACTTTATCGGCAAAATTATCCTCTACGCAATCATCAGAATTTTTACCGTTATAAAATAGGGTGTAAAAAGATGGATAATGTCACATCAAAATGGCGATTTATTACTCGGTTATCATTGGCCGATTTATGGTATGACAAGAAAGTATCATTTTGTATTATCGCATCTATAATATCTGTTATTACGCCATTATTGCTGTTGTTTAGTTTGAAGTATGGTGTTGTCGCTCAGCTACGCCATCAGTTACTTAATGATCCACAAAATTTAGAGATAAAAATTGTTGGTAATTTACAACTTAATCAACAAATGTTTGATTGGATTGCAAAGCAACCTGAAACAGCGTTTGTTATTCCGCTTACTCGTTCTTTGAATACTCAAGCTGATTTGCTTAATGATTCAAGTCATTTTGTTAATAATGCTGAAATTATTCCAACCGCAAAAGGTGATCCAATAACTCAAGATATGCCTTTGATTGATAAAAAAGACCAAATTTTATTGAGTTCTTTAGCTGCTGAGAAAATGCAAATAAAAATTGGTAATCGAATAAAGATGGTTATCACCAGACAACTAGATGGTAAATTGGAAAAAGGGATAACAGAATTAGAGGTTATTGGCATTATTCCTGAAACGTATTATAGTCGTGCCGCAGGTTTTATAAGCTTAGATCTTTTAATTGAAATGGAACATTTTTATGATGGTTATCAAAGTAAAATTTTTCCAACCGGAACGGGTTTAGTTGATTCTTCCTACCCTAACTCATTTGCAAGAGCCCGAATTTATGCTGATTCACTTGATGATGTTGCTCCTTTAGCATTTAAATTACGTGAAAAAAATATAGAGACGAGAACTCAGGCTAGTGCGATTGAAAATATGCAAGCCATTGACCGAGTATTAGGTTTTATTTTTAGTGTGATTGCTATTACGGCAATTTTTGGATGTATATTATCTTTCAGTGGTTCATTTTTATCTAATATAGAGCGAAAACGTAAAGATATTGCTTTTATGAGGCTTATAGGATTTAAGTCTAAGCAAGTTATGCTCTATTTACTGATACAAGCAATGACGTTAAGCTTTTTAGCTTTTATAGTATCATGTTTGCTATTTTTATTAGGAAATTGTGCATTTAATCTGGTTTTAGGTAAAAATTTAGTTTCACAACCAATTGTTAGTCAATTACAATTTTATCATTTTATTATCGCATTTATATTAACACTATTGATATCATTCATTGTTGTTGCGATAGGAGGACGAGGTGCCATCAGTATTCAACCAGCAGAAAGCCTACGTGAAGCGTAAGTTTAAGCCTATTTTTTTGGTAATTGCTTTCAGTTTTATTCCTAGTAGTGGATATGCTCAGCCTTGGGATAGTAAATTTTATAATCCTAAACCTGACAATGATGATGTTATTCTACCTATGCCATGTGAAGGTAGTCTGGTAATGAAAAAAGTCTTTACATCAACACGTAAACCATTAGATGATATTAAAATTATTTTAGGTAATAACCAAAAAGAACTTGGTTTCGCTGAGTATGCAACACCTAATTATATCTCAGGTAGTTTTTCTGATGGAGGTGCCGAAAGATATTATCTTATTGGCAAATATGAAATTACCGCTCTTCAATATCAATCTGTTATGAATGATAATTGCCCAACAGCTAAAACGAATCTTGCTTTTCCTATTACTGACATCAGTTGGTTTGATGCCGTGGCTTTTACGGATAAATATAATCGTTGGTTAATTGAACAAACAAAAAATAGATCAAATGATGTTCCAAAAGGTTATTTTCGTTTACCAACGAATACTGAATGGGAATACGCTGCAAGAGGTGGTGCTAAAGTTACTGAGTCAGAATTTCGTGAATCAAAATTTCCTATGGGGAATAGTTTAGAAAATTATGCTTGGTTTTCTGGTGCAAAATCAGCCAATGGTAAATTACAACTTATTGGTCGGTTAGAAGCCAATCCGCTTGGTCTTTATGATATTTTGGGTAATGCGAGTGAAATGATGTTCGATTCATTTCGCATGAATAAACTTGATCGTTATCATGGTCAGCAAGGAGGTATTACTGTTCGTGGAGGAAGTTATTTAACACCTGAAGCATCAATAACTACTTCGTTAAAAATAGAAAAACCTTACTATGATGTTCAAAGTGCTTATAAAAGCAAAGATGTCGGATTTCGTTTAGTTTATACAACTGAAGTTATACAGTCGAATGAGCTAGTAAAAGAACTCGACAAAGAATGGAATGAACTGGGTAACCAAGCGGGTCTTTCAAAAGATGATAATGTGGTTAGTGAGTTAGAAAAAATTACCAAGCAAGTTGATGATGAAAAAACTAAAAAAGAATTAAATCAACTTAATGCTCTTTTACGTAGTGCCAATCAAGCTCGTGATGAACAAAGAGATCGCTCTATTCAATCAGCATTACAATTGGGTGCTTTTTTATGTGCTAATGTTTCCGATTTAAATGCTAAATTTGAATATAATAATAATTTATATGAAACAATGATTAATGAGGTATGTGATCCAAATGAAATAGAGACATTGAATGAAGATAATATGTGTTCCAAAGTGAAACTAAATGATTTAAATAATGTCCTAAATGAGTCTAAAAATGCACGTGATTTTATATTAAAATACTATTCAGATACTATTGTAAATACTGCAACAAATTATGATAAGGATATTATTAATAATCAATCTAAACCTACGCAATTTATACTTGAAAATAGTGGTAAAGCTAATATGAGCGATTACTTAAAACTCTATTTCAAACATATTAATAAATATATTGAATCAGGGAAGATCGACCGAACAAATTGGCTTGAGACGTGTAATGAAATAAAAGGAAAGTAATAATGAATAAATTAATAGTAACAATAACTTTGTGTATCTCCTTGATTCTATCAGGTTGTCAAGCATCAGGTGGTGCAAGTTCAAAAGATGTTGATCCAGCTTTAAGCAAAAGTAATAGCGCCAAATTTTTTAGTAAATCAGCATGGCAGTCTTGTGCTATAGGTGCCGGAATCGGTGGTATTGGTTGTGTTTTATTGGGTGGTAAAACCGGGGCATGCCTTGCTTCAGCCGCTGTTGGTTGTGGGGTAATGATGGGGGCCAATTATTATCTTGATACTAAACGAGCTGAATATGCTGATGCTGAAATGCGACTTGATGTTTATATTCAAGATGTTCAGCAAAATACCTATGAAGTCCAAGCTATAACTGAAAATGCGAGAGCTGTTTTAGATAAAAACTTGGCAACATTAAAATCGTTAAATAAACAAATTAATTCTCAATCAGTCACTAAAACACAGGCCCAAAAAGATCTGACTCAAATAGACGCTAACATTGCTTATTTGAAAGATAAATTATCACGCATGAAAAAAGTTGAAAATGATTGGGTTTCAATTTCTTCACAAGAACGACAATCAGGTGTAAATGTGTCAAAACTTGATAAAGAAATTAATCAGTTACATAAACAAATTGCGGTACTTGAAAAACAAATTAATCTTGTTACTCAACAACGTTCAGCTGTAAGGGTAAGCTAATTATGAAAAAGATATCTATTATATTTTTACTTAGTCCATTGTTACTTATAACGGGGTGTTCGACAACGCCAGAACAATGTGACCCAACTAATACTAACATTGGTATTATGGATAAAATTAGTTGCAATTATTCAGGTAACTATCAAGCTCGTATTGATAAAAAAGAGCAAATTTTAGAGAATGAAAAACGAGCTAATGCACAATTCAGAGAAATTTATGCAACGATTGAAAGACAAAAAAATTCGACTTCATTAAGTGTGAAACAAAAACAGACACAGTTGCAAAAATTAAAAACAGAATTAACTCAATTAACTAGTGAAGTAAAACAAAAGGCTAAAAATCGTGATGATTTACAAGCACAAGTTAATGATATTGAGCAACAGTTGAAGAAAGTTAACAATTCCAATTCATCTGAACTTGAAAAACAAGTTGAATTAGATAAGTTAAATAAAAAACTTCAACAGTTACAAAAAGCTTTAAATTTAGGTAAATAATTTAGCCATGCAACGTATAACAAGAGTTATATTTGATCAGAGTGAATCGGATAAGATTTCTTTGTTAAAAGAATATAACTCTTTATTAGCATTGCTAAAAAATAATTTAACTGAACGAACATTTTCGATTTTAGCTCAACCAAAAATAATTGATAATAATCAATATATTGGTTGGTATAGTAATTTAGAAGGGCAACCTATTTCACTTGATGATATTGAAAGTGAAGAATATAAAAAGCAGATAGAAAAAAAGCTGAATACGCGAATTAATGACCTTGAATTCGTAATCAAATCAATGTCATTGACAAGTGAGGAACAAGCATTAATATCTGCATGGTTACCGAGAATAAAAAACTCAGGAAATACCATTTATGTAATTAATGATGACCCTGTTATTGTTAATTCATTTAAAGCCCCGATTTTACCTAAGCCTATCGCAATACCACCAGCATCAAAATCATTTTGGCGTTGGTGGTATTTCTTATTGCTTGTACTGTTTTTAATTATATTAATTGGTCTTGTTTGGTACTTTTTTTGTCCTTATGGCAAAGAAAAAGTATCAGATACGCTACCAATAATTTCGCAAAATACTGAAAAAAAAGAAGTTGAATCAACCCCCGTAGTTGAACAACCCAATGCTTTAGAACCAAAAACAGAACCTGTAACGGAAGTTAAGAATTGTATAACTAAAGAAGAATTAACTAACAATAAGTCTGCTTCTAAAATGGTGATGATATTTGATAATTCAGCCTCAATGACTTTAACCTTGATGGAATCACAAGAAAGTATCGATAAATATTTAAAAAGTGATTTCTATTCGATGACAGAAAAAGAAGCCGAAGCTTATGAAAGAAAAATGACCAGATTACCTAATCGTTTATCAAGTAGTAAAGAAGTGGCATTAACCAGTATTGATAAAATACAACAAAATATAGATGTTTCACTTGTAACGTTAACAAGTTGTCCGGCTGCACAAACTACATCATTCTATTCTTATGAAGATAGAGAAAAATTAAAAAGTAAAATTAAACGGTTGCAGCCATTAGAATATAATAGTGCCACACCATTATATAGCGGTGTTAAACAGGCCAGTAAAATGCTTGATGGCATTAATCGTGATGATTATATATTAATTATTAGTGATGGTGAGGATAATTGTACTAAAAGTAATATATGTACTCTTGCTAATAAAATAGCTACAGAACAACCTCGTTTAAAAATTAATATTGTTGATATTGCTGGACAGCATAAAATAGATTGTGTAGCAAAAAGCACTGGTGGTAATGTTTATATAGCTCAAAATCCAACCGAGCTTATCAATCAAATGAGTAATGCCGTTTCAGATATGAATATTAGTAAACCTATTTGTAAATAAAATATCTAGTTAACCAATGGGCTTTTATACTAATTTTTTAGTAACAAGGAATAAGTTTAGAGATGCAAAGAATAACTCGTATTGCTTTTGATCATAATAATGTAGACAAGATGCAGTCACTGGAACAGTATAATTCTTTACTTTCGATACTTAAACCTCATTTGACAGCAAGAACATTTTCAATTTTTGCTTCACCAAAATTAATAGAAAATAACCAATATATTGCTTGGTATACAAACCTTGAAGGTCAACCTATATCACTTAATGATATAAATGACGCCTCGCAAAAAGCAGTAATTGAAGATGCTTTACATACTCGAATCAATGATATTGAAACAACTGTAAAATTAATTCCTTTAAATAATCAACAAAAAAATTTAGTTTCTTCATGGTTAGCAAGAATTAAAAGTCCAAATAATCAAATTTATGTGATCAATAATGAACCAGTTATTATTGATACTTTTGAGCCAATTGTATTTCCTGAACCTCCTATTGTCGCGCCAAAAGGTTTTTGGCGATGGTGGTACACCTTAATATTAGTTTTATTTTTATTATTAATTTTAGGTTTGTTATGGTTCTTTTTTAATCCTTTTAAAAAGACTAGCAAGGTGGAACCAATCGTCGAACCAGCGATTACACAACCAATTGAACCGAAAAAAACTGAACTAACCGTTGAATTTGCAAAACAACCAGAACTTGTCATTAAACCTAAACCTGAATTGAAACCAGAACCACAGGTTTCAGAGCCACAACCTGTAGTTGTACCTGACCCAACACCAGAGTCGGTTAGCAAATCAGAACCTAAACCAGCGCCAAAAGTAAAAAATCCACCAAATTGTATTACTAAGGAAGAATTGGTAAAAAATTCTAATCCATCCAAAATGGCGTTGATCTTTGATAACTCTTTATCAATGACGATAACATTAGCTGAACCTCCTTCACAAGTTCAGCAATATTTTAATTATCTAACCCATGGCTACCCTAGCTATATGCCTGCATCAGAAAGAATTGCGTATGAAAAACGGATGTCTCGACTACCGACTCGTTTATCAACCAGTAAAAAAGTGGCATTGACTAGTATCGATAAAATTCAACAAAATATTAATATAGCATTAGTGGCATTAAATAGTTGTCCAGCGGCAGATACAACACCATTTTATAATTACTCGGGCAGAGGCGCTTTAAAAAGTAAAATTAATCGATTAACACCAAGTGCAGCTGGTGGCGGAGGCACACCACTTTATAGCGGATTAGAAAAAGCAAGTAAAATGCTGGATGGTGTAAAACGAGATGATTATATCCTTATAATCAGTGATGGCGATGATAACTGCTCAAGGAATAATATTTGTACTCTAGCTAATTATATTGCAGCTCAGAAACCTCGACTTAAGATAAATATCGTTGATATAGCGGGTGAACATAAAATAGATTGTGTTGCTAACGCTACTCGAGGTAAAGTTTATATTGCACAAAGTCCTAAAGATATGATTAGACAGATGAATAAAGCGGTATCTGATTTAAAAATTAATCGTCCTGTTTGCCAGTAAACAGATAAATAAAATTGATAATGTCGAATGATTTGAACTAGATTTTAATCAATAGTTATCTTTAATAAAAATAACTATTAAAAATGGTAAAAAAACCAGACAGGATGTCTGGTTTTTATTGATTAAATAATCGTTATTAAAAGTCTAAATTAGCTGCTTTTAATGCATTTTCCTCAATAAATAGTCGACGAGGTTCGACTTCATCTCCCATTAATGTAGTAAACAATTGATCTGCTTCAATTGCATCTTTAATGGTTACTTGCAACATACGACGACTGGTTGGATCCATGGTTGTTTCCCATAGTTGTTCGGGGTTCATTTCTCCTAAACCTTTATAACGTTGGATAGTTAATCCACGGCGAGATTCTCGAATTAACCAATCAACAGCCTCTTCGAATGAGCTTACTGGTTGTTTTCGTTCGCCTCGTTGTATAAATGCACTTTCTTCCAGTAAATCTTTCAATTGTGAGCCTAAATGGCAAATATTTCGGTATTCATTACTATGAATAAATACTTGATCTAAAGCATAACTGGTATCAACTCCATGTGTTCTTACTTTGATTACAGGTATATATAACTCTGCTTTTTCATTGTAATCCGCACTATAATGGTAGCTACTGCCATGTTGTTCTTTATTTGATAATTTTTCAACAATTGATTTTGCCCACTGTTCAGCTTTTTGTTGGTCTTTTAAAATATCTTCATCTAATACTTCTTGATAGACTAATTCTGATAGCAACGCTCGAGGATAGCGACGTTCCATTTTAGTAATTAGTTTTTCAACTTTTTGGTATTCAGCAATTAATTTTTCTAAAGCTTCACCGGCTAAAGCTGGGGCATGATCATTAACATGTAGTGATGCATCTTCCAAAGCTAGAGCAATTTGGAATTGAGTCATTGCATCATCATCTTTAATATATTGTTCTTGTTTGCCTTTTTTAACTTTATAAAGTGGTGGTTGTGCGATATAAACATAACCTCGTTCAATAATTTCAGGCATCTGACGGTAGAAGAAGGTTAACAATAAAGTTCTAATATGTGAACCATCCACATCCGCATCGGTCATGATGATAATGCTGTGATAACGCATTTTATCTGGATTATATTCATCACGACCAATACCACAACCTAAAGCAGTAATTAAAGTTGCGACTTCTTGAGACGAAAGCATTTTGTCAAAACGGGCTTTTTCAACATTAAGGATTTTACCTTTTAACGGTAAAATTGCTTGATTTCTACGGTTACGTCCTTGTTTTGCAGAACCACCCGCAGAGTCCCCTTCCACTAAGTAAAGTTCTGATAATGCGGGGTCTTTTTCCTGACAGTCAGCTAGTTTACCTGGTAAGCCACCTAAATCTAAAGCACCTTTACGGCGTGTCATTTCTCGTGCTTTTCGTGCTGCTTCACGAGCTCTAGCGGCATCAATAATTTTGCCAACCACAATTTTGGCATCCGATGGATTTTCCAGTAAATACTCAGCTAATTTTTCACCCATCACTGATTCAACCGCTGATTTTACTTCAGACGAAACCAATTTATCTTTGGTTTGTGATGAAAATTTAGGATCTGGCACTTTTACTGATACTACTGCAATTAGCCCTTCACGTGCATCATCGCCTGTGGCACTGATTTTAGCTTTTTTGCTGTATCCCTCAGCTTCCATGTAGTTATTTAGTGTACGCGTCATTGCTCCACGAAAACCAGCCAAATGGGTACCGCCATCACGTTGAGGAATATTATTGGTAAAACAATAGATATTTTCTTGATAGCCGTCGTTCCATTGTAAAGCAACTTCGACACCAATATTATCTTTCTCAGTACTAAAATAAAAAATCTTTGGATGGATTGGATTTTTATTTTTATTTAAATATTCAACAAATGCTTGAATACCACCTTCATAATGGTAGTGTTCACTTTTACCAGTTCGTTCATCTGTAAGTTTTATTGAAACACCAGAATTTAAAAATGATAGCTCACGTAATCTTTTCGCCAAATGATCGTAGACAAACTCAATATTAGAAAAAGTTTCTGGGCTTGGCCAGAAGCGAACATAAGTACCAGATTCAGTCGTTTCACCAATAACTTTAAGTGGTTCTTCTGGCACGCCTAAATGATAAGTTTGTTTATGGATTTTACCTTCACGGTAAATAACTAATTCTAATTTATCCGATAATGCATTTACAACCGAGACACCTACACCATGCAAGCCACCGGATACTTTATATGAATTATCATCAAATTTACCACCAGCATGTAAAACGGTCATAATAACTTCTGCAGCAGAAATACCTTCTTCTTCATGGATGCCGGTAGGAATTCCTCGGCCATCATCTCGTACTGAAACAGAATTATCTGGATGAATAGTAACTTCGATATGGTGACAATAACCCGCTAATGCTTCATCAATGGCATTATCTACCACTTCAAAAACCATATGATGAAGGCCTGTACCATCATCAGTATCACCAATATACATTCCTGGACGTTTTCGAACCGCATCAAGTCCTTTAAGTACTTTAATGCTTGAAGAATCATAAGAGTTAGACATGGATTTCTCGACTTGTTTAATTATTTATATCATTCTATATATTTAAGAAATTATACCAGATTTTATGTGAAAAATCTTATCATTTTCATCGATCATATGGGTAATTTGTTCTTGATTAACTGCAGTAATAAAAACTTGAGATTTAGCTGATTTTAACCGCTTAGCTAATAGATTACGTTTATTTTGATCCAGTTCAGAAGCAAAGTCATCTATTAAATAAATACATGATAGTCCGGTTTTCTCTGAAAAATATTCACCTTGTGATAAACGTAATGCACACATGAGTAATTTTAATTGTCCACGAGATAGCAAATCTTCTACTGGAATGTTATCTATACGTAATTTTATATCGGCTTTATGTGGGCCTAATGAAGTGTAATTAATGAATTTATCTCTCTCAAATTGTTTATATAAAATATCAGAATAATTCATCCCATATTCCCAACCTTGATAATATTGGCAATTTAGTTGGTACTCCGGTAAAAAATTCCGACAAGTTTCTATAATTTGCGGAAATATATTTTGACTATAATCTGCTCTAATTTGACTGATTTTTTCGGCAATTGGTATTAGTTCTTTATCCCAAGGTAATAATTGATTATAGTTAGAAGATTGTTTTAATAACGCATTTCTTTGTTTAAATAATCGTTTTAAATTGTTCCATAGTGATACAAATTCTGGGTAATGGTGAAAACATCCCCAGTCTATAAACGCGCGACGATATTTTGGACCACCAGTAAGTAAATCAAATCCTTCTGGAGTAATAAGTTGAATAGGTAATAGCTTAGCTAAGTCAGTTAATCGAAATCCTTCATCACCATCGATTTTTATCGTATTATCATTATTTCGTGTTTTTGATAATCCTATTGTGCGAATTTGTTGAGATGACTCTATTTGGCTAAATAAAACTAACTCAGGCTTTTCATGTTGTATGATTCTATTTGATTGAATATGTCTAAATGCTCGGCCATGGCCAAGCATATAAATAGCCTCAAGTAGACTGGTTTTTCCACTACCATTATCACCAACTATATAATTGAAATGATTTGATAATGATAATTCAGCATAATCAATGTTTCGAAAATTGTGGATTTTGATTTGTGAAAGAGTCATGTTGGTAAAATTTCCGGCCGAAACCGGAAGTTTGATAGATAGTTATTTATTTATTTATTTATTATAAGCGCATTGGCATAACAACATAAGTAGCCGATTGATTATTGATATCTTCAATTTGCACACTAGATGTTGCATCTGTTAATAATAATTGTACGCTATCACATTTTAGTGTGTTTAATATATCTAATAAATAAGTCACATTAAAGCCAATTTCAAGCTCTTGTGATTCATATTTTACATCAATCACCTCTTCCGCTTCTTCTTGTTCAGGATTATTTGCTGTGATTTTTATTTGGTTGTTATGTACATATAATCTTATACCACGGAATTTTTCGTTTGAAAGAATTGCCACTCGTGATAATGCATTTCTAAGCTCTTCGCATGATACTTCAAGTGGTTTGTCCGGATTACGAGGCATCACTCGTTTATAATCAGGAAATCTTCCATCAATAAGTTTTGAAGTAAAGGTAAAATCACCAAGATTAACACGTAAATTATTATTGCCAATCTGCATATTTACCAGCTCATCATTGTCACTAACCAGTTTAGCTAGTTCTATTACCCCTTTTCTAGGTAAAATAACTGAACAAGATTCCGCGATATTTTGACCTACGGGTTGAGCACACACAGCTAAACGATGACCATCTGTCGCAACGGTTTTTAATAATCCATCTTCGATCTCAAATAACATACCATTTAAATAATATCTTACATCTTGATTCGCCATTGAAAATTGGACTGCATCAATAAGTCGTTTGATTGTCTTTTGTGGTATGGATAGATCAACATCACTTTGCCAATTTTCTAAATTAGGAAAATCTGTCGCAGGTAATGTGGCTAAGGAAAATTTGCTACGTCCAGACTGAATAATTAATCGGTTATCGTCAACGCTTATCGAAATTTGGGCATTACTTGGTAGATTTCGACAAATATCGAGGAACTTTCTTGCGGGAACAGTTGTTGCCCCTGGCTCACAAGGTTCGGTTAAAGGAAGATGAGATATCATCTCAATCTCTAAATCGGTTCCGGTCATTGATAATGTATTATCAATAACTTGTAATAATAAATTACCTAAAATAGGTAAAGTAGGGCGACTGCTTAACGGTGCGCTAACAAGCTGTAAGGGCTTAATAAGTTTTTCACGATCTATAATAAATTTCATAGTGTTAATTCTTTTTTAAGTTGATAATGTTCTAATTAAATTGGAATAATCCTCTTTAATATCATTGCTTTCTTCTTTCAATTCTGCAATTTTTCGGCAAGCATGTAATACAGTTGTGTGATCCCTACCGCCGAAACCATCTCCAATCTCTGGAAGGCTCTTATTCGTCAACTCTTTTGCTAAAGCCATAGCGACCTGTCTTGGTCTTGCAACTGAACGAGAGCGACGTTTTGATAATAAATCAGAAACTTTGATTTTATAATATTCAGCAACCGTTTTTTGAATATTTTCAATAGTAATCAATTTTTCTTGCAAGGCAAGTAAATCTTTCAAAGCATCTTTTACAAAATCAATAGTGATAGATTTACCTGTAAAATTGGCATTGGCTATCACACGATTCAATGCTCCTTCTAATTCACGCACGTTGGAACGCAAACGTTTAGCAATGAAAAATGCTACCTCTTCAGGTAGTTTTATATTATTTTCTTCCGCTTTTTTCATTAGAATCGCAACTCGAGTTTCAAGCTCAGGTGGCTCGATAGCAATGGTTAACCCCCAACCAAATCTCGATTTTAAACGATCCTCAACACCATTAATTTCTTTAGGATAACGATCAGAAGTTAAGATTATTTGTTGATTACCTTCCAATAATGAGTTGAAGGTATGAAAAAATTCTTCTTGAGATCGTTCTTTATTAGCAAAAAATTGGATATCATCAATAAGTAGTGCGTCAACCGAACGATAATAATTTTTGAATTCTTCAATAGCATTATTTTGTAGTGCTTTTACCATATCTTGCACAAAGCGTTCTGAGTGCATATAAACCACTTTAGCATTGGCTTTGCCGACTATGATTTCATTACCAACTGCATGTAATAAATGGGTTTTACCTAACCCAGTTGATCCATATAAAAATAATGGGTTATAAGCTTTTCCTGGGTTTTCAGCGACTTGTTTTGCTGCAGCTACAGCAAGTTGGTTAGATTTACCTTCAACAAAACTATTAAATGTATGTTTATGATTAATTCCTGAATAATATGTGTGGTTACTATTGCTTTCTTTGGTTGTTTTCCAAGCTGGGGCAATATCAGGCTTAGATTGATTAAATTCAGATTTTTTTTCTACTGACAGAGTGGAGCCGACTTCAAGATATAATTTTAAAGAATCATTACCTAAAAGTGTATTTAATAGCTGTGAAATAGTCGTTAAATATTTATTTTTGACCCAATCTAATACAAATCTATTGGGCGCATAAATATAAAGTTTATTCTCAATCATTTCTGCTTGCAACGGGCGAATCCATAAGTTGAACTCTGTTGTTGGAAGGGCCTCTTGTAATTGAGAAAGACAATCTTGCCAAATTGCAGTAGGCACGGCTACTCCTTTAACTAGGATACTAACAATATTGCGATAATTATAATCTTTTTTGTGGATAATTTATAGCTTAAAAACAAGATATAATTTATTAATTAACAAAAGGTATAAATAAAAAACCCAGCTTTAAGCTGGGTTTTAACAGATATCATTAATCAACAATTATTATTTTGTTTGATCAATTACTTGAACTTCTTGAACGTTACGTGCTTTAACTTCAATTTCAACACGACGATCTGGTGCTAAACATGCTTTTAAGTCAGCGCCACGAAGTGCATTACATTTAGTACCAGTAACTGGTTGTGATTTACCCATACCACGTGAAGAGATGATTTCAGCTGGTACACCTTTTTGTACTAAGTAGTTTAATACAGTGTGAGCACGACGTTCTGAAAGTTTTTGGTTGTAGTTATCAGAACCAATACGGTCAGTGTGACCAATTACTACGATAGCACTTTCAGATGGGTTAATTTTAACAAGAGTTGCTAATAAGTTATCAAGTGCTTGGCGACCTTCTGCTTTTAAGTCAGCTTTTGCATAAGCAAATAACACATCTTCATTTAACACATAACGGTTTACTTCAGTTTTGATTTCAACTGGAGCTGCAACCGCTGGTGAACCTAAACGGTAAGTGATACCTAAGCTAACAGTACCTGCGTCTGGAGATGCATCAGTTTTAGTATGAATATGTTGAACATATTGATACTCTAAACGAGTTGAGAAGTCTTCGTTAAGACGATAATCAAGACCTAATGCGTAAACAGGTGATAAATCTGTTTTTGTACCGCCTTTACCATAAAGATCTTTAGTCAAACCACCATTTTTCCATTTAGCGATAGTTACCATTCCACCTGCACGACCATAGATATCTAAATCGTCAGAGATAAATGATAATGGATAACTTAATTTACCAGTTAAAGAAACGCCTTGAGCAGAAACTTTACTTTTTCCTAAATCGTATCCTTTACCTGCATAATGAAAAGATCTTTTGTATTTAGCTGAACCTAACCAGTCATAACCTAATTCAAATGCTAAGTAAGGATTAGCTTGGAAACCTAAGAATGCACCGCCAGCAACATTACTGCGATTAGATGTTTTTATACTTACATCATCAAAAGCACGAACTTTTTTTGCATCTAATTTATAAAGTTCTGACCAACCTAATTTAGCACCTGTATAAAAAGTGTTGTCTTCATATGCTGCATTAGCGGCAGTAGCGGTTAAACTTGCAACTGCAATTGCTAGAGCTAGAGTCGTTTTTTTCATTTTTTGCCTCAACTTATTTGTTATAGACGTTGTTTAATTTGATTTTATTGTTTAAATTTACTTCTTATAAATAGATATTACTAATAATTATGTTACACATAATCTAGCTTTAATTATAGCACATAAATTGCGCAAAGCTAGATAGAATAATCCTACATTTTAAAAATTAAATAACTTTAATTGGCATTAACCAATTTTATTAACTGTAATATATAAATCATTTATAGAGTTAGATAAAGTATTGGCCATAATGTAAAAATCCGCTTCAAGTCGTTTATCAAACTCATCAGAACCAATATCTTCATTTTCGTCCATTATAATAGAATCAAATTTTACTTTTTTCAATGTAAAGTCTGGGTTTATAATAAAGTTGATACCACGTTCATCAATAATTTTAAGTTTGGTTACCCATTTACCAGAATCTAAATGAACTAACATTTCGTCGCTAGTAATATCTTGGTTTTTACAGTTAATAATTCCATTACCTTCCAGTGGATCTTTTAATTCAGCTTCATCACCTAGTATAAAAGGAGGGAAATTTAACTTTTCTTTAACCCAAGTGGTCATTATCTTTTCAAGTGGTTTATCAATTGATAATGGGATTAATGCTAAAGATCCTAGCTCTTTACGTAAAATTGCTAAAATATCTTCAGCTAGTTTAAAACTACTACAATCAATAATAATTCTTTTATTTTCAGTATCGATCCATAACCAATAATGGTTATATTTACTAAATGCTCTAGGCATTAAATCGATCATCACTTCATCTTTTAATGTCGCTTTCTCATTTTTACTGAGTTTTCGACTTAATGCTTTCTCTTGTTTATCAATTTTATCAATTAGTGCTTGTTTAATTACTGGCGCTGGTAATATTTTAGTTTCTTTTTTAATCCGTAACAGTAAATGTCCTTGCATATCAATAATGAAATTATCTAAGTTATTATCATTATAAGGCGAAACCCATCCCATCTTAGTGGTATCTAAATTACCGCACGGCGAAAATGAAGCCGATTTAAGCGCTTGTTCAATAGTTTGTTTATCAAGTAAATTGTCATTATTAAGTTGGTAAATAATTGCGTTTTTAAACCAAAGCATAGTGTTATATTTCCAAAAATTTGCTTTATGAAGTTTATTTTATCATAACGATTTATAATAAAATTTCATAGACGATGATATATTATCGCCTTAGTAATAAGATTTGATAAAAAATTCTTTAAAATTTATAAGATACACCCATATAAATAGATGTTACCGTACTATCATCAACCATTGGGCTATCGGCTGCATCGCCTGTTAGTTTATCAATATGGACTCCACCAAAGGTTGCAATATTATCTGTTAACGAATATTGAGCCGCAATTTCAAAGTAAGGCGTAAAAGAGCTATCAGCATTGAAATAACCTAAGCCTGAACGTGCAGATTCTTTGTGCGAAATCCCATAATAATAGTCATTATGTTTATTATTTGCCCAATTTATACCGATAGTTGGTGCAACAATCAAATTATTTTCAATATAAGGCACAGTATAATCAGCATTAACTAAAATACTATTACTATTATCAAGGATATCAGCGCCAATACTACTAGAAAAAATCCCCCAATTGGTATTAAGTGAATATTCAATATCAGCAAGTAGGGTTGAGTGGCGGCTATCAAGCTGTTTTAGTTTATGATTATCAGAATCGTGAGGTTTAAATTCATTAGCTAAATAGCGAGCGCCAAAGGATAGACTTTGATTATCATCATTGAGTGCATAAACTCCAGCAGAAAGATCATCAATAAAAAACGAGCCATTGTCATAATCAATGTGTGGTATAGGATAGTAGTTTGAACTATAACTTTTATATGGTGAAGTTGACCAACCTAGACCGATTCCCAATGAGTTAGATTCTGCTGATACAATTTGCGTATATCCTAGAGAACACATTGATAATAGCGAAATTATACAGCTTATTCTTTTCATTTTAATACCTATTCATAGTGATATGGTTTACGAGAGCTATTGTGATTTCTTTATCTCAAGTCTGTCGTCACAAAATCTATACAGTAATTGTACATTGTTACAATCACTTTTCTCCGATAATAATGCCACATTTTGTCATATTTGAATATGGATTAGTGAGATAAATTATGAGTAAACCAACTAAAGAAATGATTAACAGTCGCCCTGACGACGCAGTATTATTAGCTGATGAAGCAAAATATTGCTCATTTGGTGATACCGTGCATTACGTTGAACCACCGAAGATTTTTGATGGCTGTGAAGGTAGCTACATGTATGATAAAGAAGGTAAAGCCTTTCTTGATTTACAAATGTGGTACTCAGCTTGTAACTTTGGTTATGCCAATGAGCGTCTAAATAATGTACTTAAAAAACAAATCGATACTTTACCGCAATGTGCAAGTCAGTATCTTCATCCAACTAAAATTGAATTAGCAAAAACGATTGCTCAAGGTATGGAAAAACGATTTGGTTACCAAGGCCGTGTGCATTTTAATGTTGGTGGTTCACAATGTATTGAAGATTCATTAAAAGTAGTGCGTAATGCTACCGGCGGTAAATCACTAATGTTTGCTTTCCAAGGTGGTTACCATGGGCGTACTTTGGGGGCATCTTCAATTACCTCAAGTTATCGTTATCGTCGCCGTTATGGTCACTTTGGTGATCGCGCAATGTTTGTTCCATTCCCATATCCGTTCCGTCGTCCTAAAGGAATGACCGCTGAAGAGTATGGTGAACACTTAGTTGCTGAGTTTGCTCGTTTATTTGAAACTGAATATCACGGAGTTTGGGATCCAAAAGTTGGACAAGCTGAATATGCTGCTTTCTATGCCGAACCTTTACAAGCAACAGGTGGTTATATTGTTCCTCCTCGTAACTACTTTAAAGGTCTGAAAAAAGTTTTAGATCAATATGGTATTTTATTAGTCGTTGATGAAATTCAGATGGGCTTTTATCGTACTGGTAAACTATGGTCAATCGAACACTTTGATGTTAAACCTGATGTAGTTGTGTTCGCTAAAGCATTAACTAATGGTTTAAATCCACTTGGAGGATTATGGGCTCGAGAAGAGTTAATTAATCCTGAAGTATTCCCAGTTGGTTCAACACATTCAACTTTTGCTTCAAATCCATTAGGTACTGCGGTTGGTTTAGAAGTATTAAAAATGACTTCAGAAACCGATTACGAAAAAATGGTGATGGAAAGTGGTGCATACTTCCTTGAAGGATTAAAAACACTTGAGAAGAAACATAAAGAAATTGGTGAGGTTGATGGCTTAGGTCTTGCACTACGTGCTGAGATTTGTACCGATGACGGTTTTACAGCTAACAAAGCATTAGTTGATAAAATGGTTGATATTGGTATGTCAGGGGATCTTGATTGGAAAGGTAATAAAATGGGCTTGGTGCTTGATATTGGTGGTTATTATAAAAATGTTATCACTTTTGCTCCTTCATTACATATTACTCGTCAAGAAATCGATCAAGGTATTGAATTACTTGACCAATTAATTACTCGAGCTAAAAAAGAACTTTAAGTCTTAAAGCAAAATAATCCCGCTAATATGTGTTAGCGGGATTCTAGTTATACCCGATCCTTTATAGAAAGTTATGCGATATATCAATCAACTAGAACCAAATGAACTAATCAATAATTTTATTTCTCATCCACCACAGGAATTTACGAGCTGGATGAGTGAAGATGGTGTACCTGCTTTTTCTGCTAAGTTTGATTTGCTCACAACTGCCGATGATGATTTTAAACATAAAGTTCATAAATTACCTTTTTATCGGAAATGGCGACATTGGTTACAACCAAGAACATGTTTTGTCGGAACGACAGTTTCTGAATACAGCTTGTTAACTGATAAAGTGAATGCGCAGCAATTAGCTGATAATGTTAAAACGGCGTATGCAAAGAAATATCCTTTTACTATTGTGAAAGATTTACCTTCTGACTCACCTTTACTTAGTAAGCAGGATAATCAATATTCTAAACAGGTTATTGGTTCATTAAAAGATAATGGTTTTATTGAGGTTGAAGGACAAGCTTTAGCGTGGGTTCCAATCGATTTCGAATCGATAAATGACTTTTTGGCAAAATTATCATATAGCCGTCGTAAGAATTTAAGAAGAAAACTGAAATCTCGTGAAAAATTAGAGATTAACATTTTACAAACTGGTGATGACTGTTTTTTTGATGATGCCAATCTTGATTTATATTATCAGCTTTATCTTAATGTATATGAACAAAGTGAAGTCCATTTTGATTTATTAACCAAACCATTTTTTATCCAATTACTGCAAAGTAAAGCAGCAAATGGGCGTATTTTCACTTATCACTATGATGGCCAATTAATTGGTTATAACATCTGTTTTGTGGTGAATAATGTTCTAATTGATAAGTATATTGGTATGGTTTATCCGCAGGCACGGGAATTGAATCTCTATTTTGTTAGCTGGTTTGTTAATCTTGAATATGCGTTACAACAGAAACTAAGTAGTTATGTCGCCGGTTGGACAGATCCCGAAGTTAAAGCTTCGTTAGGTGCTAGTTTTACTTTAACCAAACATCTAGTTTATATTCGAAATCCTCTGTTAAGAGTAATTTTACGTAAATTAATAGGCCATTTTGAAACCGATAAGGAGAAAGTAGCATGACATTGCCGGTTATCCTTAATTTTGATCAAAGCGTAGGTGAAATTAATGACGCTAAAACGATTGATTTCACGCAGTGGCAAGATGTAATTCGTTTTGGTTGTAATGAAAAAAATTTCCAAAAATTTAAAATGCAATTACAACAAGCATTACCAGAAAACTATGGCACAGTATTGATGGGGAGCGGTGATTATCATCATATTTCGTTATTACTTATTGAGCAACTTGCTAAGCAATATTCAGCAGATAATCCAATTGAAGTGATTATTTTTGATAATCATCCAGACAATATGCGTTATCTATTTGGTGTTCACTGTGGCTCATGGGTGAGCTATGTAGCAAGTTTACCATTCGTAAGTCATGTCCATGTGTTAGGCATAACCTCAAATGATATTGGCTTATGGCATTTTTGGGAAAATAGATGGTCACCGCTATTTCATAAAAAATTGACTTATTGGAGCTTAGATGTCAATGTTTCTTGGGCGAAAAGAATTGGTTTAAATCATGCTTTTCGTCATTTTGATTCGCCTGATGATTTGATTACCCAGTTTTTATCTGAGCAATATCGTAATACTAAGCCAATATATTTATCGATAGATAAAGACGTATTAAGTGAAGAGGTTATTCATACTAATTGGGATCAAGGAAAACTGCAAACTTATCACTTATTGGATACTATTTCCTCAATTAAACCACGAATTATTGGTAGTGATATCACTGGTGAATTATCAATATGGCAACCGAAAAGTTGGTTTAAACGATTGCTTAGTTCATTAGATAAACAACCAGAAATATCCTTAGAGAACTTAAATGATTGGCAACAAGAACAACATCAACTCAATTTAACATTATTAAATGCTTTAAAAGCCTAGTATTGTTACTCTGTTATTCTTCAATGAAATATAGCTAGGCTTGATTTTTGATTTAGATTTGATTAATAACTATTATGAATGTTTTTATTAGTTAGTTTACTTTCTGCCAATGCTAGAAACATAATTCCTGAAACAATCAATATTGTTCCGATTAACTTAAATAATGTTATTGGTTCATTAAATAACCAAACTGATGCGATCATTACCGTGACGACCTCGAAATGAGACGCCGCAAAAGCAGGTCCGACAGGCGCTTTTTTTAATAAAGTCATCCAAGTGAAGAAAGTAAAAATATAACCTGCAATTGATACATAGATCCAATGGCCAGAAAAAACCCTAATAATCCATTCAACACTCATCGCAAGAGGTTGTGCATGCTCAGCCGCCAATTTAAAGCTGCACTGGGCAATGGTATCAAACATTAATAATACGGTAAAACCAATCAAATAAAACTTAGCCATATTAAGACATCCCCACAAAAATAACACCAGCAGTTATTAATAACATGCCAATAATGCGATAAAGGGTGAGTAATTCTTTGAAAAGAATTCGACCGACTAACATGATAGTAATAATATTGAATGAAGCGAGTAACACGCCTTGAGAAAGTGGCACTAAGGTTAAAAAGGCTAGCCACAATAAAAATTCGGCAATGTAAGAGGCTATTCCTACCCAAATCCAATGATTTTTAGCCAAATCCAACCAATAGTACCAACCATCTCGATTGGTCGGTGATATTGCGGCATATTTAAAGGCAACTTGTCCTAAAGTATCAAAACAGATATTACTAACCCAAAGAAAAATAACTAAAGATGACATTATGTTTAATTTCCTTCTGCAAGATTATTAAAAAATGAAGCACATTCTTTAATCACTTCTCGGCGTTGGCTATCAATAGTAATTAAATGGTAACTATCATTTAATACAATTAACTGTTTTGGACCAGAGACGTGTTTTTCAACTAATTTTGCATTTGTTTCAATATTGGCAATGTCATCATTACCTGAATGCATAATTAAACACGGCGAGGTAACTTTAGGTAACTCCTGACGCATATGTTTAGCCAATAACTGCATTTCAGCTAAAGCTGGGAAAGGGTTACCTGCCAATCCAGCAGATGCTGCATCACCACTTAACATACTTTCAGATACAACGGCTCGAATCCGTTCATCCTTAAGGCCATAAGGTGGTTTTTCAATAAAAGATACTTTTTGAAAAATACCAAGTTTTTTGAAATAGACTAATAAAAAGAAGAATTTTTTAGCCCAAAATGGCATGCTCCAGCCATCATAAGAAAATGTAGGCGCTAAAACACCAACACCTTTCACTTGATTGGGACGATCGGCAGCTAATTTTAACGCTAATAATGCGCCCATAGATAAACCTGCGACAAACAGATTATCAACATGTTGAGCTAAATAATCAGCACCATCTTGAACACTTTTATACCAATCTTGCCAAGTTGTTTTACATAGATCTGCTTCTGTACCACAGTGACCAGCTAGCTGTATTGCATACACAGTAAATCCAGCTTTATGTAAACCATTGGCTAAAATACGCATTTCATTTGGTGTACCAGTTAAACCGTGAATTAATAGCACGCCATTTTTATTACCAGGTAAAAAATAAGATAAATCTTCAATTGTACTCATTATTATTCCTTTATTTTACCGCCATGACTGGAATTAGTGTTTGTTGCATCTGTTTTAATGCTGCGGTTACATCAGCAAAGCTCTCAATAGCACTGTGCTTAATATTGTTTTTTTCACAGTAATTAATCAACTTATCTTTGGCGAAAACCAGATCGACATGATGAGAAACGCAAAAATCAGAAGTACCATCACCAACATATAGTATCTGAGGGAAATGTTGCTGTTGTTTAACATGATTGCATTTGCAGTTACCACTTTGTTTAATACAATCCTTATTGGCAAATGGGAACTCTAGGCGCCAACTTCGTTGATTATTATGCATTAACTTATTGGCATAAATAGGTAGATGCTCAATACCATGACGTTTTAAGACAAATTGGATAGCATAATCTAAGCCGTCACTAACTACATGAACTGGAATATGATTTTTTTCGGTGTAATTAATAAATGCTTTAAAATTATCATCAATTTCAATTTTTGCTAATGCTTGATTGAGTTCCTCCAGACTAGCATCCATTAATGCAATCTGTTTACTCATACATTCTTGAGAGCCGATTTTGCCACTAACCCATAATTCCTCAAGTTCATCACAACCATCTTGACCGAATTGGCTAAGTAAAGTATCAGTAACATCTTTAACACTAATTGTGCCATCAAAATCACATAAAATAATAGGGTTTTGGTGGTGAGTATAAGATGGCTGAAAAAGGTGATTAGTAATTGATGAAAAAGTATTCATAGTTAACGTAAAAATTGCTTAGTTATAGATATTGGCGCCAATTCTCTCATATAGTGCTAGTAAACTTTGTAGGCTCTTTGTATATCTTTTGTAACGAGGCTTCATTTACCTGTATAATAAGGTAAATGAAGTACACATTATACGGTAAAGAGAACCGAAAATGAGTGAACGTATATTAATCATCGAAGATGATGAAAGATTAGCCAATTTAATCCAAGTTTATCTAATTCGTCAAGGGTATATGGTTGATTGGCATAATAGTGGTGCCGGTGCCGAAGAAAAAATACAACAGATCAACCCTGATTTAGTTATTTTAGATGTCATGCTGCCAGAAAAATCTGGATTTGATATATGTCGAGATATACGTTCGTGGTTTACAAACTATATTTTGATTATGACCGCGAGTGAAGACAACATTGATGAAATTGTCGGTTTAGAGTTAGGTGCAGATGATTATTTAGCTAAACCTGTAGAACCGCGGTTATTACTTGCTCGTATTCGCGCATTGTTGCGACGAAAACAGATCGAAACCGATAAAGAAAGCTATAAGGAACTAATAACTTCGTTTAACAATAATACTCTGGTCTTTGATAATTTAGTTATTGATGGTGAAAATCGAAGAGTGTTATTAGATGGGCAAGATATCGATTTGACTACGGCAGAATTTGATTTACTTTGGTTATTAGCAAATAACGCCGGTAAGATTTTATCTCGAGACGACATATTTTCCCAAGTAAGAGGTATTGATTTTGACGGTAGCGATCGTTCTATTGACGCGCGCATTTCTCGATTACGGCGCAAATTACTAGATGATCCTGACAACTCATCACGGATTAAAACAGTGCGTGGAAAAGGCTATTTATTTATGCGTGAAGGGGAAAATCATTGAAACAATTATTAGCTAAACCGCTATTTTTCAATCGCCGCATCGTCTTTTACCTTGTTATTTTGCTTTCGTTACAATGTATTATTGCTTATGGTGCATTATTGGTATTTGACTCATTACCTTCATCATTAACTGATATGCCCGATGATCATATTGTTTTTCGTGAATCTCAACGCGGAACTGTCAACTTAATTCGTAAACACATTGATGAAAATAAGCAACGTCCATTGCAAGATGTAGTGAATGAATTGCAGCCTTCATTTGGTTATCCAATAAAAATACTACCAGCAAATACTATCTTATCTTATTCGGTTAAAAAAGAGCTAGAAAAACTTAGTTTTGCTTATGATGGTGATGATGAGGTTGTCTATATTGATTTAAAAGATGGACATCTATTGCAATTAGGTCCGATTTTAATGCGCGATATATTAGAATCGAATACCATGTCGTTAAGTGTATTTCTTATTATTTGGGCTTTGTTTAGTGCCATTATCTTTTTTATTTTAATCTATTTTGCTTTCAGTGCTGTTTGGAAAGATCTGGTTAATATTCGTCAAACCGCAGAGCAATTGGGGCAGGGAAATTTAAAAGCACGCACTGAAAATGTGAAAGGTTGGTTATTCAAACCGTTAGCTAATGTACTCAATAACATGGGGACTCACATAGAACATTTAGTTAGTACTAATCAAACGATTTCTCATGCTATGGCTCATGAACTACGCACGCCACTTGCACGGATGCGATTTGAGTTAAGTATGCTTGAAGAGTCTACTGATGAGCATGAAAAAGCATTACTGCAAAAAGGGATGAGCGATGATATTGACGAACTTGAAACGCTAATTAATGCCAGCTTGAATTATTTCAAAATGCAGCAGAGTAACATCGAATTAAATCTTACTAATGTATCGTTGAAAGAATGGGGCGAAAAAGTTTGTCAATCATTAGCACTATTTAAACCAGAAGGGTTTGAGCTAGTTTGTAATAGTCAAGATGTAGAAGCCAAAATTGATACTAATTTGGCTGAAACTATTGTCAAAAATTTACTACTCAATGCGTTTAAATATGCTGCACATAAAGCTGTGTTGAATATCACGAAACAGGATCATCGAGTGATTTTAGAGATTGATGATGATGGGACTGGTATTCCTTTTGATGCTCGTGAAAAAATTTTTATGCCTTTTGCTCGACTTGATACTAGCCGCACACGTTCAACTGGCGGATATGGGTTAGGGCTTGCTTATGTAAAATTAATGGCTGAATTCCACGACGGTAAAGCCTTTGTGGTGACGAGTCCATTAGGGGGCGCTAGATTTGTGGTTTCGATAAAATCAGGTGATGAATAATCAAGCCAGATTTAATAAAATTTAATCAAAAACTATTAAGAAAGATATAGATTTAAATAACAATATTTTTTAGATAACTTAAAACTCTTGTTTTAACGTTTCGAAAAAACAAAAAATTTGTTATATTCTTTGGTCAAATGATAAAAGAGAAAAATCTCATTTCTAAATTGGTCATGAGTAAACATATATAATTAGAGGTTTTTTTATGAGCGGTGTATTACCGACAGAGAACGAAACTCGTCCAACTAACTTTATTCGTCAAATTATTGATGCAGATCTTGCGGCTGGAAAATATAAAACAACCCATACCCGTTTTCCACCTGAACCTAATGGCTATCTACATATTGGTCATGCAAAATCTATCTGTTTAAATTTCGGAATTGCGCAAGATTATCAGGGTAAATGTAATTTACGCTTTGATGATACCAATCCTGCCAAAGAAGATATCGAATACGTTGAATCTATAAAAGAAGATGTTCGTTGGTTAGGATTCCAGTGGGATGGTGAAATTTGTTACTCATCTGACTATTTTGACCGTTTATATGAATATGCAATAGAACTGATTAATAAAGGTCTTGCTTATGTTGATGAGTTGTCTGCTGATGAAATCCGCGAATATCGTGGAACATTAACACAAGCAGGTAAAAATAGCCCTTATCGTGATCGAAGCATTGAAGAAAACCTAGCATTATTCATCCAAATGAAAGAAGGTAAATTTGCAGAAGGTAAAGCTTGTTTAAGAGCAAAAATCGATATGGCATCACCATTTATTGTTATGCGTGATCCCGTGTTATATCGTATAAAATTTGCTGAGCACCACCAAACAGGCAATAAATGGTGTATTTATCCAATGTATGATTTTACACATTGTATCTCGGATGCTATTGAAAATATAACCCATTCACTTTGTACACTTGAGTTTCAAGATAATCGTCGTTTGTACGATTGGGTTTTAGATAATATTACTATTGAAGCAAGACCGCATCAGTATGAGTTTTCAAGATTAAATCTTGAATATGCGATTACTTCTAAACGAAAATTAACCCAGTTAGTTTCTGAACAAATTGTTGACGGGTGGAATGATCCTCGGATGCCTACCGTATCGGGTCTGCGTCGCCGTGGTTATACACCGGCATCAATTCGTGAATTTTGTCATCGAATTGGTGTAACTAAACAAGAAAATACCGTTGAAATGAGTACACTTGAGTTCTGTATTCGTGAAGATCTCAATGAAAATGCGCCACGAGCAATGGCGGTACTGGATCCTGTTAAAGTTGTCATTGAAAACTTTTCGGAAACACTAGATGAAGTACTTAGCATGCCAAATCACCCTAATCGCCCAGAATTAGGTCATCGAGAAGTGACATTCACGCGTGAAATTTATATAGATCGAGCTGATTTTAGGGAAGAAGCTAATAAAAATTATAAGCGTTTAGTATTAGGTAAAGAAGTTCGCTTGCGTAATGCTTATGTGATACGAGCAGAGCGTGTTGAAAAAGATGCGGACGGTAATATTCAAACTATTTATTGTAGTTATGATCCTGCCACATTAAATAAAAATCCTGAAGATGGACGTAAAGTTAAAGGAGTTATTCACTGGGTGTCAGCTAAATTTTCTAAGCCAGCTGAAATTCGTCTTTATGACCGGCTATTTAATACTCCAAATCCAGGTAGTGCAGAGGACTTTTTATCAACTATCAATCCAAATTCATTAATTATTAAACATGGGTTTGTTGAACCTAGTTTGCAAAAAGCTGAAGCAGAACAAGCTTATCAATTTGAACGTGAAGGTTATTTTTGTCTTGATAGTAAATATGCCACTGAAGATAATTTAGTATTTAATCGAACAGTGGGATTAAGAGACAGTTGGAACGAAGCTTAATCATAATCAATACGCCAACTCTGGTTGGCGTATTAATCTACTCTACTTTATATTTTTATTGATATCATCGTCAGAAGGTTAGTTTGGCTTACTTTTGCCGTATGAATATAATCCTTATAATAATGATTACTAACTGATTGTAATTAAAAAATTTCTTAATTTAATAATAAACATTAAAGATTTATTTTAAAAAATTGTAGTGTTTTAAATAATCATAAAAAGCCGAATTGAGCGTTAAAAAACCCCTTTCCTCAAAATTCTTTGATTACATTATATTATGATTTTTAAGATAGCCTCTTTGGTCAGTTTATTTTATAATGTTGTTCTATTTTTTTCCTATTTTGGCTTAAAAAGAGTACTCTTAGCATGAAAATTTTAGCTGGTTCTTCTGCTCTATCTGCATTTCGTATTAATAAAATTTTATCCTCTTGTCGTGAACAATCTATCCCTATAACAAATATTGAAGCCCAATACATTCACTTTATTGATTTAAGTGCTGAATTAACTGTTCAACAACAATTAACCTTAGATAAGTTGTTACAATATGGCCCTAAAAGTGCACAAATAGATGTCGAAGATAAAACCAGTAAAATACTCTTTTTAGTTACTCCACGCGAAGGTACTATTTCGCCATGGTCATCTAAAGCTACTGATATTGCACATAATTGTGGATTATCACAAATCCATCGAATAGAACGAGGTATTGCTTATTATGTGCAAGCTAGTTCTCCGTTAACTGATTGTCAAAAAAATGCTTTTCTGGGCTTGATACATGACCGAATGATGGAGACCGTTTTAAGCAGTTTTGAGCAAGCTGAACAATTATTTAGGGCTGATCAACCCAAACCAGTAACAATTATTGATTTGTTAGGACAAGGTCGTCAAGCATTAGAGGAAGCTAATCTAAAATTAGGTTTGGCTTTAGCACCAGATGAAATTGACTATTTAGTTGAGAATTTTCAGAAATTAAACCGTAATCCAACTGACATTGAGCTTTATATGTTTGGTCAAGCAAACTCTGAACATTGTCGTCATAAAATATTTAATGCTGATTGGATTATTGATGGTGTAAAACAACCAAAATCATTATTTAAAATGATCAAAAATACTTTTGAACATACGCCAGATTATGTGTCATCCGCTTATAAGGATAATGCCGCGGTTATGGATGGTTCGAAAGTTGGACGATTCTTTGCTGATTATGATAGTCGAAGCTATGATTATCATCAGGAATATGCTGATATTTTAATGAAGGTGGAAACCCATAATCACCCAACGGCAATATCTCCTTGGCCGGGAGCGGCAACCGGTAGTGGCGGTGAGATACGAGATGAAGGAGCGACAGGAAAAGGAGCTAAACCAAAAGCAGGATTAGTAGGTTTTTCTGTTTCGAACTTACGAATTCCCAATTTTGAACAACCTTGGGAACAAGATTTTGGTAAACCCGATCGAATTGTTAGTGCGTTTGACATTATGATGGATGGGCCCTTAGGTGGTGCGGCATTTAATAATGAATTTGGTCGTCCAGCTTTACTTGGTTATTTTCGTACTTATGAAGAGAAAGTAAACAGTTATAATGGTGATGAAGTCAGAGGTTACCACAAACCGATTATGTTAGCTGGTGGTATGGGCAATATTCGTCGTGAACATATTCAAAAAGGTGAATTTCCTATCGGTTCAAAATTAATTGTCTTGGGTGGGCCTGCCATGAATATTGGTCTAGGTGGTGGTGCTGCCTCATCTATGACATCAGGACAATCAGATGCTGATCTTGATTTTGCTTCAGTTCAACGTGATAACCCAGAAATGGAGCGTCGTTGCCAAGAGGTAATCGATCGTTGTTGGCAACTTGGTGATAAAAACCCAATTTTATTTATTCATGATGTGGGCGCTGGTGGTTTGTCCAATGCTATGCCGGAATTGGTTAGCGATGGTGGCTGTGGTGGTCAGTTTGAATTACGCAAAATATTAAGTGATGAACCCGGAATGTCACCGTTAGAAATTTGGTGTAATGAATCTCAAGAGCGTTATGTACTAGCGATTCATCCGCAAAGTCTTGAGCTATTTGATGAACTTTGTAAACGAGAACGTACACCTTATGCAGTAATTGGTGAAGCCACAATAAATAAAGCGGTCGTGTTACATGATGAACATTTCAACAATAATCCGATAGATTTACCGTTAGATGTGTTATTGGGCAAAACCCCTAAAATGTTACGAGATGTTAAATCTAACCAAGCAGAAGGGGATCATTTTTCAACATCCGATATCAATTTATATGATGCGGTGAAACGAGTATTACATTTGCCAGTTGTGGCGGAAAAAACTTTCTTAATTACCATTGGTGATCGTTCGGTAACAGGTATGGTTGCTCGTGATCAGATGGTTGGACCTTGGCAAGTGCCGGTTGCCGATTGCGCGGTGACAACAGCAAGTTTAGACAGTTATTACGGTGAAGCAATGTCGATGGGGGAGCGTGCCCCGGTTGCTCTACTTAATTTTGCTGCATCAGCTAGATTAGCGGTTGGTGAAGCAATTACCAATATTGCTGCGACAAATATTGGCGACATTAAACGTATTAAGCTTTCAGCTAACTGGATGGCTGCAGCTGGTCATCCAGGTGAAGATGCTGGTCTTTATCAAGCCGTTAAAGCCATTGGTGAAGAGTTATGTCCTGCTTTAGGATTAGCTATTCCGGTTGGTAAAGACTCTATGTCAATGAAAACAACATGGCAACAAGATGGTGAACAAAAAACGGTAACTTCACCGTTATCATTGGTGATTTCCGCATTTGCTCGAGTTGAAGATGTGCGTAAAACAGTTACCCCACAACTTTGTACAGATGAGGATAATCTATTACTATTTATTGATTTATCTAAAGGTCATCAAGCATTAGGAGCAACAGCATTAGCACAAGTTTATCGTCATCTAGGACAAAGAACAGCTGATGTTCATGATGCTAAAGAATTAGCCGCTTTTTATCAGGCCATCCAAAGTTTAGTTGTGCAAAATACCTTACTTGCTTACCACGACCGTTCTGATGGTGGTTTATTGGTAACCTTAGCAGAAATGGCATTTGCAGGACATTGTGGTATAGATATTGATATTAATTCACTTGGTAGCGATGTTATTGCCTCACTATTTAATGAAGAACTTGGCGCAGTTATTCAAATTCGTAATGGTGATTTAGAAAAAGTCATGACATGCTTTAAGCAGTTTGGATTATCTCAGGCGATTCATACATTAGGAACAGCTAAAACAGGACAGCAATTTATTATTCGTAATAATAGCGCCGTGGTGTATAGCGAATCGCGATTGACATTAAGAACATGGTGGGCAGAAACCACTTGGCAAATGCAACGCTTACGTGATAATCCACAATGTGCAGATCAAGAACACCAAGCTAAGCAAAATGATGATGATCCAGGCTTAAATGTTCATCTTACTTTTGATATTGAGCAAGATATTGCTGCACCTTACATAGTCAAAGGGGTGAAGCCTAAAGTTGCAGTTTTACGTGAACAAGGTGTCAATTCACATGTTGAAATGGCAGCAGCATTTGCTCGAGCGGGTTTTGAGTCAATTGATGTTCATATGACTGATTTATTATCAGGTCAAGTGACTTTGAATCAATTTAATACGTTAGTTGCTTGTGGTGGTTTTTCATATGGTGATGTATTAGGGGCAGGCGAAGGCTGGGCTAAGTCGATTTTATTTAATGAACAAGTCCGTCATGAATTTGAGCAATTCTTCCATCGCAATGATACTTTATCGTTAGGTGTTTGTAATGGCTGCCAGATGATGTCGAATTTAAAAGAACTGATACCAGGTGCTGAGTTATGGCCTCGCTTTGTTCGTAATATATCGGAACGTTTTGAGGCGCGTTTTAGTTTAGTTCAAATTCAATCTAGTCCGTCATTACTATTTACCGATATGGCAGGTTCGCATATGCCGATTGCGGTTTCACATGGTGAAGGTCAAGTTGAAACCCGTGATTTAGAACATTTGACTCGTTTAGAAGCTTCTGGCTTGGTTGCAGTTCGATATATTGACCATTTTGGTAAAGCGACAGAGCAGTACCCGGCAAATCCAAATGGTTCACCAAATGGTATTACCGCAGTAACCTCAAGTGATGGTCGAGCAACGATTATGATGCCGCACCCAGAGCGAGTATTTAGAACGGTAACCAATTCGTGGCATCCAGATAATTGGGGTGAAGATAGCCCATGGATGCGAATTTTCCGTAATGCTCGTAAGCAACTTAGTTAGTAAAAAAAATCGCCGACAATAGTCGGCGATTTATAAAGATAATTTTATCTTTAACTGTTTACTTTTTTCTACTCTTTAACGGCTGTGCTAAATCATTATTCATTCTTCGCAATAATTGCTCAGTCGTTTCAAAGTTAATACAAGCATCAGTAACAGATACACCATATTTGAAATTTTCTTTTGGTTGTTCAGATGATTGATTACCTTCAAATAAATTACTCTCTATCATTACTCCAATAATCGAGTTATTGCCTTGCTTAATTTGCTCAATAATCGAGTCTGCAACGATAGGTTGATTGCGGTAATCTTTATTGGAATTAGCATGACTACAATCTATCATTAAGTTAGGGACTAATTTAGCCTTATCCATTTGTTGTTCACATAATGCAACATTTTCGGCATCGTAATTAGGTGCTTTTCCACCTCTTAGGATCACGTGACCATGTGGATTACCTAAAGTTTGTAATACTGTAACTTGTCCTTTTTGGTTAATTCCAACAAATCGATGTGCCATTGAAGCTGATTTCATTGCATTAATTGCTACGTCTAAGCTACCATCTGTGCCATTTTTGAAACCAACAGGCATTGATAGTCCAGAAGCCATTTCTCGGTGGGTTTGTGATTCAGTTGTTCTCGCTCCAATAGCTGACCAGCTGATTAAATCACCAATGTATTGCGGAGTGTTTGGATCTAACGCTTCTGTCGCAATTGGTAATCCAATCTTAGTGATATCAAGTAACAACTTACGTGCTTTTTTTAAGCCATGTTCAATATCAAATGAGCTATCCATATGCGGGTCATTAATCATACCTTTCCAACCAACAGTGGTTCTTGGTTTTTCAAAATAAACTCGCATAACAATAAATAAGTTATCTTTCACTTCATCAGAAAGTTTTTTTAATTTATGTGCATATTCAATAGCTGCATCAGGATCATGAATAGAACAGGGACCACAAACTATAAGTAATCGGTGATCTCGACGTTCTAAAATATCAACAATGGTTTGTCGGGATGAAGCAATTTGATTTTCTAATTCAGATGATAATGGATAAAGGTTTTTTATTTCTTCGGGCGTGATTAACATATGCTCATCTCTGATTCGAACATTATTTAGTGTATCTTTTAACATTTGGTTTTCCTTGTTAAAATTATTCATATTTTTATATGTAAAATATTAATTACATAAACAAGCAATATGTAAACACAAAATTACGGAATAGTAAATCAAAAATTAACTTATTGTTAGATTAATTAATGTTTTGTAAGCTAATATTTACAGGTATTAATAATTTAACTTGAGTGGATGTAAATAAATATGTACGGATGCGGTGAGAGAATTGCATGCATCCGTATATTGAATATAGCCGGTTATGTGAAAAAATGAGAATTTAAATAGATGATATTGCTTCTAATATCAATTGTTTATCAACAACATCAATGACTTCAACTGCACCTATTTTAGTTGGCAAGACCAATCTAATTTGTCCTGAAAGAACTTTTTTATCTCGTAGCATATGTGGAATATAAGATTCAATTGTCATTCGTTCCGGTCTTTTAACTGGTAGTTTAGCTTTAATTAATAGATTTTTTATTCGTTCAATATCTTTATCAGTCAATTTACCAAGCAATTTAGCTGTTTGTGCCGCCATTAACATACCAACACTAACTGCTTCACCATGTAACCAATTACCATAGCCGAGTTCCGCTTCAATAGCATGGCCATAAGTATGACCAAGATTCAAAATAGCACGCATGTCTTGTTCTGTTTCATCGGCGGCAACGACTTGTGCTTTTAGTTTACAGCAGTGATAAATACAATAACTCAAGGCATCTACATCTAAATTAAGTAGATCATCGATATGCGTTTCTAACCAATTAAAAAACTCAGAATCCATAATGATGCCATATTTAATTACTTCGGCTAAACCGGCTGAAAGCTCTCGTGGTGGTAGAGTTTTAAGACAATTAATATCAATAACGACAGCTTGTGGCTGATAAAATGCACCAATCATGTTTTTACCAAGAGGATGATTGATGGCTGTTTTTCCTCCAACGGATGAATCAACTTGTGATAATAACGTTGTCGGTACTTGTATAAATTTAATTCCTCGTTGATAAGCAGAAGCAGCAAAACCAGCAACATCACCAATAACACCGCCACCTAGCGCTATAAGGATGCTATTTCGAGTATGATTATTGGCAAGTAGAGCGGTTAGAATTTGATTCCATGTTTCCATGGTTTTATATTGTTCGCCATCAGGGACTATAACAAAATCTGTTTTTATCCCATGAGCCTCAAGCATATCTATCAAATGCTGTAAATAAAGCGGGGCAATCGTGTCATTGGTGGCAATAAGTACTCGCTGGCCGCCGTATAGTTTGAAATGTTCGAATTGACTAAGTAAGTTTTCACCAATAGTAATAGGATAACTGCGATTTTCTAATGCTACATCTAGGATCTTTTGCATAATTATTTCCAAACAAGTTTATGCCAATTTAATATTGCATGTTAACGATAAAAAAGTGGCAGCGCAACTTAGAATCATTTAAACTTACTGCCAATTTTTATCTGTAATGTTGAATTTATATGTCCTTATCTTTCGTATTAGCACAAAAAAATTGGTGTGTAGGTGATATTGAAGGTAATACTCAGAAAATCATTGAATTGATGCAAAGCCATTCATCTCATGATCTTATTATTTTCTCTGAACTTGCAATTTGTGGTTATCCTCCAGAAGATTTAATTTATCGTGATGACTTTAAAAATCGTTGCCAACAAGCGTTATCGGCCATCAAACAAGCTAGTAAACAATGTGGAGTAATTGTTGGTCATCCTCATTGGCAAGATGGTTTGATATATAACTCATTGTCACTATTTCTCGATGGACAGCAATTAGCGTGTTATCACAAACAGCAATTACCTAATTATGATGTATTTGATGAAAAACGTTATTTTACTGCTGGTGAGCAAACTTGTGTGGTCGATTTTAAAGGTAAAAAAGTTGGCTTATTAATCTGTGAAGATCTTTGGCAATGTGAACCCATTGATCGAATTGCAGCAAACTGTGCCGATTTAGTTATTTCGATCAATGCTTCACCGTATGCCTATGAAAAACCTCATTATCGTCAAGAACTTATTAAAAAACATGCAATAAGAATCGGATTACCAATTGTTTACTTGAATCAAATTGGTGGCCAAGATGAGCTTGTTTTTGATGGTGGTTCATTTGTCTGTAATGAAAAAGGTGATATCGTCCAGCGATTAAATTCATTTGAAGAGCAAATTTCTGTTTTTCAGCTCAATGATAATCATAAACCAATACCTAGCCTTAATGGCGATCCATTAGCGGCTGTTTATGATGCGCTAGTACTTGCAACGCGTGATTATATTACTAAAAATGGTTTTGAAGGTGCGGTATTAGGGTTATCAGGTGGTATTGATTCAGCGTTAACTTTAGCTATTGCCGTTGATGCATTAGGTAAAGATAAAGTACAGGCTGTTATGATGCCATTTCGCTATACAGCTGATATTAGTATCGCTGATGCAAAAGAAGAGGCGGAAATATTGGGGGTTGAGTTTGATATTATTTCAATTGAACCGATGTTTGATGCCTTCATGACCTCTTTAACACCGATGTTTTTAGGTACGGAAAAAGATACTACCGAAGAAAACTTACAAGCACGTTGTCGAGGTGTTATTTTGATGGCTTTGTCAAATAAACGTCGTAGGCTCGTATTAACAACAGGTAATAAAAGTGAAATGTCTGTCGGATATGCAACACTTTATGGTGATATGGCGGGTGGTTTTGATGTACTTAAAGATGTACCTAAAACTATGGTATTTGCATTGTCTAAATATCGAAATAGTCGCTCTTATGTTATTCCAGAACGCGTTATTACTCGTCCTCCATCGGCTGAACTTGCTCCAGATCAAAAAGATGAAGACAGCTTACCACCTTATGATATTTTAGATGGAATATTAAAGGGTTATGTAGAACAGGATTTTTCGATTGAACAACTAGTTGCACAAGGTTATGATGAAGTAACAATAAGACGTGTTATTAAATTAGTTGATATTAACGAATATAAAAGGCGACAATCAGCAGTAGGTCCGAAAATTACTGCTCGTAACTTTGGCAAAGGCAGACGCTATCCAATTACTTCTGCTTTTGGATTTAAGAATTGGTAATCTCGAATTAAGGGTAAATAGAGATATGAAAAAAATTGAAGCAATTATCAAACCTTTTAAATTAGATGATATTCGAGAAGCACTTGCTGATCAAGGTATTACAGGTATGACCGTGACTGAAGTGAAAGGTTTTGGTCGTCAAAAAGGACATACTGAACTTTATCGTGGTGCAGAATATATGGTCGATTTTTTACCTAAGGTAAAAATTGAACTTGTGGTACCCGATGATATTTTAGAAACCTGTATTGAAACTATTATGAAAACAGCGCAAACAGGTAAAATTGGTGATGGTAAAATATTCGTTTATAACGTTGAGCAGGTGATCCGTATTCGCACTGGCGAAATGGATGAGTCGGCTATTTAATTAGCATCATATCTGCATAAATATCAGGGCGTTCTTGCTTAATTAGATTATTAGTAATAACGCCTTGAATTGAACAAATCAGAAGGTGCATATTATCGCCTTTTTCAAGTAATAATAACTTTTCAGTTGTATTAGGTGCAGGAATTGTTTTTACACCAACAACAGAGCCGGTATTTTTATGCCAAACTTGAATATCGTCATTAATGCTTCGAATTTTTGGATTAGCAATATACAGCAGGTTATCTTCCATATTTTTCCATTCTAAAAAATCTAAGCTATCGCGGATCTGGTGGATATCATTTTCGATAATAAAACCCCAAAAATAATATTTACCCATTTTTTTTAAATCCATAGCACTATCATAGTAACCAATAAGCTTAAGATTTTTATATATGATTGGACTTTGAAAATAGACGAAGTTTTTTGTCGTATCACTACGGTTTTCAACAGGAATATAAGCTTGATTTTGATTAAAAATTTTGACGTTAGTGTGATCTTTTAGCTCATCTTTGTGTTCATATACATGTTTAAAAAAATCAGGATTACAAGATGTTAATGCATCAATCAAAGCTAATTTGTCGGCTGATGCGGTTGATGTAAAAAACATAAACAGTAATATAAAAACGTTTTTAAACATGTTGATTCATCTTGAAAAAAATATCTACCATTAAATTAACTACTATTGATTGTATAATTATTACAACATAATAACAATGTAAAAACAGCTTTTCTTTTTTAAAGAAATATTAAGAGATGCTGCAAATTTGAACGATTAAAAAAGCCATAATTTTTTAGAACAAAAAAATATAATTAATCAAGCATAAATATTATTAATGTTCATTTATGGAAGACAGATCCCATATTTATCAATTTATAATAAATAATTATTTAAATATCAAGGTAATTGCTATAGTTTAACATAAAAATAACTCACTAAAATTACTTAAACGAGTAAGTTAAAAAGGAACTTATTATGCGTAGAAAATTAGCGGAAAAAATAAAACAAGAGTTTTCTGGCTTTAAAGACGTTTCGATAAGATCGTTTTTTGGCGGATTTAGTCTTAATAGTGAGTCAACTATGTTCGGGTGGGTTGATCAAAAAAATGTTTATTTAAGAGCTCATCCTAATTATCGATCACTTTTTATTGAACTAGGAATGCAGCCTCTTAATTTGGTTTTTGAAGGTTCAAATAAATTACTTGATTATTATAAAGTCGGTGACAACCTACTGACAGACCGTAAGCAGTTACATGATATTGTAAAAATAGTCATTGAGCATGCTAAACAAGATCAAAGCGAAAAATTAGCAAAAACTCAAAATCGTTTAAAAGCGTTACCTAATATGACAATATCATTAGAAAAACTAATGATAAGTGTTGATATTACCGATATTCAGAGTTTTAAAAGAAAGGGTTACTTGGAAACTTATTACCGAATTAAACATAAGAATCCGAAATTATCACTTAATATTTTATTTGGATTATATGGCGCATTATCTGGCCAACATGTAGCATTATTATCTCAAGATTTGAAAAAAGAAATAGAGTTAGCTTATCAGGAGTTTTTGCAAACCAAGCAAAATGTCGATTAATTGTCGGTTTATCCTTTAAGTTAAATACCATCATTAAATTTATTGGTTTAATGATGGTATTAAATTAATTCGCTAGCTATTAGCTTATTATGACGGCTTTCTACGAGTTGTTCTTTTGAAAGGTCTTGGCGTAGGTAGATCGGTGAGTAATGCTTGAGGATCATATTGACTAACCGGAATAGCGTGATCAATTGCTTTTTCAATAGCTGGTAGGTTTTGAGAGTAACGTTCACAAGCTAATGAAATTGAATAACCTTCAGCTCCTGCACGGCCGGTTCGACCAATTCGATGTCGATAATCATCACAATCATCAGGTAAATCATAATTAAAAACGTGGGTTACATTTGGAATATGTAAACCTCGTGCAGCAACATCGGTTGCGACTAATATATCAAGATCACCTTGAGTGAATTTATCAAGAATAGATAAACGTTTTTTTTGTGCTATATCACCTGTCAATAAGCCGACACGATGACCATCAGCCACTAAATGGCGCCAAATTTTCTCACAAGCAACTTTAGTATTTGCAAATATAATACAGCGGTCAGGCCATTCTTCTTCAATTAAAGTTTGTAGTAAAGCTAATTTATCCTCATTTGATGGGAAAAATAGTTCTTCTTTAATCCTATGACCAATTTTTTGTTCTGGTTCAACTTCAATATATTGTGGTTCATTCATATATTCAAAAGCAAGTTCACGAACATTATGGGTTAAAGTTGCTGAAAATAACATAGTGAGGCGTTTTTTAGGTGATGTCATATGTTTAAATATCCAACGAATATCACGGATAAAACCTAAATCAAACATACGATCTGCTTCATCAAGAACGGCGACCTGAATTGCCTCTAAGTTAATATAATCTTGTTTTGCATAATCAATTAGTCGACCAGTGGTAGCAATTAATATATCAACACCAGAAGACAACATTTTTAATTGTTTATCATAACCATCACCACCATAAGCTAATCCTAATTTAATACCAGTTTCTTCTGAAAGAGGTAGCGCATCATGATAAATTTGTACTACTAATTCACGCGTTGGCGCAATAATGATAGCTCGTGGTTGATTCGGCTTATGATCGCCTAATGGATCATTATTCAATAAATGATTAAATGTTGAAGCCAAAAACGCAATCGTTTTACCCGTACCAGTTTGTCCTTGTCCTGCAATGTCAATTCCTTTTGAGGTTAATGGTAATGTTTGTTCTTGAATTGGGGTACAGTAAACGAAACCTTTTTTCTCCAATGCTTTTATAACTAATGGATGCAGGGGAAATTGATTGAAAGTTGTTTTTGTAAGATATGATTGAATCATTATTGTTTAAAGTATAATTATCAGAATTTGGCAATTGTAACATACTAAATATAACAACTTCACTAATAATTATATCCTATTATAATAATTACTAGCAGTAGATATGAAAATATCCTAATATAATTTCAGATAAATTCCTTAGGAGATAATTAAATGAGTCATAGCATTGTTTCACTTTCTGAAGCTACATTTGATAATACGATTAACGAATCAACAAAACCTGTATTAGTTGATTTTTGGGCTGAATGGTGTGGACCTTGTAAAATGGTTGCCCCTATTTTAGAGGAAATCGCGCAAGAATATGGTGATAAAATTATTATTGCTAAATTAAACGTAGAACAAAATCCGAGTATAGCGCCAAAATTTGGTATTCGTGGTATTCCAACATTGTTAATTTTTAAAAATGGTCAAGTAGTAGCTACTCAAGTAGGTGCCTTGTCAAAAGCACAGCTTAAAGCATTTATCGACCCACAACTTTAATTTGTTCAATGAATATTAGTAATAAGCGTTTATGATGGCGCTTATTATTTTTATTTCTATAAAATATAATCAAAAATATAGACATCCCTATAATTTTAGTGTAAATTGCTTGAAATCTTACAGAAACCCCTTTCAGCAATCCATTGTTTTTCTTGATAAAGTGGTGTAAATTCAATATCCAATCGCGTAATTATCATCAAAAGCTAAGTAATAATTAATTTTACACATTGCTTGAAAGAGAAATTTTTATAAGTAAATGAAAGAAATATACAACAAAAGCAGTAATTGCAAACATATCAATTTTATCCTCAAGAATTTTTAAAACTATGAATTTAACTGAATTAAAAAACACTTCTGTCGCCGAGCTTGTAGCGCTTGGTGAGAAAAAAATGGGGCTTGAAAATCTTGCCCGTCTTAGAAAACAAGATATTATCTTTGCAATCTTAAAACAGCACGCTAAAAGTGGTGAAGATATTTTTGGCGACGGTGTTCTCGAGATTTTGCAAGATGGCTTTGGCTTTTTGCGTTCTGCTGATAGTTCTTATTTAGCAGGGCCTGATGATATATATGTTTCACCAAGTCAAATTAGGCGCTTTAATTTACGAACAGGTGATACTATAGCTGGTAAAATTAGACCGCCAAAAGAAGGTGAGCGTTATTTTGCTTTATTAAAAGTAAATGAAGTTAACCACGATAAACCCGAAGACGCTCGCAATAAGATCCTTTTTGAAAATTTAACTCCTCTACACCCAAACTCTCGCTTACGTATGGAACGAGGCAATGGCTCAACCGAAGATATTACCGCAAGAGTACTTGATTTAGCCTCTCCAATTGGTAAAGGTCAACGTGGTTTGATTGTTGCGCCACCTAAAGCGGGTAAAACCATGTTACTACAAAACATTGCTCAAAGTTTAGCGGTTAATCACCCTGAGTGTGAATTAGTTGTTTTAATGATCGATGAGCGACCAGAAGAAGTGACTGAAATGCAACGCCTAGTTAAAGGTGAAGTTGTTGCTTCTACGTTTGATGAACCAGCGGCAAGACATGTTCAAGTTGCCGAAATGGTAATTGAACGTGCAAAACGTTTGGTCGAGCACAAAAAAGATGTCATTATTTTATTAGACTCAATTACTCGTTTAGCGCGTGCATACAATACTGTTATCCCATCATCAGGCAAAGTATTAACAGGTGGTGTTGATGCTAATGCCTTACATCGTCCTAAGCGCTTTTTTGGTGCAGCTCGTAATGTGGAAGAAGGTGGTAGTTTAACAATTATAGCGACTGCTCTAATTGATACCGGTTCTAAAATGGATGAAGTTATTTACGAAGAGTTTAAAGGTACTGGTAATATGGAAGTACATTTATCGCGTAAAATTGCTGAACGCCGCGTATTTCCTGCTATTGACTTTAACCGTTCAGGTACTCGTAAAGAAGATTTAATGACTTCTCCTGACGAATTACAAAAAATGTGGATTTTACGTAAAATTCTCAATCCAATGGGCGAAATTGACGCAATGGAATTCTTAATCGACAAACTTGCCATGACTAAAACTAATGACGAGTTTTTTGAAATGATGAAACGCTCATAATTTGCTTTGTTTAAAGCAATTTAATTAAAGTTATGAAAAAAAGCCGTATTAAGTATTGATACGGCTTTTTTTATGGCAGAATGTAATCTAATTGCGACTAAATAATTGTGTTAGCGCAGTAATATCAAATCTTGTAAGGTTATAAAGATTAAATCAAGTAAAGTAGAGGAGCCAAATTATGTCTAAACAACAAATCGGTGTCATCGGAATGGCCGTTATGGGGCGAAACCTAGCACTGAATATTGAAAGTCGCGGATTTTCAGTATCAATTTACAATCGCTCTCGAGATAAAACAGAAGAGGTTATAGCTGAACATTCTGATAAACGATTGGTTCCTTATTATAGTATTGAAGATTTTGTTAATTCTTTGGAAAAACCTCGCCGTATCCTAATTATGGTGCAAGCAGGTAAAGGTACTGATGCTGTCATTGATGAACTCAGACCCTTGTTAGATAAAGGTGATATTATTATTGATGGTGGTAATGCTTATTTTGAGGATACAATTCGTCGTAATAAAATGTTATCCGATGAAGGCTTTAATTTTATTGGGACAGGTGTCTCTGGTGGAGAAGAAGGCGCATTAAAAGGGCCATCAATTATGCCTGGCGGTCAAAAAGAAGCTTATGAACTTGTTGCACCAATTTTAGAAAAAATTGCTGCAAAAGCAAATGGGGAACCTTGTGTAGCTTATATAGGTCCTGATGGAGCCGGACATTATGTTAAAATGGCTCACAACGGCATTGAATATGGTGATATGCAATTAATCGCTGAAAGCTATAGTGTCTTAAAACATGTAGGTGGATTAACTAATGATGAACTTTCTGACGTTTTTTCTGATTGGAATAAAGGTGAGTTAGATAGTTATTTAACCGAAATTACGGCAGATATTTTTAAACATAAAGATGAAAATGGCGATTATTTGGTTGATAAGATTCTGGATGCGGCAGGTAATAAAGGTACTGGCAAATGGACAAGCCAAAGCGCATTAGATTTAGGCGAACCATTATCTTTAATTACTGAATCGGTATTTGCACGTTATATTTCAGCGATTAAGGATCAACGTGTTGCTGCGTCAAAAGTACTAAAAGGGCCTAGTAAAGAGGCATTTACAGGAGATAAGCAAGTATTAATTGAAAAAGTTCGTAAAGCGCTTTATATGGGGAAAATTATCTCTTATGCACAAGGGTTTGCGCAATTAAAAGCTGCATCAGAACATTATAATTGGCAATTAAATTATGGTGAAATCGCTAAGATTTTTAGAGCAGGTTGTATTATTCGGGCACAATTTTTACAAAAAATTACTGATGCTTATAATGAAAATAATAATATTGATAACTTACTTTTAGCGCCATATTTTTCTAAAACCGTTGAAGCTTATCAACAATCATTGCGTGATGTAATTTGTTTAGCTGTTTCACATGGTATCGCTGTTCCTACACTGTCGGCTGCAATCGCATATTATGATAGTTATCGTTCAGCAGTATTACCGGCTAATTTGATTCAAGCTCAACGAGATTATTTTGGTGCGCACACTTATAAACGAATCGATAAAGAAGGTGTATTCCATACTGATTGGTTAAATATTGAATCTTAATTCTGATTAATATCTATACTTGTTCTTATATAAGAGTGCAAAATTAATTTGTACTCTTATAAAATTTATTTACCTTTTATATCCTATTTATTCAAATTTTTTTAATGCTATTCACCGGAAGACTTGTGATTATTGGGTTTTCTTTGTCAAGTAAATTATTTTTTTAAAAAGCTAGAAAAACACAATATATGGTGTATAATTCAAACATATTTACTATATATAGTATTTTCTAAAGCGATGTGAAAATCCGAGTTTATATCAAAAAGCCTCATATTTTAATAAAAAATCAATAGTTTTGAATAAGTACATTAACTATTAAGGTCGATAAAAACTCATGCTAAGCGCTAACTATTAATGAATATTGAGGAGTATATATGCCCGTAGTAATCAAACGTGACGGTTGTCAGACTGCATTTAATGAGACTCGTATTAAAGATGCTATTATAAGAGCAGCTGTTGCGGCTAATGTTAACGATCCAGATTATTGTGCAGCGGTGGCTCGCGTAGTGACTAATCAAATGATGGATCGTGAAAGTGTCGATATTAATGAAATTCAAAATGTTGTTGAAAATCAACTAATGTCAGGCCCTTATAAAAAATTAGCAAGAACCTATATTGAATATCGACATGATCGTGACCGTGCTCGTGAAGAGCGTAGCCGTTTAAATCAAGATATTCGTGGGCTAATAGAGCAAAGTAATGTCGCTATTTTGAACGAAAATGCGAATAAAGATAGTAAAGTCATTCCTACTCAACGCGATTTATTAGCAGGTATTGTTGCTCGACATTATGCGAAACAATATTTATTACCAAAGGATATTTCGCGCGCGCATGATAGTGGTGAAATACATTATCATGACCTTGATTATGCGCCATTTTTCCCAATGTTTAACTGTATGTTAATTGATTTAGATGGCATGTTAACTAATGGCTTTAAAATGGGTAATGCTGAAATTGAACCGCCAAAATCTATCGCAACAGCAACAGCAGTAACAGCTCAAATTATTGCGCAAGTTGCTAGTCATATTTATGGTGGTACCACCATAAATCGTATTGATGAAATTTTAGCAAAATTTGTCACTATTAGTTATCAAAAACATAAGCAAGTTGCTGAGGAATGGAATATTCCAAATCCTGAGGCTTATGCAGAAAGTCGTACCCAAAAAGAGTGTTATGATGCATTTCAATCTTTAGAATATGAAGTAAATACTTTGCATACTGCTAATGGACAAACCCCATTTGTTACTTTTGGTTTTGGTTTAGGAACAAGTTGGGAATCGCGGTTAATTCAAGAATCAATTTTAAAAGTGAGAATAAAAGGGTTAGGTAAAAATCATAAAACGGCGGTATTCCCTAAATTAGTTTTTGCAATTAAAGATGGTATTAATCACAAACAAGGTGATGCTAATTATGATATTAAACAGTTAGCATTAGAGTGTGCAAGTAAACGTATGTATCCAGATATTTTAAATTATGATAAAGTCGTTGAAGTAACTGGATCATTTAAAACACCAATGGGATGCCGTAGCTTTTTGGGTGTTTATGAAGAAGATGGTCAACAAATTCATGATGGACGGAATAATTTAGGTGTTATTAGTCTTAACTTACCTCGTATCGCCATTGAAGCTAAAGGTGATGAAGTTCGTTTCTGGGAAATTTTAGACAAACGTTTAGCTCTTTGTAAAAAGGCATTGATGACTCGTATTGCTCGTCTTGATGGTGTGAAAGCTCGTGTTGCTCCGATTTTATATATGGAAGGTGCTTGTGGTGTTCGCTTAAAAGAAGATGACAGTGTTTCTGAAATCTTCAAAAATGGCCGTGCATCAATCTCTTTAGGTTATATTGGTCTGCATGAAACTTTAAATGCACTTTATGGTAACCAAACTCATCCATTCGATAGTGAAACCTTACGTAATAAAGGTGTAGCAATCGTTGAACATTTAGCTAAAGCGGTTGAACAATGGAAAAAAGAGACTGGTTATGGATTTAGTTTATATAGTACACCGAGTGAAAACTTATGCGACCGATTCTGCCGTTTAGATACTTCTGAATTTGGTATTATTCCTGGAGTAACAGATAAAGGTTACTATACTAACAGTTTCCACCTTGATGTTGAGAAAAAAGTGAATCCATATGAAAAAATCGAATTTGAAAAACCTTATCCAGCAGTAGCAAGCGGTGGTTTTATTTGTTATGGCGAATACCCTAACATGATTAATAATGTTAAAGCATTAGAAGATGTGTGGGACTACAGCTATACGCGTGTACCTTATTATGGTACCAATACGCCAATTGACGAATGTTATGAATGTGGTTATACCGGTGAATTTTCATGTACTAGCAAAGGTTTTGTTTGTCCTAGCTGTGGTAATCATGATTCAGCTAAAGTTTCTGTGACTCGTCGTGTTTGTGGATATTTAGGTAGCCCTGATGCTCGTCCATTTAATGCGGGTAAACAAGAAGAAGTCAAACGCCGAGTTAAACATTTAGACAATGGGCAAATAGGCTAATAAATTATTTTATCATTATGAATTATCATCGTTATTATCCTGTTGATGTTGTTAATGGCGAAGGGACTCGTTGTGCACTTTTTGTTGCCGGCTGTGTACACCAATGTCCTGGCTGTTATAACAAAAGCACATGGGGAATAAACTCTGGTAAGCCATTTACACAATCACTTGAAGATCAAATTATTAAAGATTTACAAGATACTGAAATAAAACGCCAAGGATTATCACTTTCTGGTGGTGATCCTTTGCACCCACAAAATGTCCCTGCCATTTTAAAACTGGTAAAACGAGTAAAAAATGAGTGTGATAATAAAGATATTTGGTTGTGGACAGGCTATAAGCTTGATGAATTAACCGATGCTCAACAAGCTGTAGTTCCTTATATAGATGTTTTGATTGATGGAAAATTTGTACAAGAACTGGCTGATCCCAAACTATTATGGCGAGGCAGCAGTAATCAAATTATCCATCGATTTAAATAAAATTATTGTGATTTATGCAAATTTAATAGATAAGAAATAGCTTCTCGATAATTGATTTCAAGATTTTCACTGCTCGATGATGTAATATGTAAGTCAGTAATTTTGCCATTATCTATCCCATAAACCCAACCATGTAAATTAACTTTTTTACCTCTTTGCCATGCGGATTGAATAACTGTTGAATGTCCTAGATTATAGACTTGTTCAACAACGTTAAGCTCACATAAAATATCTAAACGAATATCGGCGGGAAACTCGCCAATTAAAGAACTATAACGGAACCATAAGTCACGAATATGTAATAACCAATTGTTAATTAGACCTAGATCGGGATTTTCGACTGCAGCTTTAATTCCACCACAACCTAAGTGTCCACAAATGATAATATCTTCTATCTCAAGTACATCAACGGCATATTGCACGACAGATAAACAGTTAAGATCGGTATGGATAACCAAATTACCAACATTACGGTGAACAAATAATTCTCCGGGTTTTAATTTAATCAATTTTTCAGCTGGTACTCGACTATCAGAACAGCCAATCCATAAAAATTTGGGGTTCTGAGCAATGGCAAGCTGTTTAAAAAAATCAGGATCTTCTTGTTCTATTTTTTCTGACCATTCGTGATTAAAGCGAATAAGATCGCTAACATCAAACATAATGTCTATTCCTTGTTATATTTCATTGTTAGAAACATTTGCTAATTTTGTATTAACTAAATTGTTTTTATATGCTGAATTTTACTTTTCATTATTAACTTTCGCCATATTGGCGTAGTAAGAATTTTTGCTTTAATAATTTTGCTATATAGTTTAAAGCGTAAAGGCATTGTTTTTTGATAATAATGTTTATTTGGTTTTGCTACGCCACTATTTAATATTTTGCTAAGAATTTCTGCGCTATCAAGAGCATAACTGATACCCTCTAGTGAGCTAGCACTAATAAAGCCCGCAGCTTCACCAATTAAAAATATATTTTCATTACCAGTATAAAAATCTCGGAATCGATTTGGATAAACAACAAGACACTTTTCGGTTTTTAAAGGTTCGCCAAAAATAAAACCTTGTTGAGCTAATTTTTCTTTTAATAACTCGAAATGTTGATTGGCTGTCTTTTTAGGGAAGGCTCCACCAAAAATGAAATGTTTATTTTTGGAAATGCTCCACGCATAACAATTTGTGGTTTTATTATCAAAAATACAAGAATAAAAAGGAATTTTATGGTTGTCTGTAAACCATTGTTGGATAGCAACATATTGTCTAATAGAATGATTAGGATAGCGCATACGTCGCACAACTGAATTTGCGCCATCAGCTCCAACTACATATCTAGCGGTAATCTTATGTTCAATTTTATTTTCATCAATATAAGTGACTTGATATCCATCAATGACTCTTCTGATTTCTTTGCATAGCGTATCATGTAACACATTGACACTATTTGGTATAAGCGACTTTAACCATAGGTCGAATTTATGTCGATCAAAACTGACATAACTGCGTTGATAATTACGGATCAGTTTCGTTTGCAGATCGATGGTTTTTACGCTGAAAATTTGCGGATCAGTTAATATATCCAATGGTAAATTTAGCTTTTGTCTTACAAACGCTTTTTGTGCATCATTAGCCAATAAGCCACCACATGGTTTTTGAAAACCTTCATCACCAGCTTGATGTTTTTTATCTAATGCAATGATCTTAAAAGATGGGCTAAGTAACCGAGCGAGCGTGCTACCAGCAGGTCCAAGTCCAATGATGGCAATATCGTAATCCATATTCTTGTGTTGTCTATTTTATTTGGTTGAAAGTTAACCATTTTACCACATTCGATAAAAAGGCAGTTAATAGTAAAATCGAAGATTTAGTCGATTTTACTAAAAAATTTTGAGGAAAGGGGTTTTTTAGTCGATTTTAATTAATTGTGATCAGTTAATTTGCTACCGTCTGTAAAAATTCCTTATTTAATTCATCAAATGGTAAAGTTCGACTAATCACAACTAAGCGAGATATTTTTTCGGAAGCTTGTTGCCATGGAGAACCGTAATCAAAACCGACAATTTTATGGACTCCTTGAACAATGAGCCTTTGGTTATTGTCTTTTATTGCAAGTATTCCTTTATAGCGCAGCATATCATTACCGTATTTTTCAACTAGATTTTCCATAAATGAGCCAATCTTTTTAAGATCAAGTTCTCCAGCTTCAAAAAGATAGGAACAGATATCATCATTCCAGGATGAGGTTTGATATGGAATTGTTTTAAAATTAGTTTCTAACTGTTTGGACGGATTAACAATAAAAAAACCTTTATTAAGAACTAATTCCTCATCTAAATCAAAAGCATGGATATCTAACCATTGTGATTTTGCAATTTTACCATTAATCGCTTGATAGATAGTTGCTTTACTATTAATTTTTTGAAGGCGATTTAGAATTTCAATTTGTTGTTGTTCGGTGATGCAGTCGGTTTTAGATAAAATAATACGATCGGCAAAACCAATTTGAGAAACAGCAACTCGATGTTCATTTAAATGTTGCAAAATATGTTGAGAATCAACAATCGTAATAATTGCATCAAGTCTAATGGTTTCTCTAATTAGCTCATCAATAAAAAAAGTTTGAATAATAGGTGCCGGGTCGGCAAGCCCAGTGGTTTCAATAATAAGTCTATCAAATTGCAATTTACCAGCTTGTCTTTCTGCGTGCAATTGATGGAGAGCTTTGGTCAATTCTCCTTGCACAGTACAACAAATGCAACCATTGGTCATTTCAACAATTTGAATATCCTGATTCGGTGTAAGTAAGTTGCTATCAAGATTTACTGGACCAAATTCATTTTCAATAATCATTATTTTTTCATTGTGATTATTTTCAAGCAGGTAATTGATGAGTGTTGTTTTTCCTGAGCCGAGAAAACCAGTTAATAAGGTGACGGGTAATAAGGAAGTACTAATATCTTGTGTCATAAACTATTCCTTTCTATTTAACAACACTTAAAGCCACCTTTACCACTATAACGAGCATCTTGTCGTTCTTTAAAAAACTCTTCATAAGTCATTGGCGTTTGTTCTGGATGAGTTAGTTTCATATGTTGTACATACGTATCGTAATCGGGAATCCCAACCATTAGTTTGGCTGCTTGACCTAAATATTTTCCAGCTTTAGCGATTGAGTCAAACATATTTATCTCTTTTATTAAACAAAGCAGTTAAAATTATTTTATTTTTAAACAGTTGATATTTTCAAAGATATCAATCTCACTATAAATGTCGATGTGAAGTGAGTCAATCTCTGATTAATAATAATTTTAATCTAATTTATTAAATAAAATTTAGGAAAAATAAAAGAGGTATATCAAATAATTGAAATTGTGTTGGGTTGTTTTAGTGAAGATAAATTAGTCATTATATTTTGGTAAAATTCATTTATCTATTGATAAATAACTTCTATAATAACGGCCATTTAAAATGAATAAGAGTTAACAATGGAAAAGTTTCACGTTACTGGCCCTACTTCTTTAAATGGGGAAGTTGTCATTTCTGGCGCTAAAAATGCTGCGCTACCTATTTTATTTGCTGCAATTTTGGCTGAAAAACCCGTTGAGTTGCAAAATGTTCCCAAATTAAAAGATATCGATACAACACTTGAATTGCTTGCGCAATTAGGCGTGAAATACCAACGTAATGGTTCTATTCATCTTGATGCTGGCCAAATTGACAATTATTGTGCACCTTATGAACTCGTCAAAACCATGCGTGCATCAATTTGGGCTTTAGGTCCACTGGTTGCTCGATTTGGGCAAGGGCAAGTTTCATTACCGGGTGGATGTGCAATAGGTGCAAGACCTGTAGATTTGCATATTACAGGTTTACAACAGTTAGGTGCGACAATCACTCTAGATGAAGGATATGTTAAAGCATCAGTTAATGGTCGTTTAAAAGGTGCTCACATAGTTATGGATAAGGTGAGTGTTGGAGCGACAGTAACAATTATGTGCGCAGCAACCTTAGCTGAAGGTAAAACTATAATAGAAAATGCAGCTTGTGAGCCTGAAATTGTTGATACCGCAAAATTCTTAAATATGCTGGGCGCTAAAATTACCGGTGTTGGCACGATGCGTATTGAAATTGAAGGTGTTACTAGTCTGGGTGGTGGCGTACACGAGGTTGTTTCTGATCGTATTGAAACAGGAACATTTTTGGTTGCAGCTGCTATTTCAAGAGGTAAAATAACTTGTCGTAAAACTGATCCAAATTTATTAGATGCTGTGCTATCAAAATTGAAGGAGGCTGGTGCTAATATTGAAACAGGTGCAGATTGGATTTGTTTAGATATGCAAGGCAAACGAGCAAAAGCTGTAAATATTCATACTGCACCACATCCGGGGTTCCCAACGGATATGCAAGCCCAGTTTTCATTATTAAATATGGTGGCAGAAGGAACTGGAATCATCAAAGAAACGATTTTTGAAAATCGCTTTATGCATGTGCCAGAACTTATTCGTATGGGGGCACATGGCGAAATCGAAGGTAATACATTAATTACTCATGGTGTCGAAAAACTTAGTGGTACTCAAGTTATGGCGACTGATTTACGAGCTTCAGCAAGTTTAGTTTTAGCCGGATGTATCGCTGAAGGTTCGACCGTTGTTGATCGTATTTACCATATTGATCGTGGTTATGATAATATTGAAGAGAAGCTTAGAAAATTGGGCGCTAATATTGAACGATTCAAATAGTTTTAATTTTTGACGCTGTTTAAACACAGCTATTAGATAAAAAGGAGTGTAATATGACAAAGCAAGCATTAGTATTTTTATCGAATGGCTGTGAGGAAACCGAAGCTGTTACAACTATTGATCTATTAACTCGAGCCGGAATAAATGTTACTTACGCTAGTATCACAGAAGATAGACTAGTTGAGTGTTCTCGTGGAGTAACAATCTTAGCCCAAAAAGTATTTTCAGAAGTTAATAATGTTGATTTTGATGTAATTATTTTACCTGGTGGATTAAAAGGAGCGGAAAACTTTCGCGACTCCCAACAATTAATTGAAACATTAAAACAAGCACATCAAGCTGGCAATATAATTGCTGCTATTTGTGCATCTCCGGCAATGGTTCTGCAACATCATAATTTATTTCCAGATGCATATATGACCGGTTATCCCGAAACGAGAGATGCTTTTAAACATTGGAAATCGGATAGAGTTTATTTTGATGCACAAAATAGAGTCATTACCAGTCAAGGTCCTGGAACGTCTATTGATTTTGCATTGAAAATTATTGAAATTCTATTAGACAAAAAGGCTGCAGCTCAAGTTGCCGCTCAATTGGTTCTACCACAAGGGATAGCATCCTACCAATAAATAGGTAACAAATGTCAAAATCACATTTGTACGAAAAGTTAATTAAAAGGGCAACACTAAGTGCTGTTTTAATTTCTGTTTTCCTAATTATTATAAAATTACTTACGTGCTGGTTTACTGGCTCGATGAGTTTGTTTGCCTCTCTTTTAGATTCAAGTATTGATTTACTTGCATCTGGACTTAACTTTTTCTTAGTTCGTTATGCATTAAAACCGGCTGATGATGATCATACTTTTGGTCACGGAAAAGCCGAATCGTTGGCTGCATTAGCACAAAGCACCTTTATTATTGGTTCTGCAACTATTTTGTTAATTTCAAGTATTAAATCTATTATTCATCCTGAAGCAATAGCCTCACCTTTATTAGGTATTGCCGTATCTGTGATTTCAGTTATTGTAACTGGGGTATTAGTTCTATATCAAAAATATGTAATAAAACAGACTAAAAGTAAAGCAATTGAAGCTGATATGTTGCACTATTCTTCTGATATGTTTATGAATATTGCGGTTATAGTAGCTCTATTTTTAAGTTGGTACGGTATTACTTATGCTGATGCCTGTTTTGCTTTTTTTATTGCGTTATATATTTTTTATAATGCTTATAAAATAGCCTATAGTGCAATTCAAGACTTATTAGATAAAGCTTTATCAGAAAGTGATAACCAAAAAATTTGTGAAATTGTTTCTTCATACTCAAATGTACATGGTTTTCATGATTTGAAAACTCGACAAGCTGGTCCGTTAAAATTTATACAGTTACATCTTGAATTAGACGATGATATGCCTTTAATCAAAGCGCATGCAGTCGCCGATGCGATTGAGAAACATATTGCTCAAGAATTTGCGCCTGCAACTGTGATTATTCATCAAGATCCTGTTTCTGTTGTTCCCTTAGAAATGAATAAGTAGAGAAACTAATCAAAATAGCTTCTAAACTTTTATTGTTAGTTAATTATTATGACCTTATAATAACCGAAGGTTTATATATTGGAGTTATTTTGTATGATAAAAAAAATAGGTATTTTAACCAGTGGTGGTGATGCGCCAGGGATGAATGCAGCTATTCGAGGTGTTGTGAGAACCGCCTTAACTGAAGGATTAGATGTTTTTGGCATTTATGATGGTTATTTAGGTCTGTGTGAAGATCGAATCGTTCAGTTAGATCGTTCTAGCGTTTCAGATATTATTACTCGTGGCGGTACATTCTTAGGATCAGCTAGATTTCCTGAATTTAAAGACCAAGAAGTTAGAAAAAAAGCGATCGCTAATTTAAAGAAACATCAAATCGATGCATTAGTTGTAATTGGCGGTGATGGTTCTTATATGGGGGCGATGCGTTTAACTGAAGAAGGTTTTCCATGTATTGGTTTACCTGGCACCATTGATAACGATATTCGTGGAACTGACTATACTATTGGTTATTTTACTGCTTTAGGCACCGCTGTAGAATCTATCGATAGATTAAGAGATACGTGTTCTTCGCATCATCGAATCTCTGTGATTGAAATCATGGGCCGTGATTGCGGTGATTTGACAATAAATGCAGCAGTTGCTGGTGGGTGTGAGTTTATGATTATCCCTGAAGTTTCTTATACTAAAGAAGACTTAATTGAAGAGATAAAATTAGGCTTTGCTAAAGGTAAAAAACATGCGATAGTTACTGTGACTGAAAATATGTGTGATGTTAACCAATTAGCGGCAGATATCGAAGCGGCTGTTCATCATGAAACTCGAGCAACAGTTTTAGGACATGTACAACGTGGTGGCTCTCCAGTGCCTTATGACCGAATTTTAGGTTCACGCATGGGGGCTTATGCTGTTGAATTACTTATCAAAGGTCATGCAGGCCGTAGTGTCGGTATTCAAAATGGTAAGCTAGTCCATCATGATATTATTGATGCGATTAATAATATGAAAAGACCATTTGACATGGATCTTTATAACACTGCAAAACGTTTATTCTAAAAATTGCTCCATTGATAATCGAACAATAAGATGTGAATAATTGATAAGGCTAAGCTTTTAAATAAATATATCAATTATTCACATTACTGATTTTATAAAGATTGTTTACTCAATAAATATTCAAAGTATTCTTCTGGTCATATTTAATCAATTTCGATACAAATTTGAGGTTTTTATGACACTACAATATAAGCAAGATAATGACCGTTTTTATGTTTGTAATGATAATAATCAAGAAATAGCAGAAATGACATTTACTCGAATTGGGTATGATAAGGCAACGATTAATCATACATTTACTGATCCTGCTTATCGAGGTCACGGTATTGCAGATAAGTTGCTTGAACTTGTTGTGAAAACATTACAGCAAGAAAAGCGTGAAATTATACCTTTATGTTCGTTTGCTAAAAATAAATTGAATAACTAAATAAAGTCCATTTTATATATAGACCTCTTGTAATTTTCTCCAGCTTTTGTCAAGAAATATTTTATTGTTTTTCTATAATAATCCTAGTTTTTCTTAGCAGATTTTGTGCTAATGTATGCTAAATTTTCTTTGTTATATTTTGCTTATTAAAATGACAACAGTCAAAGCCCAAAAAATCCATTCTATTCATGTATTGCGTGGCGTAGCTATCATCATGATCGTCTTTAGTCATTGCTTAGGTGTATTTAAAAATAGCAATTTAATTGCTAATAGTTATTTATTTTCTTTTTTGAATTTATTTGCTTTTAACTTCACCACCTTTTTTGTACTAATTGCGGGTTTTTTATTTCAACATTTGACCTACAAATATAAAGTAAGAGAATATTATTTATCTAAATTCAAAACGGTAGTATGTCCATATATATCGGTATCGATCTTCTGTTTTCTCTATTTTCACTATCAGTCTTTATCCAGTTTACCTTTTTTTTCATTTACTGAACCGAGTGCGGTTGGTTCTATTGTTAGAATGATGTTGACAGGAACGCAATTGTTACCATTGTGGTTTATGCCGATGATTATCATGATTTTTGCAATCAGTCCTTTATTATATTCGTGGTCTCAAAAAAGTCTGATTATTATTGGTTTGATTTCAATGTTCTGGATAGTTATGTTTACTAAACCTGATTATACAAAACCGTTATTAAATTTGTTGCATTATGGACCGGTTTATTTAACCGGTATGATGATAAAACAGAATTATGAAAAAATTATGCAACTAGTTAAAGATAATCTATTGTTAGTGATTTTCTTTTTTGGTTTATGTTTTTGTATCCCATTTGCTTATCGTTATGTTGACCATTTAGGTGTTGAAAAACTTTATTATGATACATTACAAAAAATTATTTTGTTTATTTTAGCGCTTTACTTTTTAGATGGTTTAAATCGTAAGAATGAACATGGAAGAACATATAAGTTTTTTTCATATATGGCTAATATCAGTTTTCCTATTTACTTTATTCATGAAATTATCGTGTTACTTTTGGAACAACAAGTGGGTAATTCACCAATAGCGGACGTGATTAAAACTGATAACGGACAATTAGCTTCACTTGGTGCAATTAGCTTTTTAATAACTACATTAACGATAAGTATCATTATTGCAAATCTAATAAAGTTAATATTTAAAGATAAAGCAAAATATTTAATTGGTGGTAATCGTTAAAATAAAATTGTTATTAAAAGAGGAAAAAGATAGATATTTTTATTTTTTGGATGTTGAAAAGTGTGATTTATAGCAACATATTGTTTTTTTTGTGTTTATAATGCTGGTTGGATATATATTGCAAATATACCAATATGAGTGTTGAACAAATAAAAGACAAACAGAATCATAATTACTATTTTTCACTTGCCAAAAAAAATGAAGTGCCTATAATGCGCATCCACTGACACGGCGTCAGCGACAAGCAGACAAAGGTCGTGTTAGTAAACAAGGTCAAAAATTTTAAAAAAAGATCTTGACGAATAAAAAGGTGTAGCGTAGTATACGCAGCCCTTGAGACAGCAAACTGAAACAAGAAATTGTGAAGTAAATTAAAAGGCTGTCAGCTCTTTAAAAAGAAGAAACAGACAATCTGTGTGGG
>NZ_JACFRE010000032.1:0-261 GCF_016101085.1 Gilliamella sp. W8123
CAACTTATTTAAGCTGTTAAATTGTTAATTTTTGTAAAGTTTAACGTAATATTATGTTTTAATTACGCCCTTAAAACCAATTTCGGAGAAACTTGGACGGGATTTTGGCTTTAAAAACCCCGTTCCTCAAATTTTTTGGTTGTTTGAGTTTCGGACGTTTGTTGTTTGGTGGCTAGTTCTATACGGTGATTACGTCCGAGTTAAGAGGGTTGGCGCGAACCCTCTTTACCATCTCCCGCGGCGACCACGCAAGTGGTCACG
>NZ_JACFRE010000005.1:0-241529 GCF_016101085.1 Gilliamella sp. W8123
CAGATTGTCTGTTTCTTCTTTTTAAAGAGCTGACAGCCTTTTAATTTACTTCACAATTTCTTGTTTCAGTTTGCTGTCTCAAGGGTTGCGTATGTTACTCATTTCACCTGTCTACGTCAACCCCTATTTTACAAAATTTGCTTTTTTTTCTTCAAGTGATTGCTTTTTACTCAATAAAGCCATTTAAAAGGTTATTTTTAGCTGTTTAATAGCATTAACAGCCTTTTCAACCGCTTTTTCTACAGTTGGCGCTTTAGCTAATGCAACTCCCATTCTTCTTATACCTTTTACTTCAGGTTTACCAAATAAACGTAGATCAGTGTCTGCTTCACTTAGTACTTTATCTAAATTAGAGAATGCAACTTTGTCAGAATCACCATTTGCGATTAATACTGCTGATGCACTAGCACCATATTGTTCTATTAAAGGTATTGGTAATCCTAAAATCGCTCTAGCATGTAATGCAAACTCAGAAAGATTTTGCGATATTAATGTTACCATGCCGGTATCATGTGGTCGTGGAGATACTTCACTAAACCAGACTTGATCACCTTTCACAAACAATTCAACGCCAAATAATCCATAACCACCTAAAGCTTCGGTTATTTTGGTAGCAATATCTTTCGCTAAAGACAATGCATTAACCGACATCGGCTGAGGTTGCCATGATTCTCGATAATCACCATTTTCTTGCCGATGACCAATAGGCTGGCAATATGAAACACCACTAATATGTCTAACGGTTAATAAGGTAATTTCATAATCGAAGTCAACAAAACCTTCAATAATAACTTTACCACTTCCGGCACGACCGCCTTCTTGAGCATATTTCCATGAAGATTCAATATCAGCTTCACTTCTTAATAAAGATTGCCCTTTACCAGAAGAACTCATAACCGGTTTAACTAAGCAAGGAAAACCTATTTCCTTAACTGCGAGTTTATATTCAGCTTCATTTGATGCAAAACGGTATGGTGAGGTTGGTAAGTTAAGTTCTTCTGCGGCCAGACGACGAATACCTTCACGATTCATGGTTAATTGCGTCGCTTTAGCGGTAGGGATAACAGTAAACCCTTCTTTTTCTAATTCTACTAAGGTGTCAGTAGCAATTGCTTCTATTTCAGGAACAATATAGTCAGGTTTTTCAGCCTCGATAACTTTTCTAAGTTCATTACCATCTAGCATATTAATAATATGACAACGATGGGCTACTTGCATAGCGGGGGCATTGGCATAACGATCAATAGCAATAACTTCACAGCCAAAACGTTGTAATTCAATAACAACTTCTTTGGCTAATTCACCTGCGCCACAGAGTAATACTTTTGTTGCACTAGGTGATAACGGTGTCCCTATTTTCGCCATAATATCCTCTTATAGGTTTAGACCATTATACTTTATTAATAAGCTTAAAATAAAAATCGGGATAGTTACCCCGATTTTCTGTATGCTAAATTACACCAAATATGGATCACGTAAAATCATAGTTTCACTTCGATCCGGTCCAGTTGATATAATGTCAATTGGTGTTTCAGTTAATTCTTCAATTCGCTTGATATAAGCTTTAGCCGCTTGTGGTAAAGCGTCATAACTTTTTATACCAAAAGTTGATTCGCTCCAACCTGGCATAGACTCATATACTGGTTTAACTAAACTCCAATCTTCAGCGGCAGCCGGTGCATTTTTAATCACATCACCATTAGGTAATTGATAACCGACACAAATTTTTACCTCTTTAAGACCATCTAAAACATCAAGCTTAGTTAAACAAAAGCCAGAAACTGAATTAAGTTGTACCGCTTTGCGTACCGCAACAGCATCAAGCCATCCAGTACGGCGACGACGACCGGTGGTTGCGCCAAATTCATTACCTTGCTTACAGAGATATTCACCAACCTCATCAAATAATTCCGTTGGGAAAGGACCAGCACCAACACGAGTTGAATAAGCTTTAACAATACCTAATACATAACCAACATAACGAGGACCAAAACCAGATCCTGTTGCCACGCCACCAGCAGTAGTATTTGAAGAAGTCACATAAGGATAGGTACCATGATCGATATCAAGTAAAGTGCCTTGTGCACCTTCAAACATGATTCTTTCGCCATTTTTACGCGCATTTTCAAGTAATGTAGGAATATCAGCAATCATTGCCACCAAAATATCAGCAATCGCTAATGTTTCATCAAGTACTTTCTGATAATCAACAGCTTCTGATTGATAGTAATTGACTAAATGGAAATTATGATATTCCATAACTTCTTTTAATTTTTCAGCAAATGCCTGACGATCACGCAAATCACCAACACGTAGTCCACGACGGGCTACTTTGTCTTCATATGCTGGACCAATACCACGACCGGTGGTACCAATTGCTTTATTACCACGAGCTTTTTCTCGGGCTTGGTCTAATGCTATATGGTAAGGCAAAATTAAAGGACATGATTCTGAAATAAGTAGCCTTTCTTTCACTGGAATACCGTTATCTTCAAGCTCTTTCATCTCTTTCATAAGTGCTTCAGGACAAAGTACAACACCATTAGCAATAATACTTATGACATCATTATGCAAAATACCAGATGGTATTAAATGCAATACTGTTTTTACACCATTAATAACTAAAGTATGACCAGCATTATGTCCGCCTTGATAACGTACTACATATTTTGCTTTTTCTGTGAGTAAATCAACAACTTTACCTTTGCCTTCATCACCCCATTGTGTACCTAGCACAACAACATTATTACTCATAGTTTATTTACTCATTGTATTATTTGTTAGACTTTAATTTCATGTATTGGAAAAATTCACTATCAGGGCTAATGACCATAACATCATTACCTGTAAAGCTTTGTTCATAAGCTTTTAAACTACGAATAAAGCTAAAAAACTCAATATCTTTACCAAAAGCGTCAGCATAAAGTTTAGCAGCATTGGCATCACCTTCACCGCGAATTGAACGAGATTGACGTTCGGCTTCTGATATGATTTTAGTTTTTTCAAATGTAGCTTCGGCTCTTATTTCCTCAGCTTGTTTGATACCATCATAACGTTTGTCACGAGCAATAACTTCACGTTCGGCTCTCATGTTAGCATAAATCGATTCAGAGACTTCAGCAGGGAAGTTAATTTGTTTAATTCGAACGTCAATTACATCAACACCGAAAGCCCTCAAGCTAGTTTTACTGTTTTCAGGATCTTTTTTCGCATCAGTAACTAATTTATCAATCGGTAAATTTTCTTCACCCTCTTGTGATGAACCATTTAACGAATCTTTAACTCGCGCCATTAATGAATTTCTTGATTTGGTATCGGCATTAGAATCATTAATGATATCTCGATTATTTAGTTTACCAATCTCAGAACGTAAACGACCATTTAAGCGAGCTAAAATTAAGTCATTAACATCATTACCACCAGCAATAGTTTCGTAATAACGGTTAAAATCAACAATTTTCCATTGCACAAAATAGTCCACAATCAGTTCTTTCTTTTGTACATTAAAAAAACGTTGTTCATTATTATTATTTGAACTATTGGTAGTTTGGATTTTGGCATCAATAGTTTTAACGCTATCGATTAATGGCATTTTAAAATGTAACCCAGGTTCAGATAAACCAATAATTTTATTAAAACGTAAAACGACACCACGAGTACCCTCTTCTATCACATAGATACTTGAAAAAAGTACGCCAATTAAAATTAAAACTATAGGAATCAATAATTTTCGCATATTCTTTTTTCTCCTTATCGACCCATAGTCCGTCTAGTGCGATTATTAGAATTATTATTAGTGGTTGAGCTATGATTTTCGGCTTCAGCACTATTTTGTTGAGCACTTTCTGCATCTAAAGGATTTGGCAGATTAATATTATAATCACTATCTGAATTTGCTGTAGTTGATTCAGATGATTGCTCATTTTTATTTTTTAATAATTGTTCTAACGGTAGTACTAATAAATTACCACTCTTATCATTAACAATAACTTTTTGCGTTTTAGCTAATATTTTTTCCATCGTTTCGATATATAAACGATCTTTAGTAATTTCGGGCGCAGCTTTATATTGCGGTAACAATTTTTCAAACCGAGCAACATCACCAATTGCTTCTAATTCTACTTTTACTTTATAAGCATTTGCATCCGCTAGAATGGTCGCCGAACGACCTTCAGCTTGCTGAACTAATTGGACTTTATCTGCTTTAGCTTGTTTTATTTCACGTTCACTATCATTTTGAGCTCTAATTGCATCAGCATAAGCATCTTGTACCTCTACAGGAGGACGAGCAACTTGGAAGTTAAGATCGACAATAGTAATCCCCATATCATAATGAGAAATAACATTATTTAATTCATCTTTAGTACTATCTTCTAAATCAGAACGACCATCTGAAATGATGGCATCGATGTTAGAACTACCTACTGAAGTCCTCAGCGCACTATCAGCAGCTTGACGTAAACTATCTTCAACATTAGTCACATTAAATAAGTATTTAACAGGATCACTAATACGATATTGTACGTTCATTTCAACAAAAACTAAGTTCTCACCTTTTTCACTTGTTGTAATGATATCGCCATGCACATTGAAGTTATAAGTACCTTGCGTATCGACTTTATAAACTTTATCAATAAATGATGGATTCCAATTCAAACCTGGTTGAATAATTTCTGATTGAACTTGTCCAAAACGAGTTATTACCCCGCGTTGATTTTGTTTGATAGTATAAAAACCACTTACCGCCCAAATTAGGATAAGAACAACTATCACTGCCAAAATAATTTTCGAACTATTCATTGATAGCTTAATATCAGAAGGTCCTCGATTATTACCTGAACTCCCTTTTTTAAAGAGATCTTTGAGTTGGTTAAATATCCCTCCAGTTGAATTGGAAGGTTTCTTATTATTTCCCCATGGGTCGTTATCTTGTCCGTTATTGCCGGGCTGATTCCACGCCATATTTTATATGCTCCATTTAACAATTAGTTGTTATTTTGCGTATTGATTAAGTATAACAGATCTGGCTCTTGTTTACAGAGGCGATTCCATTCAATTAAAGGCATTCTTATATTTAGCTGAAAACTACCGTCATCATTGATGACTTCATGTTCTACCGCATTTAATTTATATAAACGGCTTCTAAGTTTTGCTAGATGGATAGGCAAGTTTAATTGACAAACTTGAATCTTACCGGCAAGCCTTTCTTTTAATGCAGTAAATAAGAGATCTAATCCTAAACTATTTTGTGCTGAAATCCAAACTCGAATTGGCACGCCATTTTCATCACGATCAATACTTGGTTGCTTACCTTCGATTAAATCAATTTTATTCATTACCAACAAAGTAGGAATATCATGGGCATCAATTTCAAGTAAAACTTCATCAACAGCTTGAATGTTATCTAATAAATTAGGATCAGCAGCATCTACGACATGTAATAGCAGTGATGCTTCTTGTGTTTCAAGTAAAGTCGCTTTAAAAGCAGCAACCAGATCATGAGGTAAATGACGAATAAATCCAACCGTATCAGCTAAAACAACTTCGCCAACATCATCAACCATAATGCGTCTTAAGGTTGGATCCAGCGTAGCAAATAATTGATCAGCAGCATAAACATCAGCATTAGTTAGTGCATTAAATAGTGTCGATTTGCCAGCATTGGTATAACCAACTAGTGATACCGTTGATAAATCTGCTTTTTGTCTAGATTGACGATTTTGATTGCGTTGTTTTTCAACTTTCGCAAGTCTTGATAAGATTAACTGAATACGATGACGAATTAATCGTCTATCGGTTTCTAGCTGAGTTTCTCCAGGACCTCGTAAGCCTATACCACCTTTTTGACGTTCTAAGTGAGTCCAACCTCGAACTAAACGTGTTGACAGATATTGTAATTGCGCTAATTCAACTTGCAACTTACCTTCATGGGTTCGAGCACGTTGAGCAAAAATATCCAGAATCAATCCTGTTCTATCCACTACACGACATTCACATAGTTGTTCTAAGTTTCGTTCTTGAGTTGGGGTTAAGGTATGATTGACCAGAATAACTGAAGCATTCAGTTCTTTTACTTTATCGGCAATTTCTAACGCTTTACCTTCACCAATAAAATATTTAGCTTGCGGGGACTTTCTTGAGGTTGTCACAATATCGAGAATTTCAATTTGAGCAGAAGAAACTAACACTTCAAACTCTTTTAAATCCTCGATATCGCTTTCTTGAGGGAAGAATACATGGACTAATAAAGCAGACTCGCCACCTTTATATCGCTCAAACAATCACATTCTCCACTCAAATAATTAGCTTTCGCTTTCCTCTTCAGGCTGAGATACTAAACCAGAAATTGGTCTTGAAGGAACAACAGTAGAGATTGCGTGTTTATATACCATTTGACTAACAGTATTTTTTAATAAAATAACAAACTGATCAAATGATTCAATTTGTCCTTGTAATTTAATACCGTTAACTAGATAAATTGATACTGGAATATGCTCGCGACGAAGCAAATTCAAATAAGGATCTTGTAATGACTGCCCTTTTGACATGAGTTTATCCTTTAAGATGAAATAAAAATATAAAGATAAAATAAATATACAATCGAAATGATGATTTATACGATTGCAACATAACATACTTATGTAGTATTTATCAAAATAACATAAAAAACCCAGCTCTTAAACTAATCAACTACAATTTATGCACAAATAACTAAAAATTTAAAAAATTAACGAAATTCATACAAAAAAACATACATGATAGATATTCTAAATTTAGAAAGGTTTTCTAAATGAAAAATTTCTGTTTATTATTATAATCAAATAGAAAAAACGCTAATACCTATTGCTGTAATTTATAATTTAAAAAATATGCTTAAAAACAGTATCTTTATTATCTTGATTTAACCATGTTATCGGTTGTTTCCAGCCTCTTAGCCAAGTAATTTGCCGTTTTGCTAATTGACGAGTAGCACAAATACCTTTGAACACCATCTCATCATAACTACTATCGCCATTGAGATATTCCCACATTTGACGATAGCCTACACAACGGATAGAAGGTAAATTGGTATGCAGATCAGAACGCTGCATAAGTGTTTTTACTTCTTCTTCAAAACCTTGATCTAACATCTGTAAAAAACGTTGCTCAATACGTTGATGTAACTCAGCTCGATCTTCCGGCATAATAGCTAGCTGCATAATGTCATAAGGTAATGCTTCACCACTTTCTTGGGTAAGCTCAGTTAAACTTTTACCAGAAATGAGATAAACCTCTAATGCACGATTAAGCCGTTGCGGATCATTTGGATGAATTCGCTGAGCTGACACTGGATCAACCTTTTTTAACTCCTCATGAATCGCTTGCCAACCTAATTTATTGGCTTTTTCTTCAATTTGCTGCCGTATATCACTATCCGCAGCAGGAAGAGGTGAAAGTCCTTCAATTAAAGCTTTAAAATACAGCATTGTTCCACCAACCAGTAATGGCGTTCGACCATTACTTAACGATTTTTCAATTTCTTCAATCGCATCATGCCGAAAATTAGCTGCCGAGTAACTTTCAGCTGGATCGCAGATATCAATCAATTTGTGAGGATATTTTTGCTGTTCTTGTTTAGTTGGTTTGGCACTACCAATATCCATACCACGATAAATAAGCGCCGAATCAACACTAATAATATCAATCGGATATTTGTCATAAAGTTCCATGGCAAAAGCCGTCTTACCGGATGCAGTGGGCCCCATTAATGAAATAATTTTTGCTTTATTCATGATAAAATTGATTGTGATAAAGATTGAAGATCAATCGGATACAAAAACGTATCTTTTTTTAATAAATTAATATCTATCTGTTCTAGTTGTGCTAATAGCTGGATAGCTTTTGTTACACTCCAACTCTCCACATAATTATCACTACTATTTTCTGCCAACCACATTGCAATTTGCGTAGGATCGATAACAGACGATTGATCAGATAAAAGAAAATCAATTAAACTTGGTAATAATTGTTGCCAATTAGTGGTTCGTAACATTTTCGGCACATTATGCAAATGAAATTTGGCTTTATCAATATAAAAATCAAATCCTAAAAAATTTAAATGCGGTCGATAATCACTTAATACCTGTTGTTCTTTTTGATTGACTAAAATTGTTAGTGGAATCAGTAATTTTTCTGACGCTTGAGATAATAATTTTATTGCTTTTACTTTTTGCTCAGCAATATTTAACTTCATAAGCATAAATGTTTGCTGACTATCTTGCAATTTTTCTAGTAAAGCTATATCAGGTTGAATAACGGTTAATACTCGACCAAACTGTACTAATGAAGAACTATCAAGCTGCTGTTGCAGTGATTGTAATGGTACATTTCGTTTAGGAAATAACCCCTCAATAACCGCTTGTTGTGGTGCAGTTATTGAATCATTATCATCGGCTAACGGCAACTGATTAGATTGCGTTTTTTCAATTTCAAAGCTTGCTTTAGTATCAATTAATTGACCATAAATTGCATTTTCTTTAACATGATTAATCGGTTTTTTGGGTAATATGTTAGTCGTAGAATAGCTTTTAGGCTCCGTGGTTATTTTTTGATTAAAAATATTTTCACCAGCAGCTTGTCGATTTGGGGTTATTATCACTTTTTCATCATCGGTAAGCTGTTGGCTTGATTCAAGAGCCATAACAATAGCTTGATAAACAAAATCATGCACTAATCTTGCTTCATGAAAACGTACTTCGTGTTTAGCTGGATGAACATTAACATCAACCTGTTTGGGATCGATTTGTAGAAAAACCACATAACTTTGTTGCTCATTGGTTCGGCTAATATAAGCTTGGCGCAGCGCATGATTAATTAATTTATCTTTTATTACTCGACCATTAACGTAAAAATATTGTAGATCGCTGATTTCATTACTTGCTACCCATCCTTGAATTAACAAATCATCATGTTGCCAATCTAATTTTACTGCTTTTTGCACAAATGTACGTCCACAAACCAATTCAACGCGTTTTTCAAGTGCAGATGCTCGATACTGTTTAATTAATTTTCCATTATGTTGCAGATTGAAAGTAACATCAGGTTGAGCCAGAGCTATACGCCTAACAAATTCTTCAATATGCATAAACTCAGTTTTTTCAGTTTTTAGAAAACGACGCCGAGCTGGGGTGTTATAAAATAAGTCGAGAACTTCAACCGAAGTGCCAACAGGATGTGCCGCAGGTTTAATGGTTGGTTTCATATCTCGACCTTCAGCATAAACTTGCCATGCCTCAGATTGATCGGCGGTACGTGACGTTAAAGTTAATCGAGCAACAGAACTAATACTAGCCAATGCTTCACCACGAAAGCCTAAGCTCATTATGCTATCTAAATCATCCAACGAGCTAATTTTACTAGTCGCATGGCGTGCTAAAGCTAATGCTAATTCGCTTTTAGCAATACCACCACCATTATCACGGATGCGAATTAATTTACTACCGCCTTGTTCAATATCGATATCAATTTGCGTACTACCTGCATCAAGGCTGTTTTCGACTAACTCTTTAATTACCGATACAGGCCGTTCTACCACTTCACCAGCAGCAATTTGATTAGCTAGTTGAGGTGATAGAATTTGAATTGCCATTAATGCTGTTCTCCAAAATTAGGATTTTTTTTGACATAATTTTTTATGCCTTGATAAATCTGTTTAGCGATCTTGTCTTGATGAGCATTACTAGCCAACAAACTTTCTTCAGCTTGATTAGTAATAAATCCAACCTCAATCAATATTGAAGGGATATCAGGTGAACGTAATACGCCTAAACTAGCATGTTCAGGTACACCTTTATGCAATTTAATAACCCCTTTCATCTCTTTTAAAACCTGACTAGCAAGTTCATAACCAACACGCTGCGAATAAGAGAATTGTAAATCGAGTACTGCTTGGCTTAAATTTTGGTCGTGATCATCACTTAATGCATCACCAGCGCCACCTAATAACTGTGACTGTTTTTCATCCTGTTCCAGCCAACGCCCCAATTCAGTATCAGCGCGTTTAGTAGATAATACCCAAATTGATGCACCAGAAGCATTACGATTTGGTGCGGCATCAGCATGGATAGAAATTAACAAGTTCGCTTTATTTTTACGCGCAATATCAGAACGCTGAGGAACTGAAATAAAATTATCCGTATTACGGGTTAAAACCCCTTTAAAATTAGGATCTTTATTTAATAAATTAATTAATTTTTTAGCTATTGATAACGTTACATTTTTTTCATATAAATTATTTTTACCAACAGCACCAGAATCCTTACCACCATGTCCAGCATCGACGGCAATAACAACTTTTGCCGCATAAGCTGAACTACATAGTAGTAATAATATAAAAAAAGTTAATATTTTCTTCATTGTTTTTTCGCTAATTTTTATTGTAATGGATTGATAATAGCTTTACCTTTTTCACTATTAGCTTGCACACTAACCGTACGTTCAAGTGCTGAATAGGCCAAATGAATTTCAATATCAGCAGCAGGTAACATACCTCTTGCCTGCATAGGCCATTCAATCAAACAAATAGATCTTGAGGAAAAATATTCACGAATTCCCATAAATTCTAACTCTTCTGGATCACCAAGGCGATATAAATCAAAATGATAAACGGAAAATGTATCAAATTGATAAGGTTCAACTAATGTATAAGTTGGACTTTTAACATTACCTTGATGACCTAATTGTTGCAAAAAACCACGACTAAAAGTTGTTTTACCAGCACCGAGATCACCAATTAGATAAATGACAATTGCACTATCATGATTAGATAAATAATTTAAACACTTTTCTGCCAACTGTTTACCAAACAATATTGTCTCTTGTTCGTTAGCTAATTGTTCATTGGCTAAAATAATGGGTTTCATAACGAATTCTTTGCTCAATAAATAGCCCTTATTATATACTAATAACCATTAAAGATGTACCAACTAAGATTAAGTTGAATTTTTACCGAAAAAATTTTGAGGAACGGGGTTTTTTAAGGGTAAATTTGACGCTAAAAGAGGAAAAATGTTACATACCATTGCAACAGCGAACCAATCAACAATCGATCCAACGTTAATTTCAGCGCAAGATGCCGTACTATTTTGGCAAAATGGTGTAATTATGTGTTGTCAAGATAACCCTACATTAAATACTATTTTGCAAAACACCCATCATTGTTATGTACTTGATAACGACATTAATGCTCGAGGCTTAGGCGACCTAATTGATTCAAGAGTTAAAATTATCAACCTGCAACAGGTTATTGATTTAACAGTTAACTATTTTCCGCAAATGAATTGGGAATAATTTTGCTATTTTCGATAAAAGCTAATTTATCTATCACAGCAAATAAGCGATATTCATTGTAATAACATTATTAATTCTATTGTTGCCAATTTGCAAATAGTCTTACCTGAGTTTAATATAAATTTTAATGATATTGGGTAAACATACAAATTTGATGGCAAACTTATTAACTCTACAAGAAATTAATCGACTATTACAAAAAGGTGAAGTTGTTGCTTATCCAACTGAAGCCGTTTTTGGTTTAGGTTGTGATCCTGACAGTGAATCAGCAGTGTATAAACTGTTAAATCTAAAACAACGTTCGGTTGATAAAGGATTGATTTTAATTGCCAGTCATTATCAACAACTGATCCCTTATATTGATCAATCGGCAGTAACGAAAGAACAGATACAAATGGTGTTTAACAGTTGGCCGGGACCAAATACCTGGATTTTTCCCAAGAATACTAATACCCCTGATTTTTTAAGTGGAAAATATCAGTCCATTGCTGTTCGAGTTACCGATCATCCTTTAGTTTGTAAATTGTGTGATTTATTTGCTAAGCCATTAGTTTCAACCAGTGCCAATCTTTCTGGCCATCCAGCTTGTAAAACAGCGTTTGAAGTGGCGAACCAATTCGGTAATAATTTTCCCATTTTAGCTGGTCAAACAGGCAATCGTTCACAACCATCAATCATTCGCGATGTGCTAACTGGCACTATCATTCGGCAGGGGTAATATTATGCAAAATTTATATATTGGTGTAATGTCGGGTACCAGTATGGATGGAGTAGATATTGCATTAGTTGATATCAGCAATGGAAAAATTACTGCTATTGCTAGTGATTGTTATCCAATGCCAAACGAAATTAAAACTCGATTATTAACGCTTTGTAATAGCAAACAAACAACATTACAAGATTTAGGCGAACTCGATCATCAACTCGGCATACTTTACGCTAAAAGTATTAATCAATTTATAAAACAAAATAATATTGATAACAAACAAGTTAAAGCAATTGGCTGTCATGGACAGACTATTTATCATTCGCCGAATGGTGCTAATCCATTTACCATGCAAATAGGTGATGCCAATATCATCGCCGCCCAAACAGGCATTACCACTATTGCCGATTTTCGTCGTAAAGATATGGCTTATGGTGGTCAAGGTGCGCCATTAGTTCCTGCTTTTCATAAAGCAATATTTTTAAACTCGGCAATTAACTGTGTAGTGTTAAATATTGGCGGTATCAGTAATATTTCTGTGTTAATACCAGACCAACCAGTAATTGGCTACGATACCGGCCCAGGTAATGTATTGCTTGATGGTTGGATAAATAAAAGCCTCGGAACAAGCTATGACAAAGATGGTTTATGGGCAAAATCAGGTAAAGTAAATCAAAACTTATTAAGAGCATTATGTAATGAAGATTATTTCCAATTACCCGCTCCAAAAAGTACTGGCAGAGAATTATTTAATTTAGCTTGGTTGATGCAAAAATTAACTGACTTTGCTTTAAATAGCCAAGATATTCAAGCGACATTGGTAGAATTTACTGCTACCACAATTGCCCAAGAGATTAATAAATTATCAATAAAAATGCATTTACCATGTCAATTGTTAGTCTGTGGAGGTGGCGCAAAAAACCCACTCATTATGGAACGCTTATCAATATTATTACCCAAATGGCAAGTTTTAACGACTGATGTTAAAGGGGTGAACAGTGATGATATGGAAGCAATCGCTTTTGCTTGGCTTGCTTATTGTAGAATAAATAATCTTCCTTCCAATATTCCAGAGGTCACTGGAGCAAGCCAATCTATATGTTTAGGGGTTATTTATCAATGACCTTTTTTTATCTACTTATTTTTATATATAAATCTAAATTAAACCAATTTTTTGCAGTGCTTTAGCAATACCATCGTTATCATTATTATCGGTTATATACTCTGCTTTATCTTTCAAATCATCAACTGCATTAGCCATAGCGATTGGATGATCAACGGTTAAGAACATTTCTAAATCATTCATGCCATCACCAAATGCATAGGTAGGCACATTATCAAAACCTTTAGTTTTTATTAATTCATTAATGCCATTACCTTTCGATCCGCCATGGTTAAAAACATCAACACAATAATGAGTATTACGAATAAAAGTTAATTCAGGAAAGACTTCTCGATAAGCTGATTCACCTTGTTCACAAAGTAATAACAACATCTGAAGAGGTTCTTTTAAATAAATTTGATCATCAACAGGAGGAATTTGTAGTTTTAAAGAACGATAAAACTGTTCAGTAGCTTGATTAATTTCACTGACGCGCATTTTATTATAATTATAAAAAGACAAAGGAATATTCATCTTTTCTCGTGAAAATTCATACAATCTAGTAATAACATTTTTATCAATATTATTAGTAAATATGACTTCTTTTTCATAAATAACAACTTGGCCATTCATTGCTATAATCGAATTTATACCTGTATCTTTCATCAATTTAGCAGCTTCCATAGGTGTTCGGCCTGTTGCTATCATTGGTATAATATTATTTTGTTTTAATTTTTCAATTACTGTATAAGAACTTGGCAACACTTCTATATTACTATCAAATAAAGTACCATCTAAATCAAAAAAAACGATAGCTTCAGGTTTTTTAGTCATTTTTATAAATCCAAAATATTTTTAATAAAAGGAATGGTTAATTTGCGTTGTTGAGCTAATGTTGCAACTTCAAATTTTTCCATTAAGGAAAACAATGTTCGCATATCGCGATTAACCCGTTTTAATAAAAACAAGCCAACTTCAGTTGATAACTCAAAACCACTTAATTGTGCTCTAAGTTGCAAAGCTTTTAGTTTATCTTCATCATTTAACTCTTTTAGCTGATAGACTTGTCCCCAAGTTAATCTTGAAGCTAAATCAGGCAGGATAAAAGGAATTTGTTTAGGTGGAGCACAAGCGGTAATTAAAAGTTTACTAACATTTTTTTCAGTTAGACGGTTAAATAAATCAAATATAGCTTCTTCCCAGTCACGATGGCCAGCTATAGCATCAATATCATCTAAACAAACCAAATCATAATTATCTAAACCTTGTAAAATTTCAGGAACCAATAACACATGTTGCTTTAATGGAATATAACTAGCTAATTTATTTTGGCTTGAAGCATGTAATAGATGCGTACGACCAGCTGCGCTTGCTGACCATATATAAAAGACATTAAAACCTTCCCTATCAAGTAAGGTTTGCAAAGAATCAAACAATAGCTGATTATCACCTACGTAGAAACTATCAAATGTTTCGTTATTAGGTAATATAAAAGGTAAAGGCAACTGTGAAAGAGTAATAAAATAACCTCACAATAAAAATACAATCGTACTAAGTATAAATTTGCTTTCACAAAAATCAATCACTTTTATAGAGAACAAAACAAGTTAGCAAAAGCAGCTATTAAAAGTCGATATATAAAAACTAGTTAATTTACAAAAAACCAAATAATAACATAGCTAAAATGCTATATAGCTATAAACTTTAACTTATTATTATTAATTAATAATAAAATAAATTATTTTCATCTTTTCTAGGAAAGAACCTTTTAGAAGGTTTCACACTATTATGCTGCTTTTTTTGTTTTAATTTAGCTACTTTTTTATTAGTAAAACGTCTTAAATCTATTCTAGCTATTTTCGGCAGATTTAAAGTTTTAAAAATTTTCTCGGCTATTTTTGCTTTTTTATTAACATTAGGTATAGATTCAATAATCATACCAATACTACAAAAAATACTACTACCAAAAAATATAGGTTTCATAAAAGATATATATTCAGCTGTTAAATGAAGTAATTGATAGAGACTACCCCAAACTAAAATATAAAAAACATTAAAAAAAATCATAAAAGAAAGGATCAGAAATAATGTCGATTTAGCTTGATGTATTAAATAAGCTATTCGTCCTTTACTGCAATTAGGACATATACTAATAATCCTTTCGTCAGGTTTAGCTAAAGCATAAAGTTCATAATGATCTTCTTGCCACTGCGCTATAACAGCAACTTCTTCACCCGCTTGAAAAGGGCAATCACCTATCCAACCTCGATAAATAACACCATCAATTTGAACATTAACAAAATTAGCCTTAATTAAAAAAGGATTAACTTTTTCTGCTAAAAAGCTTTTTTTAAATTTCTCAAAATCAAATTCAAGAGATGCAGCATTAATAGAAGGATCTTTTGCTAATAAACTTTTTTTAAATTCCTTAAAATCAAACTCAAGAGATGCTGTATCAATAGAAGGATTAACTTCTTTTGCTAAGAAGTCTTTTTTTAATTCCTCAAAATTATACTCAGGAGATAAATCATCAATATAAGTATTAATTATCCTATTTTTAAGTTCGCTTTTAGGTACGAATTCAAAATAATTATACTCTTCTTCTAAATCTATACGCTCAATTATTCCTTTAATGTAAACAAATTCAGTCTCCCAACTCGGTAGAACAGGATAAGTTGGTTTATGGCGCCAAGTACGACTGACTATCTTATTTTGAATTTTGTAGAACTGTTTAATACTCATAACAACATATTTATCTATACAACTTCTGCTATTATAAATTGTTTTTAACTAGAATCCTCTAATTAACTTAAATTGGAAAGGCTAATTTATAAACAATAAAAGATAAAAATTTAAGCAATCAAACTTATTTTTTGTGGATAACTCTGTGATAAACAACGATCATAAGCTGTTATAATCGCATTAATAACCTTAATTTAAATCAAGATTGTGGATAAATAAGATAGTTATAAACAAGTTTAATTAAAAAAAGATCCGATCAATTAACAGAATTAACTGATCAATAAGATCATATAAAATAAGCACAAAAATTAGTTATCAACAAAAACGATCTAACTTAATAATAGTAAAAATAAAAAGATCATATAAAAGATCTTATTTAATTTAGATCGCGATCAAAATAGATCATTTGACGTAATAAAAAAGATGAGTAAAATTCGTAACGCTAAATAAAACCAAATCACCTGATCAAAAATAGTGATCATCTATCAGTAATATAAAAAACGAGGCTTTATATGTTTTATCCAGATCTTTTTGATGTCATCGTCGTTGGTGGAGGCCATGCCGGAACTGAAGCTGCAATGGCATCAGCAAGAATGGGCCGAAAAACATTACTTTTAACGCATAATATCAATACATTAGGACAAATGTCCTGCAATCCAGCAATCGGTGGTATTGGTAAAGGGCACTTAGTAAAAGAAATTGATGCTATGGGCGGATTAATGGCTCAAGCTATAGATCGTGCAGGGATCCAGTTTCGGATCTTAAATAGCAGTAAGGGACCAGCAGTAAGAGCAACACGTGCTCAAGCGGATCGATCTTTATATCGTAAAGTAATAAGAACTACACTGGAAAACCAAGAAAATCTAATGTTATTTCAACAATCCGTTGAAGATGTGATCATCGAAAACGATCAGATCACTGGTGTAGTTACCCAAATGGGCGTCTCTTTTAAAGCAAAAGCTGTAGTACTTACAACAGGTACCTTCTTAGATGGTAAGATCCATATAGGTTTAGATAATTATAGTGGTGGTAGAACTGGCGATCCTGCTTCGATCGGTTTGTCTAAATCTTTACATCAATATCCATTTAGAATGGGACGATTAAAGACAGGAACACCACCACGTATTGATGCCAGAACAATAGACTTTTCTAAATTAGGTACTCAATATGGTGATGATCCAGTGCCTGTTTTTTCATTTTTAGGCGATGCTAAACAGCATCCTAGACAGATCCCTTGTTATATAACCAGTACTAATGAAACAACCCATGAGATCATTCGTAATAGCTTAGATCGTAGTCCTATGTACACAGGTGTGATTGAAGGTGTTGGCCCTCGATATTGTCCATCTATTGAAGATAAAATAATGCGTTTTGCTGATCGTAATTCTCATCAGATCTATTTAGAACCAGAAGGGTTAGATAGTAATGAGATTTATCCAAATGGGATCTCAACCAGTTTGCCTTTTGATACCCAATTAGCGTTTGTTCGTAGTATGAAAGGACTAGAAAATGCCAATATAGTAAGACCTGGTTATGCTATTGAGTATGATTATTTTGATCCGCGTGATCTTAAACCAACTTTAGAAAGCAAAGTGATCAAAGGTTTATTTTTAGCTGGTCAAATAAATGGCACTACCGGTTATGAAGAGGCTGCTGCTCAAGGTATGTTAGCAGGTTTAAATGCGGCAAGATTTGTATATGATCAAGATCAATGGTTCCCTACTCGGGATCAAGCTTATTTAGGGGTGCTAGTTGATGATCTTTGTACTTTAGGCACTAATGAACCTTACCGTATGTTTACTTCTCGTGCTGAATATCGCTTAATGTTACGTGAAGATAATGCCGATATTCGTTTAACCGAAATAGGCCGACAACTTGGCATGGTTGATGATTATCGTTGGCAACGATTTAATGAAAAATTTGAAGCTATAGAACAAGAAAGAGCCCGCCTTCGTGATATTTGGGTTCACCCTCACATTGAAACAATCGATGAAGTTAACGCGGTACTAAGTGCTAATTTAACCAAAGAAGCTAATGGTGAAGAGTTACTTAAACGTCCTGAAATGAGCTACAAAACACTACAATCATTATCGCTTTTTGCACCAGGTTTAACTGATACTCAAGCCGCTGAACAAGTTGAGATACAAGTAAAATATGATGGTTATATAAAATTACAGATTGAAGAAATTGAAAGACAAAAACGAAATGAAGAAACCCTTATACCTGAGCACATTGATTATGCTGAAATATCAGGGTTATCTAATGAAGTCGTTGCTAAATTAAAACAGCATAAACCTGTTTCAATTGGCCAAGCTTCACGTATTTCTGGCATTACGCCAGCGGCAATTTCAATGTTATTAGTTTATTTAAAAAAGAAAAACTATGTTAAAAAAGAAACTCATTAATCTTATTGATCAAACGGATCTTTCGATCACTTCACAGCAAATTGATCTGTTGATCGATTATGTTGAAATGCTTAATAAATGGAATAAAGCTTACAATTTAACCGCAGTGCGCGATCCTAGTGAAATGTTAATTAAACATATTATGGATAGTTTAGTTGTTTCACCTTATTTGGTTGGTAATACTTTTATTGATGTGGGAACGGGTCCTGGATTACCTGGGATCCCTTTAGCCATCATTAATCCTGATAAGCAATTTGATCTGGTGGATAGTTTAGGTAAAAGGATCCGCTTTTTAAAGCAAGTTCAATTTGAATTAAAATTAAAGAATATTCAACCAATTCAAAGCCGTATAGAAGAATATAATGAGAAAAAATTTGATGGAATCATCAGCCGAGCATTTGCTTCTTTGCAAGATATGCTAACTTGGTGTAAACATCTTCCTAACCAGCAAGGATCATTTTACGCATTAAAAGGTAGCGATCTTGATGCGATCCCTGAAGGGTTTACTCTTAAACAAAATATTAAACTGACTATTCCGGAATTAAATGCTGAACGACGATTAATGATCATTCAGTAAAGGTAAAATTGATCTAAAAAATTATTAGATCAATTTTTACGACGTTTTAAATAATCTTTAATACCATCAACTATTGCTTTAGATACTTGATTTTGGAAGGAAGCAGTCTTAAGTTTTTGCTCTTCATTCATATTACTAATAAAGGCTGTTTCAACTAAAACTGATGGGATATCTGGTGCTTTTAATACCGCAAAACCCGCTTTTTCAATCGATGGTTTGTGTAGTTTATTCACGTTTTTCATTCGATTTAAAATAGCTGAACCTAATAATACCCCATTAGACAAGGTTGTTTTTTGTACTAAATCTAAAATCGTATTATCTAAATATTTATCACCACTTCTACTCACCCCACCTATTTGGTCGGCATCATTTTGGGTTTGTGCTAAATAACTGGCTGCTGAACTACTGGCACCACGGGTTGATAAAGCAAATACCGATGAGCCTTTAACAGAGCGATTAGCAAAAGCATCAGCATGAATCGAAATAAATAGATCTGCATGTAAAGATCGCGCTTTTGCTACACGAACTTTTAAAGGTATAAATACATCTTCATTACGAGTCATATATACTTTGATATTGGGTTCTTTTTTTAGCAAATTGTAAGTGCGTCGAGCAATTTGCAACACAATATCTTTTTCTCTAGTCTTTTTATAACCAATAGCGCCAGGATCTTCACCACCATGACCCGGATCAAGCATAACGATAATAGGTGAATTTTTCTTCTTATTGGATGGTGATTTTATTTGCGATTGTTTTTTATTGAGATCGCCTTTTTGATACTCTTCTAAGAGTGCTAACAGTGGATCATCATCAGTTATAGCTGGTTTAGATGGATAAAGATCAACGACTAATCGATGTTTGAATTCAGCAATTGGTGGTAATGTAAATGTATTTGGATCAATACCTTGTTTTAATTCAATCATCAAACGAACAGTTTTTGGATCTAACTGTAATGCCCGAATCGATTTAATAAAAGGATCTCGGCTTAGTACTTTTGTTGAAATCGTTTTTAGAGTTGGATTTAAATTGAGATTATCAATATCAATAACAATACGATCGGGGTTGTACAAATTTGCATGTTTATAATTAAGTTTAGCGTTTGATTCTAACGTTATTCGTGTATAAGTTGATGATGGCCAAACACGTACAGCAATAACCTGAGCCATTGCCGCAGCAAAGCCAACTCGCGTGACAGACAATAAACAAGTCGCAATAATGCCTTTAATTAAAAAGCGCTTTGTTGGACTAAATGTTTTTGACATACCTAAATACTTATATTGTTAAAAATATTAATAGGGCGAGAATAATAACATAAAATAAAAAGAATGATTATCATAATCAGTTGTTTTTTCGATAAATAAATAACTAATTGTTTATTTTTTATATATAAAGTAATAAATATAGTTTTTTATATTTATTATAGACCCTACAATCACAAAGGATTACAATATGGCTCGCTAAAATCGCGGATTTAAACCCGTTTTCATTTTAACAATTAAATATAGCTGAGTTATTGATGAGCAAAAAATTACATATCAAAACTTGGGGCTGCCAAATGAACGAATATGATTCAACTAAAATGGCAGATCTCCTTGAATCCACCCATGGTTTAACCTTAACAGAAAATGCCGAAGAAGCAGATATTTTATTATTAAATACCTGTTCTATTCGAGAAAAAGCCCAAGAAAAAGTTTTTCACCAACTAGGTCGTTGGAAAAATTTAAAACAACATAACCCTAATATTATTATTGGTGTTGGTGGCTGTGTAGCATCACAAGAAGGTGCCCATATTCGTAAACGAGCACCTTTTGTTGATATTATTTTTGGACCACAAACCTTTCACCGTCTGCCAGATATGATTGAACAGATCCGCAGTGGTAATGGCCAGCATGTTGTTGATGTTAGTTTTCCTGAAATTGAAAAATTTGACCGTCTCCCCGAACCTCGCAGTGAAGGTCCAACGGCATTTGTATCCATAATGGAAGGATGTAACAAATACTGTACTTATTGTGTGGTACCTTACACCCGTGGTGAAGAGGTAAGTCGACCTTGTGATGATGTAATTTATGAAATTGCTCAGTTAGCAGAACAAGGTGTTCGTGAAGTTAATTTATTAGGGCAAAACGTAAACGCCTATCGCGGACCAACCTTTGATGGTGATATCTGTTCTTTTGCTGAATTATTACGTTTAGTTGCTGCTATTGATGGTATTGATCGTATTCGTTTTACCACTAGCCATCCAATTGAATTTACAGATGACATTATTGATGTTTATCGTGATACGCCTGAACTGGTTAACTTTTTACATTTACCAGTACAAAGTGGTTCTGATCGCGTATTGAACTTGATGAAACGAACCCATACTGCAATTGAATATAAATCAATTATTCGTAAATTACGTAAAGTTCGCCCAGATATTCAAATCAGTTCTGATTTTATTGTTGGTTTCCCGGGTGAAACACAAGAAGATTTTGAACAAACTATGAAATTGATCGCTGATGTTAATTTTGACTTAAGTTATAGCTTTGTTTATTCAGCTCGTCCGGGTACGCCTGCTGCGGAAATGGAAGATAATGTTTCTGAAGAAGAGAAAAAACAACGGCTCTATATTCTTCAAGAGCGAATCAATCAACAAGCTATGCAATTTAGTCGTCGCATGTTAAATACCGTACAACGTATTTTAGTTGAAGGTCCATCTAAAAAGGATCTTATGGAATTAACCGGCCGAACTGAAAACAATCGAATTGTTAATTTTGCTGGCAATCCAGATATGATTGGTAAATTTGTTGATGTTGAAATTACCGATGTTTATCCTAACTCATTGCGTGGTAAAGTAGTGAGAACTGAAGATCAGATGGATCTACGGGTTAGTGAATCACCAATTTCAGTTATTTCTCGAACTCGTAAAGAAAATAATTTAGGCGTTGGTATTTATCAACCATAATTATACAAATAGAAGTGTAATTTAATTAATAATTAAAGATGATAATTTATAAATAAGGAATATTAAATGTTTATTGTATTTGGTACAAAAGGACGTGAAGTTAATGAACATACAGGGCAATTTAATTGCCCAAACTGTTGTGCTCAGCAAAATATTGCTGGTGATCAAAAACAACATCAGTATACGCAAATAAAGGTAGCTAAATATTTTACACTATTTTTTATTCCTATTTTTAGTTTTCAAACTTTAGGTCGATATATTAAATGTCAACACTGTAATTCTGATTTTAATGAAAGTGTTTTAACTTATATACCACCTACATTTGAACAGCAAGTAGCATCTTATGTTGAGCAAGAGTTAAAAAGTGGTACACCTATTACAATGGTTATTAATAAGTTGAAAAGCCAAGGGCTAGATAATAATCAGGCGACTAGTGCTGTGAATAATATAGTTGGTGACGATATAGTGACTTGTCATCATTGCCATATGGATTTTTTAAAAGGTGTTGAAAAATGTTCTTTATGTGAAGAGCGTATTTAGTCATTAACCTGAATAATTAGAGGACTTATCATTGAATATTACGACCCATGAAACTATGCTAGAACCAGCAGATAATCAGCGACTTAATAGTCTTTGTGGTCCTTATGATGACAATATTAAACAACTTGAACGTCGTTTAGGGATTGAAATAAATCACCGTGGTAATCTCTTTGCCATCACTGGTGATACCATCTGTGTAAAAGCTGCATCTGAAATATTACAATCGCTATATAAGCAAACTAAACAAAAAGATAATATTATCGATATTGAACCTGAGCAGATACATTTAGCCATTAAAGAATCTGGTGCATTAGAAAAAGCCAAAGAGCATCTTCCTGCCTATGTTGATCTGCATGGTAGTAAGCAAGTCATGATAAAAACCAAACGTGGAGTGATAAAACCACGTACGCCTAATCAGGCTCAATATATTGCTCATGTATTAGATTATGATATTTCTTTTGGTATTGGTCCAGCTGGTACCGGAAAAACCTATTTAGCGGTAGCCGCAGCGGTTGATGCACTAGAAAAACAGCAAATTAGACGTATCGTTTTAACTCGTCCTGCGGTTGAAGCCGGCGAAAAACTAGGTTTTTTACCTGGTGATTTAAGTCAAAAAGTCGATCCTTATTTACGTCCACTTTATGATGCATTGTTTGAAATGCTTGGTTTTGAAAAAGTTGAAAAACTAATTGAAAAAAGTGTTATTGAAGTTGCTCCATTAGCCTATATGCGTGGGCGTACGCTTAATGATGCATTTATTATTCTTGATGAAAGCCAAAACACCACAATTGAGCAAATGAAGATGTTTTTAACGCGAATTGGTTTTAATTCTAAAGCGGTCATCACTGGTGATATTACGCAAATTGATTTACCGCGTCACCAAAAATCAGGATTACGCCACGCTATCGAAGTATTAAGTGAAGTTGATGATATTAGTTTTAATTTTTTCAAGAGTGAAGATGTCGTTCGCCATCCTGTCGTAGCTAGAATTGTTAATGCTTATGAAAAATGGGAACAACAAGAACACAAGCAACAACAGTCATAAACAGAATTTAGAGGAGTTATATTATCTCTATTTCAGGTAAAACAAAAAAGGGCAATATTCGCGATCACTCAGCAGAAACAAACTTATTTTTGCGTAGAGCGTTGTTTGCATTTGTGGTAATTATTCTATTAATTTTTGTGTTATTAGCCAATTTAGCTGATCTACAAATTTCAAACTTTAGTTATTACAGTACCAAATCAAACAACAATCGTATTGAAATTATCCCTATTCCTCCTAGTCGCGGTATGATTTATGATCGTAATGGTACGCCATTGGCGATAAATAATATTACCTATCAACTTAATATTGTTCCTGATAAAACCAAAAACCTTAACGAACAGTTTGAACAGTTAAAAACGATTGTTGATTTAACTGATGAAGATATTGAGAATTTCCAAAAGGAACGCCGTAATTATCGGGCTCATCGTCCCGTACCACTAAAAGAAAATCTAACCGAAAAACAAATAGCACGTTTTATTGTTGATCAGCATCGCTTTCCGTTTGTGTCGATTGTTAAAATTCAACATCGATATTATCCGTATGGCGCTTCACTTACCCATATTCTTGGCTATATATCTAAAATAAATACTCAAGATAAACAACGTTTAGAAGAAGAAAATAAAGCCAGCGATTATGTGGCTACTTTTAACATTGGTAAAATGGGGATTGAACGCTATTACGAAGATGTTTTACATGGTACGGCTGGTAATGAAAAGGTTGAAGTAAACAGCCGAGGTCGTATAGTTCGCTTACTTGAACAACATCCACCACAAGCCGGTGAAGATATCTATTTATCCATCAACCTAAAATTACAACTCTATATTGAATCACTGCTTGCTGGCCGAAAAGCATCAGTTGTTGCTATTGATCCCAATAATGGTGAAGTATTAGCAATGGTGTCTAGCCCTAGTTATGACTCAAATGATTTTGTTGGTGGTATTTCCAGTAAAAAATATAGTGAGTTACTTAATGATCCAAGTAAACCACTATTTAACCGAGCTTTACTTGGTGCTTATCCTCCTGCTTCAACGGTAAAACCATTTATTTCGATAGCCGCTTTAAGTGAAGGTGTCGTTTCACCGAAAAGTGTGGTTAATGATCCTGGCTGGTGGCAATTACCTGGTACAGAAAGACGTTATCGAGATTGGCTAAAATGGGGGCACGGTCATGTTGATGTATTACGAGCAATTGAAGAATCGGTGGATACCTATTTTTACCAGGTTGCTTATGATATGGGTATAGATCGTTTAAATTTATGGATGACTAAGTTTGGTTATGGTGAGCGTACCGGTATCGATATTTCGGCTAATGAAGAGACTCGTGCGGTTATGCCAAGTCGCGAATGGAAACTGAAGCGCCATAAAAAATCTTGGTTACAAGGTGACACTATTCCGGTTGGTATAGGTCAAGGTTATTGGACTGCCACACCTATGCAAATGGCTAAAGCCTTAACCACATTAATTAATAACGGTAAAACTTTTACACCACACTTTTTACTCTATAAAAAAAGTGACATTATTAATACTAATCAGAATCAACCAACTATTGATCCCGAAAAATATGTTGAAACTAATAGCCTAGTTGATGTTAATCCAACCTATTGGGCATTAGCTAAAGAAGGTATGCATCGAGTTATGTTTGGTGCTCGAGGTACTGCACGTAAAGTTTATGCTGGTGCTAAATATCAAGCTGCAGGTAAGTCAGGTACTGCTCAAGTTTATGGTTTAAAAGAAAACGAAACTTATAATGCCCATAAAATACCGGAACATTTACGAGACCATGCCTTATTTATCGCTTATGCACCTTATGATAAACCGAAAATAGCGCTAGCTATAGTCCTTGAAAATGGTGGCGGTGGTAGCTCCAATGGTGGTGCAGTAGCCCGTAAAATATTGGATTATTATCTTGAAGGTGATAACTCAACAGAATTAGATGATGCATCATCATCGACGACAGGACATGAAGATTAATTATGAACAATATTAAGAAATCTTTTTGGCAAAAGATACATATCGATCCACTTTTTTGCTTATTTATAACCTTACTACTTGGTTATAGCCTTTATATTTTATGGAGTGCTAGTGGCCAAAATGTAGATATGATGCAAAAACGAGTTATCCAAATAATTCTTGGTTTTTTTGTGATGATTGTTTTTGCCCAAATTTCACCGCGAAGCTATGAACAGTGGGCACCTTATCTCTATATTGCCTGTATTATTATATTATTATTAGTTGATATTTTCGGTTATACCAGTAAAGGTGCTCAACGTTGGTTAGATTTAGGCGTCATTCGTTTTCAACCGTCAGAAATTGCTAAAATTGCCGTGCCATTAATGGTAGCTAAGTTTATTCATCGTGACGGCTGCCCACCACCGCTTAAAACAACTTTGCAAACTTTAGCTATTATTGGTGTACCTACCTTATTAGTAGCAATGCAACCCGATTTAGGAACGGCTATTTTAATTATTATGTCGGGTATTTTTATTATATTTTTAGCTGGGATTAACTGGCGATTTATTCTTGTTGCTTTGATATTGATAGCCATATTTTTACCGATTATGTGGTTTTATTTAATGCATGATTATCAACGTGAACGAGTATTAACATTATTTAATCCTGAGCGTGATCCTAATGGAGCTGGCTATCATATCTTGCAATCGAAAACCGCGATAGGATCGGGGGGAATATGGGGTAAAGGTTGGCTTGAAGGTACGCAATCTCAGCTAGAATTTTTACCGGAAAGACATACTGACTTTATCTTTTCAGTTATCGCTGAAGAGTTTGGTTTTATTGGCTCTATTGTTTTGTTAGTCTTGTTCTTATGTTTAATTATACGTGGATTAATTATTGCCGCACAGGCACAAACGACGTTTGGACGAATACTGTCTGGTGGTTTGATTTTAGTATTTTTTGTCTATGTATTTATTAATATCGGTATGGTCAGTGGAATCTTACCAGTAGTTGGTGTACCATTACCACTAATAAGTTATGGTGGCTCTTCTCTGGTCGTTTTAATGGCAAGTTTTGGCATTATGATGTCTATTCACACTCATCGATACATGTTATCTAAAAACATTTAACGGAATTTTTATAAATGAAAAAGAAATTAAAATTATCTTTTGGTTTGTTGGCGCTTGCAATATGTTCTTCTGCCTCTGCAGAGATGGCTTTTCCTATTCCAGCTATCCCTCAATTAGATGCAGAAGCCTATATTTTAATCGATGCCAAATCTGGTGAAATCCTAGCGCAATATAATGCTGAACAACAACGCGATCCAGCAAGCTTAACTAAAATGATGACAAGTTATGTTGTTGGCCAAGCATTAGAATCAGGCCGTATTAAAAATGATGATATGGTGCTGATCAGTAAAGATGCATGGGCAACCGGTAACCCGGTTTTAAAAGGCTCATCATTGATGTTTTTAGAGGTTGGTAAAACGGTTTCGGTTGCCGATTTAAATAAAGGTATCATTATTCAATCGGGTAATGATGCATGTATCGCTATGGCTGAACATGTTGCTGGTAGTCAAGGTGCTTTCGTTAATTTAATGAATGAATATGCCAAAAAAATAGGTTTGCAACATACCCATTTTGAAACGGTACATGGCCTTGATGCACCAGGTCAGTATACAACAGCTAAAGATATGGCACTATTAGGTCAAGCTTTGATTCGGGACTTACCAACTGAATATGCTATCTATAAAGAAAAAGAGTTCACCTATAACCTGTCTAAACCACAATTGAATCGCAATGGTTTACTTTGGGATACAACTTTAAATGTAGATGGTATTAAAACCGGTCATACGAATGCTGCTGGTTATAACCTTGTTGCATCAGCGGTTGATGGTAATACCCGTTTAATTTCAGCCGTGCTTGGTGGCCGAACCTTTAAAGGTCGTGAAGAAGAGAGTAAAAAATTACTCACTTGGGGATTCCGCTTCTTTGAAACGGCTAATCCAGTTAAGCCTAATGCGCCATTAGTGACAGAGTCAGTTTGGTATGGCGATGAAAACAAAGTAAATTTAGGGACTATTAATGGTGCTTATATTACTGTGCCAAAAGGTCGTTCAGCTGACGTTAAAGTACAATACACTATTGATGATTACATCTATGCACCAATCACCAAAGGTGCTGCGGTTGGTAAAATCCAATTTTTATTAGATGATAAAGTGATCAACGAACAACCTTTAGTTGCCCTTGAAAATGTTGAAGAAGCGGGCTTCTTTGGTAATATTTGGGATTGGATAAGCTTACAATTCCATAAATTATTTAATTAATTTTTAATTTATAATTAACTTGAACCGGTGTGTAACGCAAAGCTACACAGCGGTTTTTTATTATCTCGTATAAGCAACTATTAGTTATATACATGGTTAATAACCTTTAATGTTAAGGCTAAAAAACCCCGTTCCTCAAAATTTTTTGTTAAAAGATACTCCTAAATTTTATTAAGCTTAATTGGCTTAATTATTGGTGGCTGCAAGATAGATTAAAATTTGCGAAGTGGTTGAAAATATCTGTTCTAAAATAAATTCAACAAATGAAGGCAAGGTGGAAAATAAATAACTTAACATCATTAAGCCACATAATAAGGTAAGCGGATAGCCAACTACAAAAATTGATAACTGAGGGGTAATTCTATTTAATAGCCCTAACGACAAATTAATAATCAGCAATAACGTCATTAATGGTAATGCCAACATAACGCCATTACTAAATAACAAACCGGTTGTTTCGATTAAGGCTAAGTGACCGTTGGCCTTTAAAGGTGAAACGCTAATAGGAATAATCTCAAAGCTATTAGCTAATCCATACAGTAACCATAGATGGCCATCTAAGCTGAGAAATATCAACAAGGCAATAATGTTAATTAAACGTGACAGTACGGAAGTAGATGGTCCACCAATAGGATCATAAAAGGTCGCCATGCCTAACCCCATTTGCATACCAATTAATTCACCGGCAAATCTTACCGTTAAAAAAGTAAGTTGTACGGTAAAACCGATTATGATGCCAATCATGATTTGCTGGGCAATAACCCAGATACCGAGTAATGAATAAAGGCTAAGGTTGTCGTCTAACTTAGGTAACGGTAATAAAATGACGATCAGCACTGCTAAACCGATTTTTAACCGATTTGGCACCTCTTTTTCACCGACAATAGGTGCGACCATAATTAGCGCTAAAATACGGGTAAAAGGCAGAAAACTTGATCGAACCCAAGCAAAAAAATCAATATTAAACAGATCGTGAATCGCGGCGTCCATTAAGGTTAACTAGTTAAGTTAGGAATATCAGTAATAACCAGGCGGATATAATCGATCATAGTTGTCAGCATTGAGGGGCCTAAAATGATTAATACTAACACCACCGCTAAAATCTTAGGAATAAAAGATAAGGTCATTTCATTAATTTGGGTTGCCGCTTGTAACAAACTGATAATTAGCCCAGTGACTAAGGCTGCAAGTAATAAAGGGCCTGCAAGTGATGCGGCAACTTTGATTGCTTGAATGGCAAAATGGCTAATATATTCAGAAGGCATATAATCCCTTTATTGTTGGCGTTAATTAAAAAAGCTTTGTGCTAATGAACCTAACAATAAATGCCAGCCATCAGCTAATACAAACAACATAATTTTAAAAGGTAGTGATACTGTTGCTGGTGGTACCATCATCATCCCTAATGCCATTAATGTACTGGCAACAACTAAATCAATGACTAAAAAAGGAATAAACAGAGTAAAGCCAATTTGAAAAGCGGTTTTAAGTTCACTAACCACAAAAGCTGGGACTAAAACTCGTAGCGGGATATCTTCACGCGTTTGAATATCACCAGTATGGGACATATTAACAAATAGTGTTAAATCACTTTCACGAGTTTGACTCAACATAAATTCACGCAGTGGTTTGCTTGCCTCTGTCAAACTTTGTTGCATAGTGATTTGTTGTTGTGAATAGGGAAGATAAGCATCTTGATATATTTTATCCAATGTCGGTGACATAATAAAAAATGTCATAAATAGGGTAATACCCAAAATTAATTGATTAGGCGGTGCTGATTGGGTACCAAGTGCACTACGTAATAGCCCTAACACAATAATGATACGAGTAAAACTCGTCATTAATAGTAATATAATTGGGATAAACGTCAGCAGAGTTAAAAAAACTAAAGTTTCAACTGGTAATGACCAAGTTTGCCCTTCTGGTTGTGAGGTTTGAGTAACAATTGTTAACGGTGATAATTGAGCATAACTATATTGGCTGGCCAGCAATAAGCTAAATAAAATAATAAGTTTTAACCGCACAATTAATTACACCTTTTTACTGTTTAGCACAGATTTTAATATCTGATTGAACAGATTATTTTTTGACTGTTGTTCAACGTCAACCGGTTCAGCGAATAACATTTCAGTGCGTTGTTCATTGATAGTATGGAGTAAAGTCATTTGTTGGGCTGTAACCCCGACCACCAGTAATTGATGGTCAACATAAACCAGCATAATGCGATCTTTGGCATTTATATTGTAAGTTGCTTTAACATCAATGAATTGCTTAGTAGATTTTTTCCAACCTAACCGTTTTATTAGCCAGGTTAAAACGAAAATAATGGTGATGACACTAAAAAAGGCTATTCCTATTTGGCTATATAAACTTGATTCAGTAGGAATAGACGAAAAGTTTTGTATACCGGCGTTGATTGTTGATTCGCTCATGGTTATCTCATTAATGGTTATTAACGACTTAATCTACGTACCCGTTCTGAAGGGGTAATAATATCGGTAATTCGTACACCATAATTGTCACCCACCACCACGATCTCGCCTTGAGCAATTAAGTAACCGTTAATTAAAATATCTAATGGCTCACCAGCTAAACCATCTAAGGCGATAACAGATCCTTGAGTTAAATTTAATAGATCTTTAATGGCCATTTTGGTACGGCCAAGTTCAACACTTAAATTAACCGGAATATCTAAAATAAGATTAATATCTTGTTCTTTTACATTTGACGGTTGGGGTGAAAGGGTTTCAAAAATAGCTTCTGTCGTTACCGATTCTTCATCAGTTAAGTTAGTTGCTTGGCTATCATCACTGTTATTTGGCATATCACTCATTGAACACTCCTTCATTCAATTGTTCTAATACAGGGTTGCTTATTTGCTCTACTTGAATTGCATATTGTTTATTTACACTACCATATTGACCTTTTAGAACCGGTACGCCACCAATAGTGACATCTAGGCTGGTTGGTTTTTCAATATCCAAAATGTCGTTTACTTTTAATGCTAATAATTTGGCAACAGTTGTTTGAATATTTGTAAAATTAGCGACTAACTCAACCGTTGATTGTTTAATACCGCTAGTGAGTGAACTCATCCAGACATTATCATCTTGATGGGTTTGGCTTTCGATCGGTGGTTTAATTAATAACTCTTTAATAGATTCAACCATTGCATATGGAATGCAAATGCAGAAAGTTGCTTTAAAGTTACCAATTTCAATTAAAAATGTCGAAGTTAACACTACATCATCAGGAGAGCTGGTGATATTGGTAAATTTACTTTCTACTTCAGAACGAATATATTCAGTTTCAATGCTGTATACGTCAATCCATGAATTTTGGTATGTAGTTAAAGCAAGATCTAATACTCGTCTAATAATCTCTTGTTCAGTATGGGTAAATTCACGTCCTTCAGTATTCATATTGGTGGTATGTCCATCACCGCCGAAAAGCGTATCAACAACAATAAATACCAGTTCTGGTGAAAAAGAAAATAAGCAGCTACCCCGTAAAGGATTAAGATGAACTAAATTTAAATGGTAAGTTGCCGAGATATGCGAAAACTCTTTAAATGTTTTTGGCTCAATTGGCGAGGTAATAACATCCGTATTACGACGTAATAAATTAAATAAACCAATTCGAAATTGACGAGCAAAGCGTTCATTAATGATTTCTAATGCGGTTAGTCGTTCAGGGATAAAACTATGTTTAACTGATATATCATAAGGTTTTACTTCAGTCCGTTTGCTTTGCTGTGATTGATAATTTTGCACAATATCTTTTTCAATACTGGCAGCATTATCCGGTGAATGTTTAGCTAAAGATTCACTTTTATCGCTAGTAGATTGAAGCTTATCCGACATGATAATTACCTTATAATGAAATCAGTGAATAACACTTCATCAATTTTTACTGAATGTTTGGCATCGTATTGACGTGATAATGCTGTTTTTATTTGCTCTTGTAATTCGAGTTTGCCAGATTCTTTTTTCAAATTATTGACATATTGTTTTGAGGTTAACAGCAATACATCACTTCTTACTTCAGGCAAATATTCTAATAATACTGTTTTTTGATCTTCATCTTCGACGCGTAACACCATACCAACATATAGAATTTTATTGATATCTAAATTATCTTCAGAAGGAGGTAATGTAATAGTAAATGGTTTTAAGGTTAAAAAAACCGGTGATGAAACTTGAGGTTCTTGATGAGTATGTGTCGTATTTTTAGCTTGATTTTCGAACCATAAATAAGCTGCTGAACCTATTGCGAGTAAGGTAATTAGAATAAGTATTAGGTTTAAAATTCTTACTTTTTTATTGGTGGTTTGCATATTTATTATTGTCTCAATGAAAATTAACGAAAGATTTGTAGCTATTTAAATAACCAAAAATTACCAAAATAATAAATCATGCCGTAAGAATTAATCGGAAGAATAGGCAATAAAAATATTATCTATTCAACCTTTTTAATATTAAGTTATCAACGTTAAACACTGTTAAAAACGTAGATATCAATTATTTTATAAATATTGCCATAACCATTATTTAGGCAAAAATACTTAATCCTGATTGAACAACCTTAGTATGATGATTAATTTTTTGTTGAATTGGATTGATATCATCTAATAGTTGCTCTGTTTCAGATTGTTGTGGTTGTTGATAAGAAGACGACTGTTTAGAATCATTCATCATTGAAAAATCACTAATGTTAGTGTGTTGTAAAGTGATACCTTGTTGTTCCAATGAGGTTCTTAACATAGGGAGTGCTGATTCTAACACACCCTTAACCATATTATGCGCAACCGCCATGTGCAGATCGATTTTGTCATCAATCATGGCTAATTTAATATGTAATGATCCTAGTTCTTGTGGATTTAATTTTATTTCGGCATTTTGAATACCTTGTCGACTGATCAAACAAATTTGTTCATTTAAAGATGCTTGCCACTTACTAATATCCATGGGCATCGGTAAATTTAAGTTTAAGATGGTTGGATTTGTTGTAAAGGTTGGCGGATTAAATAGCGATGATTGACCATTTATATCTATTGATAAAGCCATTTCTGATGGTGTATTAGCCAAATTAGTAGTAAACAATTTATCTGTCAGCGTTGACGCTAAATCAGAATGATGATCATTGTTGTTATTATTTACCAACGTATCTGTTGACTGAGTTTGATTAATGATCAAATGTGCATTTTTGGTCGTTTGTGGCTGATTATTTTCCGAAGCCAATAAATGGTTAAGGTTTGGCTTAGTGGCTTTGTTGATTAATTGCTCACTGTGATTAATTGAAGTAATAATCTCGGCAGCTTTTTCATTAATATTGATGAGTTGTTTAATATCATCAGCACATTGTTTATCCAATTTTGGATCAATCATAGTTGGATTAGCTTCTAATAATAGTTTAGTTTCATATATTGCTTCATTTTTCGGTTGAGTATCCGATTGTCTATTTTGCTGTATATCCTCTTGCGGATTGAGTGGCATAGAAAATAGTATGAACAACTCTTCACTATCCATTCGTTCTTTCTGCTCTAACTCATTGTCTTTTAAGCTTGTAGCATTAATGTGATTATTATTATCACTTAGCCATTGCTGTTTTTCGGTAAGTTGTAATAATTTTTGGAAAAAATCATCATCAAGAATAGATAACTTGTTGTCGTTTAATTCAAATTGTTGAGATGAGATTAATGGAATATCGTTAAACTGATTAATATTCATTCAATGTTCTCCTTGCTATCTGCTGCTGAGCAAATTCATCGGTTAATTTTTGTTGTAAACGACTCTGTTGTAGTAACAGTTTTTTATGTTGTTTATCTAATAATGTAGTATAAGTATTTAGGCTTTTTTGTGATTGATTAAGCTCATTGGTGATCTGCTTTTGTTTTATATCTAAAGCTAATAGTAGTTTTTTTTGTTGCGCTATACCTTGTTCAATAGCTGTAATAAAAGCATTAAAATTATTTAGTTCCGATCCTTTAATGCCACTGGATAAGGCATTATTTAGCCGTTGTTGGTACTCGTGATAATAATCATTTAATACATTTAGTTGTGATTGTGCATTACGTTTATTCTCGTGGGCATGTTTTAATTTAATCAATTTGTCATCAACTGCTTTTTCAGCGAGCTTTTTTAACGTTATAAATGCAAATTTACCATGATGTTGATTGGCCATAATTCTTTCCTAATTTATCAGCGAACTGCAACAATATTGATTAATTGTTGATAAGCGTCTTGATAACTACAATGCTCATTGATTCCTTGTTGTAAAAATTGCTGCATAGCTGGAAAAAGTGAGATAGCTTTATCTAATAATGGATCGGTTCCAGCTACGTAAGCACCAACATTAATCAAGTCCCGATTGCGCTGGAAACTTGAAAATAATTGTTTAAATAACCGTGATTTTTTTTCATCTTCTGGCGAGGTAAGATCGGTCATTACACGACTGATTGACGCTTCGATATCAATGGCTGGATAATGCCCCGATTCTGCTAGTGAACGTGATAACACTATATGACCATCAAGAATTGCCCTTGCTGAATCAGCAATAGGATCTTGTTGGTCGTCACCTTCAGTTAATACAGTATAAAAAGCAGTAATTGCACCTTTTCCTTTGGCATCATTACCTGCTCTTTCAACTAATGCTGGCAATTTTGCAAATACTGATGGTGGATAGCCTTTGGTTGCCGGTGGTTCGCCGATGGCTAAGGCTATTTCCCGTTGTGCCATGGCATAACGGGTTAGTGAATCCATGATCAGTAATACATTAAACCCTTGATCACGAAAATTTTCGGCAATTTTTGTGGCATAAGCTGCACCTTGTAGACGTAATAATGGCGATACATCTGCTGGTGCCGCGACAACTACTGAACGCGCTAAGCCTTCTTCACCAAGGATATTTTCGATAAAATCTTTTACTTCCCTACCTCGTTCGCCAATCAGACCAACCACAATAATATCGGCTTTGGTATACCTAGCCATCATGCCAAGTAGGACACTTTTACCAACACCAGAACCAGCAAAAAGCCCCATTCGTTGACCTTGGCCAACGGTTAATAATGCATTGATAGCACGAATGCCGACATCTAATACTTGATGAATAGGCGTGCGAGTCAGAGGGTTTAGTGATTTATTGATTAATCCTTCATATTCAATATTTTCTGGTAAAGGTTTACCATCCAATGGTTTGCCCATTGCATCAACTATTCGTCCTAATAACCCCGCACCAATAGGTAAAACTTTATGGCTAAAATGGGTTAGATCATATTGTGAGGTATATACTCTGGCATCAAGTAATATGCCATCAGTTGATTCAAATGGCATCAGATATAAGGTTTTACCATTAAAACCAATGACTTCACACTCAACGGCTTGCACTTTTCCATCTAATTGCCGTTCGACAAAGCAGTTAGAACCTAAAGGTAATTTTAAGCCTACGGCCTCTAAAACTAAGCCCGAAGCTTTAACTAAGCGACCATATTGACGGATTAACGATATTGACTGTAATTTTTGTTGCGCACAATCAATTTTAGTCATCCATTGCCTACAAAAGTCCACCTTAATGTTCAACTCCATGTACATTATCTGAGATGATTTGCCAATGATGGGTTACACTGGCGTCGATCTCATTGGTTTGGGTAAATATTTTGCAACCCCCTAATTCGATATTGGCATCGGCTATAAACTGCCATTGCTGTGGTTGCAACTCATTATTCAGTTGTGGTTCAAGCCATAACAAGTCTGTTGGATTGATTCGTACTACAATTGGTGGGTTAACAATTGTATTTTGTTCAATTAATGATTTTATAATATGTAATAATTGTTTTTGTTTTACTTTTGATAATGAACCAACTGTTTTTTCGGCAGCAAGTAAAGCTAAGTCAAATAGCTTTGGTACAATTCTCTCATCAATTTGGCTAATCGATTGCTGAAAGCTGATTGCTAAATTTTTGATGGCATTTATGCTAGTTAATTTTTCTGCCGTTAACTGTTGTTCTATTGTGTCCAGCCCTTCTTGGTGTCCGAGTGTGAATCCTTGCTCATAGCCAGTCTGTTTGCCAATATTAAAACCTTCTTCTTTACCTAAATTAAAGCCTTCTTGGTATGCTTCATCTCTTGCTTGTTGTTTAATATTTTCGAGTTCTAGCAATATTGCTGGGCTATTAATATCAAAAGAGTCTTCATCTTGATCATCTTGGTTATCTGGCTCTAATGGTGGCGCAAATTCTTCCAACTCTTCTGGCTGTTGTTGGCTGGTTAATGGTGACAATTCGCTAAGTGCCAAATCTTGGAAATGCAATGGTTTCCAACTTACACTATTAGTATGATTATACATATTCATCATCACCACTCGTTAAGATCATCTCACCAGTTTCTGCTAAGCGCCGTGCAATAACCAAAATTTTCTTCTGTTCGGTTTCGACTTGCGACAAGCGAACTGGTGGTCTGTTTTCTAAATCTTCTCTTAATATTGAGGCAGCACGTTGCGACATATTTGCTAATAGTTTTTCGCGTAAGGTTTCTGTTGCCCCTTTCATGGCGATGATTAAGGTTTCATTATCCACCTCTTTGAGTAGCCGTTGGATACTTCTATCATCGACATCCACCAGATTTTCAAATAAGAACATTTCATCAATGATTTTTTGAGCAAGCTCATTGTCATAATCACGTAATGCATTGATAACCAGTTCTTCTTGTTGTGATTTCATCAGATTGATAATTTCTGCTGCGGTGCGGATGCCACCCATGTTATTAAGTTTAATATTTTGTCCATGTAGTAAGGTTGATAATGATGTCGATAACACTTCTAATGCTGATGGCTCTACACCACCGAAAGTTGCAATACGTAGCATGACGTCATTACGTAATTGGTCATCAAATAAATTTAAAATCTCAGCAGCCAAATCGCGATTTAAGTGAACTAAAATGGTGGCGATAATTTGTGGGTGTTCTTTTTTAACTAAATCAACAGCGCGTGCAGCATCGACAAAGTTAAGCATTTTTAAACCATCAGTGGTATCTTCGATATCGGTATCTAATAGTTCATCAAGCAAGCGGTTAGCTTTATCACTACCAATTGATTTTTCTAGAACTTTTCTTAAATAGCCATTGGTGTCCGTATTTAATACTGCACAATCATCAAGAGTAGTTTGACACTCATTAAGAATATTTTTCAGTTGTTCTTGAGTTAATTGTGGCAATTCCATCATGGCACTACTAATTTTTTGTACCTCTTTATGGTTTAAAAATTGCATTACTTTGGCTGCTAATTCTTCACCTAAAATCATTAAAATTGTCGCCGATTTTTGCGCTTCAGTTAAATTCATTACTCGGTGTCCTTCTTGTTCATCCAACCACGTATAATCAGAGCCATTACACGAGGATCTTTCTCGACAATTTTGCGGATGTATTGCTGTTGTTGCATATTATCTTCAAAAATTTTCTGTTGCAGTTTACTGTGTGCTTTGTAATCGAGTTTATCTTCATTAGCCATTGTGCTATCAGATGATCTGTTATCAGTATTAAGATATTGTCTTTGAATTTTAATCCATATCGAGCGTAATACTTTGCGCCATGCAAACCAGATTATTAAAATGTAAATCAGATATTTAATCGCACTTTTCAGCATGTCGAAAACTTCATGTTTTTGTAAAAAGACCATGGTGGCATTTTCATCTTCAATTTGATCGGTAAATTTCAAATTAGCCACCGTTAATGAATCACCACGCAAGTCAGAAAATCCCATCGCTTGACGGGCAAGTGCTTCAATATGGGTGAGTTCCTCTTGATCTAGTTTTACCCATTTTTCAACGGCTTCTTTTTCTGAATTTTCCTCATTTGCCGATGCGACTTCATCGGCTGAGATAAATTTATAATTAACTAAAACGGCGACGGATAAACGTTTGATACGACCTTCAGGGATTTTGCTATGAACAACTTGACGATTAACTTCAAAGTTCAATGTTTTATTTGACTGTAAATGATACATTTTTTGTTTATCGTCTTTATCTTTGGTATCGTTCTCACCATCAATTGGTGCACTAGGCGTTGGTACCGGTTGATTAGATAATGCGCCCGGCACACCACCGATAATGTTGCTTGATGCTAATTGGCTATTTTCAATGTGTTGCTTACTACGAATAGTTTGGTTGCTGGCATCGCTATTGGGATCATAAATCTCTGATGTTGACTCTTGCCGACTAAAATCGATATCCGCATTCACTTGTACCTTAACATTTTGTTGTCCCAAAATAGGGATAATAATTTTTTCTACTCGTTCTCGAACTAGATTTTCAATCCGTTCACTATATTCTAATTGGGCAATATTAACGTTACTGTCACGGTATCTTTCACCGGTTAATAAATTGCCTTTTTGATCAATAATCGTCACTTTATCCGCTTGTAATTCTGGAACACTACTCGAAATTAAGTGAATGATGGCGTCAATTTGACCTTGCGATAAAGCTCGACCTGGTAATAAAGTTAGTGCAACAGAGGCGGAAGGGAATTTTCTTTCTCGAACAAATAAAGAGGGTTTAGGCATCGCTAAATGCACTCTGGCATCATCTACACTACTAATAATTGCAATGGTTCTCGATAGTTCGCCTTCTAATGCTCGTTGATAGTTGATTTGTTCATTAAACTGACTCATGCCAAAACTTTCTTTGTCGAGTAGTTCAAAACCAATTGCGCCACCTTTAGGCAAACCCTGCTGGGCTATTCGTAAACGAGTATGATAAATTTGATTTTGGGGAATTAAGATAGTTGTGCCAGAGGATGAAAATTTGTAGGGAATATTTAACTTATCAAGTTGGCTAATGATTTCACCGCCATCCTTATCATTCAAATTACTAAATAATACGCCATAATTATCGTCTTTAAGCCATAAGTAAGTAATACTACTAATTGCTATTACAATTACTCCTACAATAAGGAGTAGCATTTTACGATTTATTTTTAATTGATTAATAAAAGGTAACTTACTCAATATTGATTCGCCTTTGTTACCAACTGCCTGGCTATCCATATGTATCCTAACACTAAACTGACTAGATTAATTCTAGGGTTTATTATCTGTGTATTTAAAAAAATCAATAGCTAAAAAAGCATATGCTTTACCCTTTAGTTATCGCTTTTAGATTGTTATCTTTATGATAATTTACGCTATAACTTGATTAAGACGAATAACCGTGACCTTTATTATGAATAGTATTGATGCCTTTAATAGCACAACATTAACCCAACTTGATTTTTCACATAAGCAATCTGTTAATCATAGTGAACAAAACTTTATGGCTGAATTAAAAATGGCATTAGATAAAATCAGTCAAACACAAATAGACGCTAGCCAGCAAGCTAAAGCATTTGAGATGGGTGAAGCCAATATCGCATTAAATGAGGTGATGGTTAGCATGCAAAAGTCTTCAGTTTCTTTACAATTTGGTATTCAAGTTCGCAATAAATTAGTCGCAGCATATCAAGAAATTATGAATATGAATGTTTAAACCTTTATCGGATGGTTACTTATCGACTAGATGATAATATTTTGGTTTAAAAAATAGTATTAATTAATCGCCAATTTTTATCCTAAATTGGCTTAACCTTACCACTATTGTTGTTACAACGACTATCGAGATACTCGCTATAAGATTATTTTTCAAATTAAAAATGCATTAGTTATTGTGAAGTAAGCTAGTCACCAGTACAAGCAAAGTATATACATTGACGATGTAAAATTAATCAAAAAAAGTTTGCGGAGTGGGGTTTTTGGCAGATAAAACTAGCTAAAAAAACCCCGTTCCTCAATTATTTTTGTACTATTTTTTTGACTACTCTGTGAATAATCTAAACTAAATTGGCGATTGTTTGGTAGCTATCTATTTTTGCTTGATAATCAACCTGTTCACCAATTAATTGGCTTAATTCATTATGTCGCAGATGGATTAATTGCTTTAATTGCTCATGATAACTAAGAATATTATTGATATACATTTGAATCATATCTTGTTGTGATAATGGTATATTATCAATAGTAGTTAACCCATTTTTGAGTTGAATATCACGGGCTAACTGTTGATATTTAGTTTGCCAACTAATTAATAATTCCCAATTTTCTTGTTGTGCATTAATTAGCATTTGCTCAACAACATAATTAAGTTGCTCGTATTGTTCTAATACTAGATTCGTATTCAATTCTGCTACATCCATAACTATGCTATCTCTCGCCAAGCTTGGGCAATATTATTAAGCAGATCAAAACAAGTTTGCAGTATTTGCGTATCATTATGTAGATTAGCAAAAACCAGTTGCTGGCTGATGTATTGATATAACTGATCTAAATTTTCAGCAATTTCACCGCCTTGATCTAAATCAAGGCAACTTTTAAGCCCATTATCAATGATATTAATAGCTTTAGAAATGGCTTTTCCTTTACCAGCAATATTACCCTTTTGTATATATAACTCAGCTAAGCGAATAGCATTTAATGCGCCATCAAATAACAAAACAATAAGCTGATGAGGTGAAGCCTGACTAACGCTAGTTTCTAAATTAACTTGTTTATAAGCTTGAGATCCCATTTTATACATTGTTATGCCTTATTTTTTTAAATTCGCCATCATTTCAAATTGGGTGGTAAGGTAATTGCTCATACCATTTAATTCATTGATTAAGATATCTAGTTTTGTGAATTGTACCCGATAACGCTCGATAGTTTGGTCAATAGAGTTATTGACTTGGTCATAGCGTTTATCTAATGATTTTAAGGTAGAATTTAAACCGTTAGTTGCCGTATCAATCATGCCGTCGCTATCAATAAAGCTACTTACTTTGGCAAAGACTTCGTTGGCAATGCCAGTTGTTTCACCATCACCAGTAAATAAAATGGCGACTGCTTCACTGTTTTCTTTAAGGGCTTTTTCTAATTCGTTTTCTTTAATTACCAGCTTGCCATTACTATCCATATTGATACCAATTTGTGCTAGTACCGATAATTCTCCTGTTTGACCTTTAGAAAATATAGAGCGAATACTTTGATCAATATTACGTAGTGTTGAATCACCAATCAGTGGGCCATTACTATTATTTAATTCATCTGAATTGGCATCACCAGCGGTAAATTGCGTTAAGCTTGATATGGTTGATTGTAATTGATTAAAGGCATCAACCCACTCTTTAAGGGCTTCTTGAGCTTTGTCATTGTCAGCACTGATGGTTAAATTTTGCGCTGTTGTAGTGACTGCTTTTAATGTGATATCGACACCAGGAATAACCTCTTTAACGGTATTTGATGAGCTATTAATCGTTATACCATTAAAGCTAAATTTAGCATCTTGCGCTTTAGCTACTTCACTCATAGCTGATGAATCAGCTTGATTAGCATTAAAACCAATTAGTGAATTAAGCTTATCATCATCGGATGAAATAGAGGTAATGGCTTGTTGTTCACCGGTTTCTTTTGATGTGATAACCAGTTGATAGCTATCAGTTCCAGAACGGACAATAGTGGCATTTACCGTTGTTTCACTGGTTGAACCATCTTCATTAATCACCTTAGCTTGATTGATTGCATTGGCTATTGATTCGAGCGATGTGTCATCTTTGCCTAACGTGATATTTAATTTTTGGCCATTAGCTTGTTCTATTGTGAGGGTACGGGTTTCATTATCATTACCTAAAGCTGATGTTTTATCATTTATAGCATTCGTGGCAACACTATGTGCAGTGGCAAGTTGTTCGACGCTAACTGCATAATTACCTAATTGGGCCTTGCTATTTACATTAGTGGTAAAATAGTTGTCATTACCAGATGCAAAACGCGCTTGAAACAGCTCTTTTTTTTGCAGTTTTGCTGTTGCGCTGTTGAATGTTGATAATGCACTTTTTAATTTACCAAAACCGCTTATTTTGTTATTAACTGCTTTTTGTTGGGCCTTTATCGGTGTAAGACGATTTTTTTCAACGGCTTCTAATTGATCTAATACTTCATTTAAATCAATACCAGAACCAATTCCTAATATACTCATTGCCATGATTGATTATCCTAATATAAATTCTTTCATCCCTTGTTTTATCGACCAATGCCGTAAAAAGTTTAGCTGTTTTTAGTTTTTTATCTTTACTAATAAATAAGTCGGTTTTGGTAATGAGAATATTGATAATCAGTTTTATCTATTAAAAAACGAGTTAGTTATCTTAATCAATAATAATGTTACCTCTCCTTTATGTTGCCTAACATTAAAATTGTGTAGTGAAACTTTCAATATCATTACTATTGATTGATTAGAAAATATATTGCCATGAATTAAATTGGGACAAGCTTAAGTTTTGTTGCCACAAATTAAGGCTATATTAACCAGTCGATTCAGCGATACATAACTTCGATTACTACACATATAAACATGTATGATGCCCTTTAATCATGTTCATCAAACGACTTAGTTATTCAGCTTTATTTAATACCAACAAATAAAAATTCAAAAAAATATTAAAGTTTCTTTTTTTAATACCGATAACTAAACCATCAGCATATATATTGAATTATTTTTCAATATCTCGTTGATCTAACTAATCATATTAAAGGAGATAAAAATGGCACAAGTAATTAATACTAATACTATGTCTTTAATGGCAAGAAACAACCTTAATCATTCTCAAAGCGTGCTTGGAACTGCAATTGAGCGTCTATCATCTGGTATGCGTATCAACAGTGCTAAAGACGATGCGGCTGGTCAAGCAATCGCTAACCGTTTTTCTTCTAGTATTCGTGGTCTAACTCAAGCTGCACGTAATGCCAATGACGGTATTTCAATTGCACAAACTACAGAAGGTGCGTTAAACGAAATCAATAATAACGTACAACGTATTCGTGAATTAACTGTTCAAGCAGCAAACGGTACTAACTCTGAAAGCGATCTTGTATCAATCCAAAATGAAATCGACCAACGTTTACAAGAGATCGACCGTGTATCAGCACAAACTGACTTCAATGGTACTAAAGTATTATCAGAAGACAAAACCCTTAACATTCAAGTTGGTGCAAATGATGGTGAAATCATTGCTATCAATTTAAAACAAATTGACAGCGACAAATTAGGTTTAGCTAGTTTTAATGTATCAGATGCGCCAACAGCAGATCCATTAAAAACAATTGATGCTGCATTATCAAAAATTGATGAATTACGTGGTGAGCTTGGTGCGGTACAAAATCGTTTTGAGTCAACTGTAACTAACATCAACAATACTGTAAATAACTTAAGTTCAGCACGTAGCCGTATTGAAGATGCAGATTATGCTGAAGAAGTATCTAATATGACACGTGGTCAAATCTTACAACAAGCTGGTACTTCAGTATTAGCACAAGCTAACCAAGTACCACAATCAGTATTGTCTTTATTACAATAAAACCATACAAGTACATAGATAGAATTTCGGTCACTCTAATTTTGTACGATAACAATAGTGGTATTTTTTAATACCACTATTGTTAATAATGTTAATTACCTATTTTTTAATATCTTATTCTTGCCATTAACTCAATCAATTATCGTCATAATAATCATTAGCATTTTTTTACATTGGTTCAGAAAAATGAGTGATAGCCTGTATAACTCTCAAGGTGTAGTGAATCAAATCGATTGGCAACAATATCTATATTTAGTTCGTAATGAGGCGTTGAAATTAGCTGTTCGATTGCCAACCACGATTGAACTTGATGACTTACTGCAAGTTGGTTATATAGGTTTATTAGAATCCATAAAACGCTATGATGCATCTCAAGGTTATACTTTTACTACCTTTGCTACTCCGAGAATAAAAGGGGCTATGCTAGATGAATTGCGTAGTCGAGATTGGTTACCACGGCAAACACGGAAAAAAATTAAAGATGTCACTAATGCTATTAATGAATTAGAACAAAAATTAGGCATGCCTCCCAATGATCAGCAGATAGCTGCTCATCTGCAATTATCTCTGACTGAATATCACAAAGTATTATTAGATTCAAATTATAGCCAAATCTGTTCTTATGATGAGATTCACAAAAAACTCGGCGATAATTTGGATGCGTTAATTGAGCCTGACGCCGATAACAATCCTTTTGCTTCCATTATCAATGATGAAATTCGCAATATTATTGTTCAACAAATTGGTAACTTACCAGAAAAAGAAAAAATGGTTTTAGCTCTCTATTATCAAGAAGAATTAAATTTAAAAGAGATTGGAAAAGTGTTGGATATTAGCGAATCTCGAGTAAGTCAATTACATAGCCAAGCAATTAAACGAATACAAAGTAAAATTGTTTTATAAAAAAAAGAATTAAAACAGTAAAACATGGAAAAATAAATCGAAAATAAATTGAAATGATTTTTTTATTGACCTTTCGAATTTAAAAATGTAACTTTAAGTTTAAAAAAGTGGTGTTAGTTGTATTTTATTAATTTTGCGTTTTTTTATACGAACGCAAGCAGATATGGATTGTGGTGGTTAAATTGGGAAATATACAAGATGACGATATTTTGAAATGTATTCATCATTTAAATCTTTCAACGCTTTTATTAAGTCAAAAGATGATTGAAAAAGATAAAGTGATGGCGATGTATCGATTAGGAATTGATGAAAAAACAGCTGATATCTTGAGTAATTTAAGTGCTTCTCAAATGTTGGTTCTATCTGAAACCAATCAATTAACATTTCAATTTAGATTTAAAAATTCGGCAATGATGGAAAAATTAACTGAGGAATCTCGCGTTAGTGATATAAAGCAGATGCATACAGGGATCCTTCTATCAAGCTTACTTTTAGATTCAATTAATAAGTAGGTAGATAATAAAGATGAGTAGCACAAGTATTATTCAAAAGTATAAAGAAGTTCAATTAGCTATTCGATTAATTTCACTCGGCGCTAGAATCCAAATGTTAGAAAGTGAAACCAATTTAAGCCGTGGTAAATTAATTAAATTATATAAAGAAATTCAAGGATGTCCTCCTCCTAAAGGTTTGCTTCCCTTTTCAACTACGTGGTTTATGACTTGGGAGCCCAATATTCACTCAAGTATGTTTTATAATGCTTACCATTTTTTAGTTAAACATGGCATTAAACCTGGTGTTCAGGCCATTTTAAAAGCCTATCAACTCTATTTAGAGCAGTGTTCCTTTCCTCAAGATGAAGAGCCTATTTTAGGATTAACCCGAGCATGGATTTTAGTTAAATTTGTTGAAAGTAATGTTATGCAGCAGTCAAGTTGCAAGGAGTGCAAAGGGCGATTTATTACCCATGCTTATCAACCGCATAATAGCTTTGTGTGCAGTTTATGCCAGCCACCATCAAGAGCAGAAAAAAATAATAAAACACATAAAGAGAGTCATGCCAAATGTTTACAAGTTTTATCAATACCAAATGCATTTAATTTAGTCACAGCAAATCAGGTAACAATTTAAGTAAACATTAAGCTGTAAAACAGAGTTAGTTATATTTTATGGAGATAAAGGAAAGCCAATGCTAATAATTATAGGATATATTGTGGTTATCGCTTCAGCCTTAGTCGGCTATGTGCTAAGTGGCGGGTATTTGGCGGTACTTTTTCAGCCATTAGAGTTTCTCATTATTGGTGGGACAGCTATTGGTGCTTTCATTGTCAGTAATGAAAAGAAAGTTATCAAAGCGACACTTAAATCGCTAGGTAATTTATTTAAAACCTCAAAATATAATAAAACACTTTATTTAACATTAATTAATTTAATGTACACCATATTAACTAAAGTGCGTCAAAGTGGTGGCTTATCGATTGAAGAAGATATCGATAATCCCAAGGAGAGTGAGTTATTTAAAAAATACCCACTTATTTTAGCCAATCCGCAAGTTTGTGATTTTATCACTGATTATTTACGTTTGATGATCAGTGGCAATATGGAAGTATATGAAATCGAAGCACTAATGAATGAGGAAATAGAAACCTATACTCATGAACTTGAAAAACCAGCTGATGCTATTGCTAGCGTCGGTGATGGTTTACCCGCTTTTGGTATTGTGGCAGCAGTTATGGGGGTTATTAACACCTTAGCACAAGCTGACCGACCAGCTAGCGAATTGGGTGAGCTTATTGCCCATGCTATGGTTGGTACCTTTTTAGGTATTTTACTTGCTTATGGTTTTGTGTCGCCTTTAGCAGCCTTATTAAGGCAAAAAAATGCCGATACAGTAAAAATTTTAGAATGTACTAAAGTGATTCTTATTGCCAGTATGCATGATTATGCGCCGCAAATTTGTATTGAGTTTGGTCGCAAAACAATTTTTTCCCACGAACGGCCATCTTTTTTTGAATTAGAAAAATATATTCAAGAAGTGAAAGATAAAAACGCTAACCCAACAGAAAATAATGAATAATGAAAAAGAAGTCAGTAAGAATAGTTATTTCTAAAAAGAAATCCGGTCATGGCGGTGGCCATCATGGTGGATCATGGAAGATTGCTTATGCTGACTTTATGACGGCGATGATGGCGCTATTTCTTGTCATGTGGTTAATTGCTAAGTCCAGTCCACAAGAGTTACAAGGCATTGCTGAATACTTTAGAACACCATTGATATTAGGTCAAAATGGTGGCAAAAATATCAGTGATAGTGAAAGTCCGATACCGGGTGGTGGCGATGATGTATCTAAAAATGTAGGTGAAGATAAAAATACCATATTGAATGATCATCCTGTCGAATCTGATTTGAATCAAGATGAGAAACATCAATTAATTGATACAGCGAATAAAATATATGAAGTATTTGAACTTGATCCTCGACTACAAAAATTAGCCGCTAATCTTATCGTTGAACTAACAGAAATGGGACTAAGAATTCAGATTTTAGCCACCGATGATAAACCGATGTTTGATGTTGGTAGTGCGGTTATTCATCCTAATATGCAAGAAATTTTGTATGCTTTAGCGCCGATCATAAATTCGTTACCTAATAAAATGACGTTATCTGGTCATACTGATGAGCGTCAGTATATAACCGGCGATCGTGGTTATAGTAACTGGGAGTTATCCGCTGATAGAGCAAACTCATCAAGAAGAGAGTTGATCGCTGGCGGATTAGATTCCAATAAAATCATTCGTATTATTGGCTTAGCCGATACGGTGGGATTAAATAACCCAAATTACAGCAAAGATGCCAATCGTCGTATTAGTATATTAATTTTGAACAAATCAGCACAGCAGTATATTGAAGATGAAAATACCATGACAGGCATCGATTTTTTAAAACAGGCCAAACAAATTAAATCAGAATAATATCAACATAAATACTCAGATTAAGCTGGTTAAAAAATTAAAATCAAAAAAAATCCATTTTTATCTAAAAATAATTAAAGTTTTTAAATTGTAGGCCGATATAAATAATAACACTTTAGTTTAATAATTTTATTATTAACTGAAATTATATTTAGGAGCCTTTATGTCAAATTCATTGATGAATACCGGTATTAGTGGATTAAATACAGCACAAAATATGCTTAATGTGATTAGTAATAATATTAGTAATGCACATACAGTTGGTTATAACCGCCAGCAGCAAATTTTGCGTCAAGCAAACGGTACTAAGTATAATTTTGGCTTTGTAGGTAATGGTGTTGCGGTATCATCAGTTAACCGTGCATATAACAGTTTTGTGGTTGGTCAATTACGCCAATCACAATCGCAAAATGGTTCGATAAAAGCCTATTACAATGAATTATCAAAAGTCGATAATTTACTAGCTGAAAACGAAAACAGTATTTCCTCACAATTAAATAATCTGTTTGCTAGCTTAAATAAGCTCTCTTCCAATGCGGGTGATGCTGCAACAAAACAGACAGTGATTAGCGATCTTACCTCTTTAGTCAGCCAGTTCAATAAAACGGAATTGAATTTAAAAAATCAAATTGCCAATATCAATACTGAACTGACGAATAACATAGATAAAGTTAATACTTATACCCAACAAATTGCCGATCTCAATCAAAAAATTGCCAAATTACAGGCTGTCAGTGGTGGTCATGAACCTAATTCTTTACTAGATGAACGAGATCAACTGGTAACTGAATTAAGCGAACTGATTGGTATAACTGTTACCGAGCAAAATGGCCAATATAATATTTCGCTTAGCAATGGTTTAAGCTTAGTACAAGGCGCATCGACAAATCAGTTATCGGTGCAGCCTTCGGCCTCTGATCCAGCCTTAAATACGATTATTTACACCCATAATTCTGGTGCGACACAAGAACTGACAAGTCAAAATATCGCATCAGGCCGATTAAATGGACTATTAGCTTTTCGTGATGGACCACTCCTTGAAGCTCGTAATCAATTAGGGTTGTTGGCGTTAAATTTAGCTGAGCGCTTTAATGAAGTACATACGTCTGGCGTTGATGTTAATGGTGACCCTGGCGAAAAACTATTTGATTATCACAAACCGACTAGTATTGCTAATAGCAAAAACCAAGGTAATGCTACCGTTAAAATGGATTATAACTCAGTAACTGAAGTCAAAGCTTCTGATTATAAAATAGAGTTCAATGGCAACGATTGGGTAGTAACCAGATTATCTGATAATCAACAAATTACCCCACAAGTTAGCGATGGTAAGTTAGTGTTTGACGGCTTATCGATTGAAATTACTGGCAATGCTGTTGCTGGTGATAGCTTTTTACTTAAACCTGTTGCCGATGTAGCCTCATCATTACAGTTACTGGTTAAAGATGTAAATAAACTCGCGACCGGTATTAACGATGATGAAAATGGTAGTGGTGATAATCGAAATGTGGCTAAACTACTTGATATACAAAATGAAAAACTAGTTAATGGTACTAAAACCTTAAATAGTGCGTATACATCATTAGTTAGTTATGTAGGTAGTGAGACGCAGACCGCTAAAATTTCAGCACAATCGAGTCAAAATATCACTCAAGAAATTTATGAGCAGAATCAATCTATCTCTGGTGTGAATATCGAAGAAGAATATATTTCTATGCAAGTTTATATGCAATATTACCAAGCAAATGCCAAGGTTATTGATGCGGCAACGACAATATTTGATACCATTTTAGGTTTGGCCAAATAATAAAAGGATTTAGACATGCGACTTAGTACTCATTCAATGTATCAAAAAAATCTAAATAGTATTTTAAATACCAATACCAAATGGCAAAAGTCAGGATTACATTTGGCAACCGGCAAGAAAATATTATCACCTTCAGATGATCCGATGGGTGCTTCACAAACATTAATTTTAAAGCAAGCTCAATCAAGAAATAACCAATTTCAAGCAGCGCGAGATAGTGTTGATAAATCATTAAGTCGGCAAGATACAGTATTAAAAGAAGCGAATACTGTGATTCAATCAATCCAAGAAACTTTAGTTTATGCCGGTAATGAGACGTTAAATGATGAAAACAGACAAGATTTAGCTAATAAGCTACAAGGATTAAAAGATCAGTTAATTTCGTTAGCCAATGCTAAAGATACCAATGGTAATTATCTGTTTGCTGGTAATAAAAATGATACCCCTCCTTTTGTGGTCGATGAAAGCGGTAAAGTGAATTATGTCGGTGGTGCAACCACGATTAATGTTTTCATCGATGATACCCGTGAAGTATCGCTAAGTTTTACTGGCCAACAGATTTTTATGACAGGCGCCAATACAGAAGTAGAAAGTGATGTCTTTGCGAGTATCGATTATGCCATAGCGGCATTGCAAATTGGTTTAGATGATAATGACCCTGAAGCTATTGAACAGTTTCGATTAGGTTTATCTAAAGCCAGTCAAGGTGTTGATAACTCATTTGAAAACATCTCTACCGTTAGAGCTGCAGGCGGAAATGTATTGGCTGAAGTCGAAAGACTAACCGCACTGGGTAAAACCTTAGATATTGATTTTGAAACGCAAATTAGTCAAATTGAAGATGTTGATTGGTATGAAGCGATTTCAGATTATGTGATGCTACAAGCAAATTTACAAGCAGCACAATATACATTTATGAACATGCAAAACATGTCATTATTTCAAATGAAATAATCTATTATTAATTTTCTTACGTCCTAAACATTACTATTCATCTAACAAACAGGGGGTGCAACCTCCTGATTATCGATTTGCTTACGGTTATCATTTTATAGTCATACTGTTTTTTATATTGCTATGCTGATGACCAGCTATTTGCTAAAGGGTGAGAAATACGATTATAGGTGATCTCGATATATGTAACTAACGCATTATTGGTTATTTATTGACTATAGAGCAGAGTTTGGTCTACTTTTTGGCTGTGATGATAATGCAATTTATTTAACAGTTATATTTACTTAAGCACTATTTAAAGGCAATTTGTCTAAATCCAGATATTGATTTTTGCGGTGTATTTTGGGCAATTTGCTCGATTCGGCCAATAATTTGGATCAGTTTCTCGCTATAGTTAGGATCAGTTGCATAGTGTGCATCTTGTAGTGCTTTGGCAGCTGTTCTAGCATCGGGAGCATTAACCACTGCACGATAACGTGGGCTTTTGGTTAATAAATTAAGGTAATCAGTTAATGCATGTTGTTTACTATTGTACACCCTAAATTCATCTTTAATTTTAACCATATTGTTATTTAGAAATTCTTGAGTCGTTAATCGAGTTGAATCACCTTGCCATGATGAGGTTGCTTTTATACCGAAATAGTTATAACTCGGCTTATTATCAGCAGTTTTTATCTGTTTTTTACCCCAACTGGTTTCTAAAGCAGCTTGAGCAATAATGACTTCATAAGGAATGCCAGATATTTTCGATGCCTGCTTTGCTGGCTCAAACCATTCGAGGACAAATTGGCTAATATGGTCTTTATCAACTTCGTTGAGCGATGTTGCTAACGTTGATTCATTAACATTTGCTTTGGTTAAATTGTTGGCTTTATGCTGTTGATAAAGCATTTGCCCTAATGCTGCTGGCGATAAATTGGATGAATTATCACTAAATAAAGATTGTGCCAATCGCATATTGGTTTGATTATTATTCGCTTGAGCTTGTGAATGAATATTAAGCGTAGAATGAGGCTGATTAGTTAATTGTTTAACAATAACATTAGATAGCCCCAAACCTTTACCTGCCGCTTGTTGAGCAATTTGTTGATCAAACATAGAGGTAAATAGTTGCATTGCTGATTGATTAAATAAACCGCCATTGGGTACCGCTTTGCGCATAGATTGCATCATCATATTTACAAATAGTGTCTCAAACTGATCGGCAACTTGTTTGATGCTGTCAGTTGATCCACTAACGGCATTACGTTTTAATTGATTAATGCTAGAAAAATCATAAGCAAAACGATTCATAGACTGATTTATTAGGTTTTTCATTTCAATGATTCTGCTTTAAATAGTTTCCAATGCGGCATGCAAACAACCTGCGGTTTTTAATGCTTCTAGTATCGACATTAACTCAGTAGGATTGGCACCTAATAAGTTAAGTGAATGAATAACTCGATTTAGATCAACGCCAGATGCTAAATTCTGCAGTGCACCACCATCTTGCTCGATAGTGACCTCATCATCTGGAACTACTGCTGTGTTGCCACCGGCGAGTGGTGTATTGGGTTGGCTAACTTTCAATTTGTTATTTACCACCACGGATAAATTACCATGTGCAACAGCACAATTGTCTAATTGTACTTTTTGATTCATGACCACGACACCAGTACGTGTATTAATCACCACTTTAGCGGAAATAGGGCTAGCACTAATTTGGAGATTTTGAATTTTAGATAATAATTTAACTCTTGCTTGGCTGTCTTGTGGCATGGTCAATTTTACGGTCATGCCATCTAAAGCAATGGCGATATTTTTTTGCACTTTGTTAATGGCATCAGCAATTTTTGTAGCCACAGTAAAGTCAAAATGGTTAAGATGTAAATGAATAGTGCTGTTTTCATCTAAGCGGGTAACTAACTCTCTTTCGATGGTTGCACCGCTAGGAATGGTGGCACCAGCCATTTGGTTAACTGTTACACTACTGCTTCTACTGCTTGCCCCCATACCACCAACAAAAAGATTACCTTGTGCAATCGCATAAACTTGGTTATCGGCGCCTTTTAATGGTGTCATAATCAATGTACCACCACGCAGGCTTTTGGCGTTGCCTAATGACGAAACAACCACATCAATTTGTTGGCCAACACGCGCATAAGACGGTAATTTAGCCGTGACCATTACCGCAGCCACATTTTTTAACTGCATGTTGCTTCCTGATGGCACGGTAATACCTAATTGTGAGAGCATATTGGTGATACTTTGTATCGTAAATGGTGTCTGTGAAGTTTGGTCACCGGTACCGTCAAGCCCTACCACGATACCATAGCCGACTAAGGCGTTTTCGCGAACGCCTTGTATTGTCACCAAATCTCTTATTCGCTCAGCATAACTAGAAGGGACAACCATTATTAGCAAAACAAAACAGATAAAAGTACGTAATTTATTTAGCATAATAATACTCATTAAAATGGCGAAAGATTAAAAAACAGGCGCTGTAACCAACCCATTGTTTGTGCTTCATCGATGTAGCCATTACCTACATATTCAATACGAGCATCAGCGACCTGAGTTGATATAACGGTATTACTACCACTTATTGTCCGAGGGTTAACAACACCTGAAAATCGAATAAATTCTGTGCCCTGATTTATTGCAATTTGTTTTTCACCAATCACTTTTAAATTACCATTAATCATGACATCTTGAACGGTGACGGTAATGGTACCGCTAAAGGTATTTTTAGCATTGGCACCACCAGAACCCTTAAAATCATTGCTACCTGAGATATCTGTATCGACTTTGCCACGACCTACCAGCCCATCTAAAAAGTGCGGTACAGTTTTTACCCCTAAATTGACCCCACCATTACGGCCGGCATTAATCGATGAACTTTTACTTGCGCTAACGTTTTCTTGTAAAACAATCGTTAATACATCACCAATATTGCGTGGTCGACGATCTTCAAACATCGGTTGATAACCAAAACTACTTGGTTGTGAGGCTTGATAAATAGAGCCACTGGTGTTCACAATTTCTGGCATTTTTGGAACAATACTGGTGTCGCCTTCAACTAATGCCTTTTTAGGTAATTGACTACAACCAACTAACGACAAAGTTATTAAAATATAAAGATATCTCATTACCGCTATCATTTTGTTAGATTTATAATTGATTTAAACGTTGCAACATTTGGTCAGATGCCGATATTGCCTTACTATTAATTTCGTAAGCACGTTGTACTTGAATCATATTAACCAGCTCTTCGGCCACATTCACATTTGACGTTTCAATATAACCTTGGTATAGCAGTCCAGCACCATTGAGCCCCGGTGTATTTTCAGTTGGTGCACCAGAACTTTCGGTTTCTAGATATAGATTTTCACCAACGCTTTCTAATCCGGTGTCATTGATAAAAGTGTGTAATGTTAATTGACCAACTTGTACTTGAGTTGATTGATTAGCTAAGGTGACATTGACAACGCCATCACGTGCTACGGTCATTTTTATGGCATTGGATGGAATGTTAATTGTTGGCTGAATTTCATAACCGGCTGCTGTTACTAACTGACCATTTTGATTAACTTGAAAAGCGCCACTGCGGGTATAGGCTTGTGTTCCATCTGGCATAAGAACTTGGAAAAATCCTTGTCCATTAATGGCAATATCACTACTGTTATCGGTTAATTCTAAATTACCTTGGCTATGAATTCGTTCGGTTGCAACTGGTCTTACCCCGGTACCAATTTGTAATCCTGAAGGTAATGTTGTCTGTTCTGAAGATTGCGCGCCAGGTTGGCGAACTGTTTGGTATAACAGATCTTCAAAAACGGCGCGTTGGCGTTTAAAACCACCTGTACTAACGTTGGCTAAATTATTGGAAATAATATCCATATTCATTTGTTGCGCAGTTAAACCGGTTTTTGCAATCCATAATGATTTAATCATTGCTGTTTCCTATTTTAGTTAAGTTAACGATAATATTTGGTTGGCTTTTTGGGCATTTTCGTCGGCAGTGGTAATTTGTTTCATCTGCATTTCAAATTGACGAGAATGGCTAATTAGATTCACCATTGCCGTAACCGGATTAACATTACTGCCTTCGAGTGCTCCAGACATCAATTTTGCATTTGGGTTATCTTGTAACACGGCACCACGATTATTTATGGTTGCCTCAGTGGCATGGAAAAATCCATCATCACCACGTACCAATTCATTGCGTTCTAGGTGAACTTTTTTTATTTTTCCTACTTGGGCAATGGTGGTGCGTTTATCGCCAGCACCTAGAGCTGATAAAGTCCCATCAGTACTGACACTAACTTGTGAACGCTGAGGTACTGTTAATACGCCATTATCACCAAGTAACGGAAAGCCTTGAATGTTAAGTGTGCCGTTTTCATCGATTTGAATCGCACCATTACGGGTATATCCTTCACTGCCATCAGCTAATTGTACTGCTAGCCAATCGTCTTGGGATAAAGCAACATCTAAATTGCGTCCAGTGTAATTAAAGGCACCGATTGTTGAATCATAGGTTGGCGTAGTTGCCGTCACCATGGTTCTTGTCGGCATACTACTACCGACAATGGGAACGGCTTTCATTGCTGTTAATTGCGCCCGAAAGCCAACTGTCGATACATTAGCTAAATTATGACTAGTTATGGACTGTTGATTTAATGTTTGGCTGGCGCCAGACATAGCAGTATAAATAACGCGATCCATAAATACTCCTTAAACTATCTTAAATTAACCAATGTATTAAGGATTTGATCCTGAGTTTTAATGGTTTGTGAATTAGATTGATAATTACGTTGGGCAACAATCATATTAACTAATTCTTGGCTCATATCGACATTGGATGATTCAACTGCACCACTGGTTAGTAAACCAAAAGTACCGGTATTAGCTGAGCCTAATACTTCACCACCTGATTTAAGCGTCGCCCGCCAGTTATTGTTACCGGCTGATTCTAAGCCATTAACATTGGCAAAATCAGCCATGGCAATTTGGCCTAATAACATCGTTTGTTGGTTAGAATAGACGCCATAAATTGAGCCATCATCACTGATACTATAACCAACTAGATCACCAGCAGCATAACCATCAACGACAGGGGTTTTAATGCTACCGACTTCTTTACCCATATTTTGTTGCGTACTGTTTGCTAATGACAGCGTGAAGCTATTGTCGGCTGAACCATTAAGCCCATTAATATTAATCGTCATTTCTGGATCACTAATTAATTTGCCTGATGAATCAAACTCCATTTGTCCTAATGCTTGTAGGCTTGCGTTAGGATCACTACTATCAAGATAATGAACATCCCATTGATTATCAGCCGTTTTAACATAAAAAAGCTGAACATTACGTTGATTACCTAAAGAATCATAAGTGGTGATCGTGGTTGAATAATTAAAGGTATCAGCATCGGTGGCATTAATTGGTTGTTTTTCAGGTACTTTGCTATTTGAATTTAAATTTGTTTGCAAAGAGGCTTTATTGGTTGCTGATGCATTTAACATCTCTTGTGAAATCTTTAATGGGCCTGGTGCTGAACCTTGTTGGATCTGTGGTGGTGTGCCTGTGGCAAGATAACCGGTTAATTGAAAACCATCCGCTGAGATAATATTGCGATCAGCGTCTAATTGAAACTGGCCATTACGGGTATAATAGATTTGACCACTACTATCAACTAAGCGGAAGAAGCCATTACCAGAGATAGCAACATCTAGACTATTATTGGTGGAGGTTGTGGTGCCATCATTAAAATTTTGCATAACCGCAGCCACTTTGACGCCCATTCCTACTTTTGAACCAGCATAGATATCGGCAAATGAAATGCTAGCACTTTTAAAGCCAACTGTTGCAGAATTGGCAATATTATTACCTATAACATCTAATTGTTTTGATGCGGCATTCATACCACTAATTGCTTGAGAAAATCCCATATTAACTTATTCCCCTTTAAAGAATTTGACGTACTTCGTCAATACTAATTGAACCAAGTATCCCTAAATCAAGTAATACTTTATTATTAACTTTGCTATTAATTACGCCGTACACAACCGAGTAAGATAGTGGTGTGGATGATACTTTTTGCCCGTCATAAGTGGCATTAACCGAAAACGTATAACTACCATCTGGCGCTAGTGTTCCATCATTCAGTTCACCATCCCAAGTAAAAGAGCTAACCCCAGCAGGAATCGAACCTAAATCGACCTCACGTACAACATTGCCATTTTCATCTTTGATGGTAATGACTACTGACTCAGCATCACGCATAAGTTCAAAGCCAAATGGTGTGGTAATAGTTTCCTTTTCGCTTTCCGAACCTTCCACTTCTGATGTAGCAACCAAAATTTTATTACCTGGAACCATGACACCTTTACCAATCATGTTGCTGGCATTGACTGATAAGCTATCGTCAATTTGGCCTGAAACCATACCTAATGTGGTATTCAGTCGTTCGATACCCGCTAACGTATTGATTTGAGCTAATTGCGAGGTTAACTGACTGTTATCCATTGGATTGGTAGGATCTTGATTTTTCATTTGGGCAATAAGTAATGTTAAGAAATTATCTTGTAGTTCCTGACTAGAGTTACCATCAGACGTACCTTTCTTTAGCGCTTGTGGACTGGCCATATTAGTTGATTGTGAAACTGCTACATTTGAGATACCCATCAATTACGCCCTTTTATTGTCCTAGAGTCAGTGTTTTTAGCATTAAACTTTTTGCGGTGTTAATCACTTCTACATTTGCTTGGTAGCTACGAGATGCAGAAATGGTATTAACCATCTCAGCTACTACATCAACGTTAGGTTTTTGAATGTAGCCTTGTTCGTCAGCCAAAGGATGATTAGGTTCATAAACTAAATTCATTGGTGCAGGATCTTCAATAACTTGTGCTACTTTTACTCCAGCAACACTATTGGAATAACCATTGTCATCGACTTGAAAGATAACTTGTTTGGCTCGATAAGCTTGACCAGAAGTACTGGTAACACTATCAGCATTAGCTAAATTACTGGCACTGACATTCATTCGTTGTGTTTGTGCCATTAAGGCTGAACCAGAAACCGAAAAAATAGAGAAGCTCATGATGATTATCCTTGCTGTAATACCGAAATGACATTTTTAAACTGTTCACCTAAAAAGGTTAAATTACTTTGATAGTGGATACTGTTATCCATAAAAGCAGTTCGTTCTTGATCCATCTCAACAGTGTTGCCATCAGCAGATGATTGATAAGGAATACGATAAAGAAGATTATAATTAGTGAAATCAGCGCTAGTTATTTGAATATGTTTTGCAGAAGTAATATTTAGTTTTATATTATTGTGGGTCGATTGATTATTGATGGCTCTATTTAATTCAGTATTAAAATCAATGTCCCTCGCTTGGTAATTAGGCGTATCACTATTAGCAATATTGGTTGCAAGTATATTTTGACGTTTTTCACGAACATTGAGTGCTTGTTGGTGAAAATTAACGAAAGTATCTAATTTATTTAGCATAAAATCATCTCATCCTGATAGATAAAAAGAATTTTAAGCAAATCAAAAAAAAATCATCGTATAAATAACGATAAAAATTGCCCTTATTTCAACATTCGATAGCTGGGCTTATAAAGTACAATTTAGTTATCAATAATTACATGAACCCCAACAAATATGCCTCAGATTATTAGATTGTTGTTTCTTTTTTGTATGTTAGGTTGTTCAAAAATAGTTTGTGCCACTGCACTTGAAAAACAAATTAGTGATCTGATCCATCAACAACTTATTGATGTGAATGTTGATAAAGTTGTCATTAATTATCCAACTGCAAAACCACAATTAAGTTGTGACTCACCAACATTGGCGATATTGAACAAAAATAAACAATGGGGCAATTTAACCATTACCGCCAAATGCGAAAATATCACTAAATATATCCAGATATACGTCGCTGTGAGTGGCCATTATGTTATTGCTAAACAAGCAATTAGTGCAGGAACATTAATTACTGAACAACTGGTAAAAATGCAGTCTGGTCAGCTAGATAAATTACCAGCAACAGTAATTTTAAATCAATCTGAAGTTATCAATCATCTTGCTTTACGTAATATTAATGATGGTGAAGTAATAAAAAATTCAATGCTGCAGAAAAACTGGTATGTTAAAGCCGGTCAAACCGTAAAGGTCATTATTAATGGCGAAGGTTACTCAATTGCAACGCATGGCAAGACATTAAGTAATGGGGCATTGGGAGAATCAATTAATATTAAACTTAATACGGGTAATGTTGTTGAAGGTGTTGTTAGTGAAAAAGCTATCATTATTATTAATAAATAAAATTAATGATTTTTTGATTTTTGCCGATAATTAGACTAAACCAACCCTATAAACCTTGACTTGAATTAAAGGAATTTTATGAGTATAGATGCAACAAAATTGGTTACAGCAGTATCGGGATTGCTGAATCGTGATTTAATAAATGGACAAAATAAAGAAACTAAAGCATCTGTGCAAACGTCAAATAGCTTAAATTTGAATAGCAATGTCAAATTAAGCCAAAACACTATCGCATTATTACATTCGACAGAAAATGATATTGATATTAGTAAAATTGAGAAAATAAAACAGGCTATTACTAATGGTAACTTAGTCATCAATCCAAATAAAATTGCAGACGAAATTATTAAGCAAACTCTTGAAGAGATTGAAAGCTAATTAATTTTTGAAGGAATATCATAATGTTAGAGTTAGATAACATTTTTAATAATGTAACAGTCATGTTGCAATCACTTTCAGATATTCTAGAGTCTGAACAGCAAATCCTAATTGGGACTAATACAATTAGCCAATTAAATGACGTTATAAATCAAAAAAGCCAATTACTTATTGAGTTAAAGTTACTTGATGAAAAACGGCTAAAAGTAAGTGCACGCTATAATATCCAATCACCTTATAGTGAAAACCCAGAGCTAGCGTTGAAATGGCAAGCCATCACTAATACCACTCAACGATTAGCTCAAATCAATCGGGATAACGGTATACTTATTCAAAATCGTATGAATATGACACAACAATCGATTGATTATTTGAAAAGTATTAATAACCCCGCGGTTTACACTTATCACGGTTATCAACAGCCTGAAACTATTTCATCTAAACGTGCTAAAGTTTAATCATTTTAATACTATTTAAAGCTAAACGAGCTAAATAACCAGTAATTTAGGGTCTTATTAAGCCAATAACTTTAATAAGTTACGTTCATACTGTGCTATCAAAGTAAAGTGTAATTAGACAGTAAAATTGGTTTAACTGATATATGGCTGATGATAGTGATCTAGAGAAAAGTGAACAACCCACCGATAGTAAATTAAAAAAGGCTAAGGAAAAGGGGCAAATTCCTCGATCTCGTGAGTTAACATCGCTAATTATATTATTAGTTGGCATTATGTTGTTTTGGATAATGGGAACACATTTTGTTAGCAAATTAAAAGCAATTATTCAACAAGCCATGTTAGTTGCCCACCGAACCGATGATGATAAACAGATTATTTTCAATTTAATTAATTTATTAACCGCTGGATTTTGGGCGATTTTACCTATTTTTGTGGGATTAGTTATAGTCGCTATCATTGCTCCGCTTAGTGTTGGTGGTTTGCTGTTTAGCCTACAATCGATTAAACCTAATTTAGGCAAATTGAATCCTATTAGTGGATTTAAACGGTTATTTAGTCTGCGAATTTTTTCCGAATTGTTTAAAAGTATTCTTAAAGTGGTTTTAATCGCTTTTGCTGCTGCCCTATTTTTGATACATCAATTTCCTAATATGCTGGCACTACCCAGTATGTATTTAAATAATGCGTTATCTCAGGTAATGCAATTGCTGATTTACGCTAGTTTATTGATTGTATTAGCCTTAATACCAATGGTTGGTTTTGATATTTTTTACCAAATATGGAGCAATTTGAAAAAGTTAAAAATGTCGAAGCAAGAAGTGAAAGATGAGTTTAAAGAGCAAGAAGGTAATCCGCAAATTAAAGGGCGTATTCGACAAATGCAGCAGGCAATAGCAAGGCGTAGGATGATGAAAGATGTCCCTAAAGCTAATGTTATTGTTACTAACCCAACCCATTATGCGGTTGCTCTGCAATATGATGAAAAAACCATGAGTGCGCCCAAGATATTGGCTAAAGGTACCGATAATATAGCGAGCAAAATCAAACAAATTGCTCAAGAGCATCAGATCCCGCAATTAGAAGCGCCACCTTTAGCTCGAGCATTATATCGCCATGGTGAGATAGGTAAATCAATACCAGCAGAGCTCTATGCTGCGGTAGCACAAATTCTCGCCTGGGTTTATCAATTAAAAAGATGGCATAGATATGGTGGTGAAAAACCACTCAAACCAACCAATTTATCAATCCCAGAATCTTTATATGTGAATAAATAAAGGTAATTGCAATTGTTATGATGAAATCAAAATTAACTAATCTATTATCAATAAATAGCTTAAAAAATGGTCATTATCGAATTTTAACTGGACCAATGCTGATTTTATTGATTCTTTCGATGATGGTATTACCTTTACCAGCATTTATTTTAGATCTCTTTTTTACTTTTAATATTGCCTTATCTATTATCATTTTGATTGTGGCACTGTTTACTAAGCGAGTTCTTGATTTTGCCGCTTTTCCCACCGTTTTATTGTTTGCAACTTTATTACGCTTATCTCTTAATGTTGCCTCAACTAGAGTGGTGTTACTAAAAGGCCATACTGGTAGTGATGCGGCTGGTCGAGTAATTGAAGCTTTTGGACACTTTTTAGTTGGTGGTAATTTTGCCATTGGTATTGTTGTGTTTATCATTTTAGTTATTATTAACTTTATGGTAATCACTAAAGGCGCGGGTAGGATAGCTGAAGTAGGTGCTCGCTTTGCATTAGATGGTATGCCGGGTAAGCAAATGGCTATTGATGCCGACCTTAATGCAGGACTAATCGGTGAGGATGAAGCTAAAGCTCGGCGTGCAGAAGTTACTCAAGAAGCCGATTTTTATGGCTCCATGGACGGGGCAAGTAAATTTGTGCGTGGTGACGCTATCGCTGGTTTATTGATTATGGCGATTACCATTGTCGGTGGCTTATTAGTTGGCGTGATGCAGCATGGTATGACATTATCCGATGCCAGTACAACCTATGTGCTATTAACTATTGGTGATGGATTAGTTGCGCAAATTCCTTCCCTAATTATTTCCACTGCTGCAGGTGTTATTGTGACTCGGGTCACTTCACAAGAAAACATCAGTGACCAAATGTTAAAGCAGTTATTTAATAATCCACAAGTATTAATCTTAACTGCAGTTGTAATTGGGTTGCTTGGACTTATTCCGGGTATGCCAAATTTAGTATTTTTAATGTTTACGGCTATTTTATCACTCATTTCGTGGTGGTTAAGCAAACAAAAGAAACTTGAAAAGTCAGTGTCTACTCCGCAACAAAATGTAGCAGCAACTAAACCGACAAATGTTGAAGCTTCATGGTCTGATGTCAATATTGAAGATATTTTAGCGATGGAAGTCGGATATGGCTTAATCCCTATGGTTGATCAAAATCAAAATGGTGAATTACTAGGCCGAATTCGCAGTTTACGCAAAAAGTTTGCCCAAACATTAGGTTTTTTACCACCACAAGTACATATTCGCGATAACCTCTCATTATCTCCTTATCAATATAAAATTTTTATAAAAGGTGGCGAAATAGGTCAAGGTGAAATTATGAATAACAAGTGGTTAGCGATTAATCCTGGCACAGTGACCGAAAAAATTGATGGTATTGCAACAACTGAACCAGCATTTGGTTTACCTGCGGTTTGGATAGATGCCAATAATAAAGAAGCTGCCCAAATATTAGGTTATACCGTGGTTGATACCAGTACCATGATTGCTACTCACTTTAATCACTTATTGCATCAATTTGCCAGTGATCTATTAGGGCGTTTAGAAACGCAAGAATTACTGGATCGCATCAAACAAGATATTCCTAAATTAGTCGAGGATTTTATTCCTGGTGTCGTACCATTAACCACGTTTCATAAAATTTTACAAAACTTGTTGGCCGAAAAAGTCTCTATTCGTGATATGCGTACGATTATTGAGACAATTTGTGAACAAGCAGCTAACCAAAATGATGCTTACCAGTTACTTAGTATTGTTAGAATAGCATTGGGTAGAGTGATTACTCAGCAGTGGTTTCCGGGAACTGAGCCGGTAAAAGTGATTGGATTAAGTATCAGTTTAGAGCGAATATTACTGCAAGCGTTACAAAATACCAGTAATGTTGAGCCAGGTTTGGCGGAACATATACTCCAACAGCTTCAGCAAGCCCTTAATCAACAAGATGCAATTGGTGCACCGCCAGTTTTATTAGTTAATCATACCTTGCGGGCTATGTTGGCGCAGTTTTTAAGACCTAACTTTCCACAATTAGCGGTATTATCAAATTTAGAAATTAGCGATAATCGTGAAATCAAAGTGACCTGTCAAATTGGTAGTGAATAGATAAGAGATAAACCAAAAAGTCTTACCTATTAAATTGGCAAGACTTTTGGATAATTTGATTATTCAGCGACAACAGTGAAACGTTGTTTGATATGTTGGGCTTTTTCTGCTTCATCAATCATAGCGATCGCATAGTCAGCGTAGCTGATTTGACTTTTACCTTGGCTGTTAACTAAGAATTGCTCGCCACCAACAATATAATGACCAGTTCTTGCTCCATCAGCAATAAACTCAATTGCTGGGCTTAAATAGGTCCATTGCACATCATCACAGGTTCTTAGTTGATCTAAAGCTTTCGCCATATTGTTGGCTAATGGTTTAAATTCATCAGGGAAATCTGGTGAATCGGCTAAACGAACGGTATGCTCTGGGTTGACGTATAAACTGCCGGCACCACCAACAACTAATAAACGGTTAGGTTTACCGCTTAAAATATCGGTTAAATGTTTAAGGCTAGTTTGATGTAATGGTAGTGATTCAGGTGTCCAAGTACCAAATGCATCAATAATCACATCAAATGGTTTTAAATCGTCATAAGTTAATTGAAATAGATCTTTAACTAATACTTTCGCTTTTGCGTCGCTATTTGAACTCGGTTTACGTACGATAGCTGTGACATCATGTCCTCGTGATAATGCTTCTTTAACCAATAATTGTCCTGATTTACCATTTGCACCAATTACTGCAATTTTCATCTTGTTCTCCTTATTACGACTTAGATAAATTAATTTTTTTAGCTTAATATCCAAAGTTTCTATTGTAAAGTAGGTACCAAGTAGTAATATAGTTACTATTTAGATACTATTGTTGAAATTAAAGGAATTTTATTATGCAGGCAATTGAAAATTTACCGCCATGTCCTGTTGAAACCACCCTATTATTAATGGGTGACAAATGGAAAGTCCTAATTGTTCGAGACTTACTTTCTGGCACCAAACGTTTTGGTGAACTGAAAAAATCACTCAACGGCATCTCACAAAAAGTGCTTACTTCTCATCTACGCACTATGGAAAAAAATGGTTTAATTACCCGCAAAGTGTATGCCCAAGTGCCACCTAAAGTGGAATATACCTTAACTGAAGTCGGAGAAAGTTTAAAGCAAGTACACGATGCTATGTTAGATTGGGGTAGCATCTACAAATTAAAATACAGCAAATAAGATCAGAATTAGCGATAATCTTATCATTGATATGATTATCGCTATTTTCTTTAATCTGTATTACTATGATTTAATTGATATTCATTCAACAAATTGATTATGAGTAAATCATCAACTAATTTAACCATTAAAGATATAGCTAAATTAAGTGGCGTCAGTAAATCGACGGTTTCACGAGTGATTAATCACGATCCTATGGTGAAGGAATCAACTCGTAATAAAGTGATGGCAATTGTTGAACAATATCAATTTACGCCATCGAAATCGGCTAGAGCAATGCGTGGTTATGGTAATAAAGTGATTGGTATTATTGTCACACGCCTTGATTCAATATCTGAAAATCATGCAGTGCAAAGTATGTTGCCGATTTTTTATGCTAATGGCTATGATCCTATAATTATTGAGAGTCAATTTAGTGCCACAAAAGTCGCCGAACATCTGACGATGTTAAGAGAAAAACAAGCTGATGGCATTATTGTGTTTGCTTTTACGGGATTGGACAGTTCATTGTTAACGGTTTGGCAACATAAATGTGTGGTGATTGCTAGGCCATTTCCGGCTTATTCTTGTATTTGTTATGATGATATTGGTGCAGTAAATAAAGCACTAACTTACTTATATCAATCAGAAAAACATAAAAAAATAGGTTTTATTGGTGTTGATAAACAAGATCAAACTACTGGTGGTTTACGTTATCAGGCCTATATTGATTTTTGTACTGCCTATAAAATTCAAGCCAATGCCGTACTTGGTAATTTAAGTTATTATTCTGGTTATGAGCTTGCCGAATCGGTGTTAGTTCATTCACCAACAGCGATAGTTTGTGCTACTGATTCGATTGCTTTAGGCTTAAATAAATTTTTATCGGAAAAAAATATTAATAATATTGTTGTTATTAGTATCGGTAGTAGTGAGTTACTAAATTTCTTATTTTCTCAAACGATAACGGTTGATCTTGGTTTTGATAAAGCGGGCATCTATGCTGCAAACGAGCTATTACTGATGTTAGAAAAACAAGTAAACGCTAAAATTATTACTGTTCCATCCCAATTACTGAGATAACTCTCTGTGTATCGCATTTAGCTGTGATTATCTGAAAATTGTGAGGTTTATCACAAAAAGGGAACGTTCCCATTTATTTAAATAGTAATTCCATTTATGCTTAATCTCTATCAAATTAGGATCGAAATGATTTAACTAAAAACCAAAATATTGGCTTAAATTGAAAATAAGGAGACTTAACAATGGCGAAAGCACCTAAAGTTTCAACCGCATCAATTATGCAACTAATTGAGCTGGTTGGCGGAAAAGAAAATATTGCCAGTGTCACCCATTGTTTAACCAGATTAAGATTTGCGCTTGCTGATCCGAAAATAGCCAATGTTGACGCTATTGAAGAATTACCTTTTGTCAAAGGTTGCTTTAATAACGCCGGGCAATTCCAAGTTATTATTGGCACGGATGTTGACCGTTATTACAAATTACTCACTGAACAGTTAAATATTGATGAAGCAACCAAAGAACAAACCAAAGCCGCAGCTAAACAAAATATGTCCTGGTTTGAACGGTTAATCTCGAATTTAGCGGAAATCTTCGTGCCATTATTACCCGCACTCATTGCGGGTGGTTTACTACTTGGCTTACGTAATGTGATTGGTGAAATGCCAACCATTGACAATAAACCGCTAATACATACTTTTAGTTGGCTGATACCAATTAACGATTTCCTATGGTTACCGTGTGAAGCTATCTTTCACTTCTTACCAGTAGCTATTTGCTGGTCTACGGTGAAAAAAATGGGCGGATCACCCGTTTTGGGCATTGTATTAGGCATCACATTAGTTTCACCACAACTGATGAATGCTTATGATTTGGGTAAGGCCATTCCCAAAGTATGGGATTTTGGTTGGTTTACCATTGCTAAAGTTGGCTATCAAGCACAAGTTATACCGTCAATTTTTGCCGGTTTAGCGTTAGGATGGATTGAAACGCGTCTTCGCAAAATTATTCCTGATTACTTAAATTTAGTTATCGTGCCAATTGTTGCCTTAATGGTATCAGTCGTCTTAGCTCACTTCGTTTTAGGACCAATTGGGCGCATGCTCGGCGATGGTATTGCTTATGTGGTTAAGTATTTAATGACCGGTAATTATGCCTTTATTGGCTCTGCTATTTTTGGCTTCTTCTATGCTCCTTTGGTTATTACAGGTATTCACCACACCACATTAGCCATCGATATGCAGATTACCGAAAGCATGGGTGGCACACCTATTTGGCCAATTATCGCTTTATCCAATATTGCCCAAGCTTCAGCGGTGGTTGGTATCATCTTAATAAGTAAAAAACATAATGAACGTGAAGTATCCATTCCTGCAGCAATATCTGGCTATCTCGGTGTGACTGAGCCAGCGATGTATGGTATCAATTTACGCTATAAATTCCCGATGTTTTGCGCCATGATTGGTGCTGCTTGTGCCGGATTAATTTGTGGCTTATATGGGGTGTTATCCAATGGTATCGGCGTCGGTGGATTACCCGGTATCCTATCGATAAAACCAGTCTTCTGGGCGATTTATGCCTTGGCTATGTTGGTGGCGATTGTGGTGCCAATCGTATTAACCGCCATTGTTTACAAAATAAAACAGAAAAAAGGCACGTTAAATATCCGATAACGGTTATAAATAGGGGATTCACCACGGTTTTTACCGCTGGTGAATTTGAATCTACTGATTAAAAATAAAGAGCGAGCAATGAATAAAATAGCTATCCCATGGTGGCAAAACGGTACCATTTACCAAATCTACCCAAAAAGTTTTCAAGCCAGTCAAGATCTGGCAACCGGTGATTTGTTAGGTATTATCAGTCGCTTAGATTATCTAAAAAAACTTGGTATTAGTGCCATTTGGTTAACGCCAATTTATCCATCACCGCAAATTGATAATGGCTATGATGTTGCCGATTATTACGATATCGATCCGGCTTATGGTTCAATGGCGGATTTTGAATTATTAGTCAAACAGGCGCATGAACGTGGCATCCGCATTATGATGGATATGGTGTTTAATCATACCTCAACCGAACATCCATGGTTTAAATCAGCCTTAGATAAATCTAGCCCTTATCGCTCATTTTATATCTGGAAAGATGCTAAGGCGGACGGTAGCGAGCCCAATAATTGGCGCTCCAAGTTTGGTGGTAAAGCATGGCAATGGCATGAACAATCTGGGCAATATTACTTACACCTATTTGCCAAAGAGCAGGCTGACCTTAATTGGGAAAATCCACAAGTTCGTAACGAAATTAAAAAAGTATGCCAGTTTTGGGCAGATAAAGGCGTGGATGCCTTAAGACTGGATGTGATTAATTTAGTCTCCAAACAACAAGATTTTGCAGATGACAACAATGGTGATGGTCGACGCTTCTATACCGATGGGCCTAAAATCCACGAGTTTTTACAAGAAATGAGCCGAGATGCCTTTCAACCCAATGATCTAAAAACGGTGGGGGAAATGTCTTCGACCTCGTTAGCTAACTGCTTAAAATATGCCTCATTAGACGGAAAAGAGCTAACTATGACATTTAATTTCCACCATTTAAAAGTCGATTATCCAAATGGCTATAAATGGGCATTAGCCAAACCTGATCTACTCCAGTTAAAAAATATCATCGGCGAGTGGCAAACCGGGATGCATAATAAAGCTTGGAATGCTATTTTCTGGTGTAATCACGATCAACCGCGAATTGTGTCACGCTTAGGCAATGAAAGCCAATATCACACAGAATCCGCCAAAATGCTTGCCATGTTGCTATATGGATTACAGGGTACGCCATACCTTTATCAAGGCGAAGAGATCGGCATGACCAATCCACATTTTGATAATATTGACCAGTATCGTGATGTTGAAAGCCTAAATATCTACCACGAAAAAATAGCCGAAGGTATGGATAAAGCGGAAATCTTAGCCATATTAGCGAGCAAATCGCGTGACAACAGCCGAACCCCCATGCAATGGGATGATAGCTTAAATGCTGGTTTCACTAAAGGTCAACCATGGATCGAAGTGGCAAGTAATTATCAACAAATCAATGTCAAAGCCGCACTTGAAGATCCCGATTCTATCTTTTACTGCTACCAAGCATTAATTAAATTACGCCAAGAATACCCGATATTTATTTTAGGTGATTATCAGGATTTAACCGCCAATGTTGCTGATTATTGGTGCTACTTGCGCCGTTATAATAATCAACAACTATTAGTGATAACCAATCTTACTGAACAACCTGTTAACTGGCAGTTACCAAAAACCTTACAAAGTACTAATTGGCAAAGATTATTGAGTAATTATCAGCCAGCAACAACATTCGACTCTGAAATCCAATTAAGACCATACGAAGCATTATATTTATTGGCTGGTGATGATAAATAATAAGCTTTAGTAAAATTGAATGTAAAAAGCGCCGTTATTAAAATGAGCGCTCTTTTTATTAATCATCATGATTGATATAAGTGATTACGTCAGTCATTCAAGCACAAGAAAATGCCGATTTAATTCAAACCACAGCTAAACCTTATCTTGAGGATGGACTTTTTCATAACTATATGATTATAAAAAGTAACTAAAAATTCTCAACATGGAATTATTGTGTTTTATAGCATCTATTTTCTTATTAAGAAAAATTAAGACGGTATAGACTCCTCAATATTTTTACAAAAATTGGGGGAAGGTAAAGGGTTGGTGGTTTTTATTAGCTAATTAATAAAGGTTCAAAAATATGATATTTACATAGGATGTTGTGATCTGATGTTAATAAAGTATTGATGATTGTTTTCTCATATAAAATCATTAAATGATAAAGTATTGCTTTTCGGTTTATATTTATCATCTAATTCAGTTATTCTTAACTTTAATGGCATTTGACTTAGAACACCACTAAATATACAAGTACCTCTTGGTAGTGTTGGTATTGACTCCTCACTCACTTTATCAATATATGAGACTGCTTTTTGGATGGAAAATAAGTCATTTTGATTAATTAATCGATGAATAAAATAGTTGTGAGCTTGTGAAATAATTGTTGGCGATATGTCATTTGGTCTTTGGCTGGAAATAGTAACAAATACACCAAATTTTCGACCTTCTTTAATTATTTCCTCGAAAGTTTCTAAACGATAATCTTTCCAGCTTTCTGACTCTCTGCTAGATGTACTAGAAAGAATATTATGAGCTTCGTCAATAATAAATGAAAGTGAGGAAGTTTCACTTTCTTGTTTTTTATTATTATAAGCCCACCTTGATATTAGTAGAGGTAGTATTTTTTTCATTGTAAGATTAACCATGTTAAGATTAATTACAACAAAATTACTCTCTGTCCAAAATTTTATTGCTCCAGAAGTATCAAAAATTTTTCTAATATCCTTTCTATTACTAATAAGCCTATTAATTACTGGTGAAATATGAGCTTGTTCTGATCTATTTGATAACATTTCTTGTATTAATTTTAAATACATAAATTGTAATAAATTATCTAATAAATCAGTAGCAAATGTAAATTTTTCAGCAGATTTATAAATTTTTGTTTGTTCAGCATCATTTTCAGTATCTATATATTTACCTGTATCTCTTACTGTCCAAACTTTATTTTTAAAATTAAATTCTAAATCAGATGTTAAATCATCATCTTTAAATAATGGCCTAAAAAAATCAAAAATAGTATCTGCTTTTACTTTATCACTAATTGTAAGTGTTTTTTTAACGCAATTTTTGAGAATAGATCTAAAATAATCTATTGGAGTACTAGTTGTAGTAGCGTTAATTATAGTATAAAAATCCAACACTCTTTTTAAAAAAGGTTTTTGAGCTTTTTCTGATGCACTGGATAAAATAGAAAGCATTTCGTGCTCCAGTAGCATTTCTTTAGGAATTGGGATTTTATCACCCTTATCTGTATGAGTGGAAAGATTATAAACCTTTTTATCGGGAGTAATACAATCATTAGAAATGTATTCGCCATTGAAATCAAATAATAAAAATCGACATTTACTATGAAAATTATTTACTATTTTAGTTTTCAAGGTTTCATAACCATTTTTGTATAATGCAGCTAAAGTATTTGATTTTCCACTACCTGTATTACCAAAAATAGCTATGTGCGAATTTAATAACCCATCAACAGGAATTGAAATATCAATATTTTCTAAATCTGTTTTAGCGAAGTTTATACTAAAATCTTTTTCATTTGTTATATTATGAATGCACTGAATAATTGGTTCAGTTACAATAAATGCTTCGTTACCAATAAGAGGAAATTCCCTTGTTCCGCCAACAAATATTCCTCGATTATCAATAAAGCCAAGTAGTGATGTAGTCAAAAAACGGAGATAACGATTAGAACTTGAACCACCAATATTTTTTAAAGAATAGTTTTTATCTTCTATAATTTTTTCGGATTCAATTTTTACAATTAAACTAAGAAATCCTTTTTTTATTTCAATAAAACTGTTTACAGAAACATTTCTCAGTACTTTGCCATTAAAAAAAAGATCGCTTAAATTTTTATTTTTATCTACAAGAATTGTTATATTCCTTCCTGATACTTCGACTACTTCACCTATTCTAAGTACTGCTTCATTATCAATGAAAAATTCAGTCATGTGTATAACCTAAATGATTTTTAATATTGAACAAAAACTTTTTAAATCCATGTTTTTATCTTTTAAATAAATAATTTCCACATTGGAAAAGTCTTTAAATTTATCTTCATAAGATTTAATACTATTATCATTATATGAAAATATAAGTAATTTAAGAGTAGTATTCCGTAAAGCTTTTTTAGTTAATAATTCTATATGCTCGTCACCAAAAGAAAATCCAAATGCGATTAATAATGTTCCTTCTTTATCCAATTCGTTAGAATACGTTCTTAACAAATCATAATAAATATTTTCTAAAACTGTTTCTTTAAATTTTTCTTTGCGTGGCAAAACTAGCGCATGTTGATTAACCCAATCTTTCTTCGCTTTTTCATCTTCAAAATTAATAGGTCTTTCTGGTGGAATTCTATAGTAGATATCATCATTCTCTTTACTCCATGAAAGAGAACCGTGTAATTTGATTAAATTTATAGTTGGTAATTCAACACTATAATTATAAAAATTTCCTGTAGCATAAGTTGAACGATAAAAACTTTTAGGATCATAGATAAATTCATTAAAAATATTTTTGCGATGAGTAAAACCATCATTTAGAATTAAATTATGTCGGTAAGTAGCTGCTTCTTCAATAAATAAGTCATAATTAGTTGTAAAGATATTTATTCTTCTTGGTAATAGATTGGTTCGCCTTTTAATTAAAATATTTTCTAAACTTGCTATGAAATTTATATAATTTTTTTTTGTAGTATCAATCTTAGTAGGATCAATATTAATAATGAAATTGCGTTCTAAAAGATTATCTGTTACATCCCAAATTTTTGATAAGAAACTTTCTGCAAGGCCAAAATAATCTGGTTCATTTTCTTCTTCTATAAGTTTCTGTAAGTTATTTTCTATATCACCTAGCATATTTATAGCAGGTTGAGATGCTCCAGAGCCAATCAAAAAATTAATATTTGCAGATTGAAATAGTCGTTGAAAATATTCTTTATCATCTTCATCACCTCTATATTGTCTTCTTATTGCCACAAAACTCCCCTCAAACCTAAATATCCATTTGATATAATAATTAAATTACAAACAAATAAGCCTTTTTAGTTGTAATTTTTTAGTATTTTAGGACTCTTAAATGAATTAGTAAACTTTCAGATTATTTTTTAGTTTTAATGTTGTTTTTATTGAATAAATTAAGGTAATTTAATTCTTTTAACCAATTAAAATTCACACCTTAGAATAAACAACCCCAAACATTGCCAAATTACCACTAAAATTACTGATACACTAATATAAAAAAACAAAAATAACTATCGTGTATTTGTTTCCAGTAAGAATAGAGAAAGAGTTGTTTCTGCAATAATACCGATATATTGAAAGAGTCTTAATAATCCAACAATGATTGATTCTAGTATTGATTCATTACTATCTAGATAAATACACTATTGCAATAGCCACCACCGATATCACAAAGCAAGAAACTTGTTTATTTATGAATTTATATTAGTTATAAGATTATTAATAATAATTAATTAAAAAAACAGATTTTTATTCAAACGTATTGTTAAAAACTTTTAGCTATAAATTGTTTAGCAATTTAATTTAAGACAGCATAAACTCCTCAATATTTTTTACAATTATATTATTTTGCATTAATATCTAACCAGGTTTGACGATAACGCTGGCGTCGCTTTGCTCGGCAATAGTTAACCAAAAGTGTAAATCCTTGTTCTTCCATTAATGTAAAAAAATAGCGCTGCCATTTAGCTGCGGTATTGGCATTAATGCCTAATTGTTGCTGAATGGTTTTATATGTTTCACCTTGCAGCAATAAATCAATAAACGGTAACCATCGTTCATGGTGAGATAACTTATTAAGTTGATATTGTTTCAGTGGATTAAAGGTTCGTCGACAGGTTTTACAACGAAAATTAAGCCGATGGCCAATGCGAATAGTATTCAAAGAGTGGCAATAATCGCAAGGCATGACAGACGTCTTAAGTAGTCCAGTAAGCCACGATTTAAAAGCCTTAGCTTGCTGAAAAACTTCTGTTGGTTTTGCTTGAGCAAGGTTAAGAATCGCTTGATAAAGATCCGGTTCATATTGTGCTAACAACTGACGGATAACATTATCCCACCGCCGTGCTGCTCGCGCTGAAAGGTTAAACTTATCTGCAATAAAGCTATGTGGTTGATTGCTTAACGTCATTGGCGCAATATTTATGAACAATGAAGCTGGTTTAAAACGTCGACATAAAGGCGTTGTCGCCACCAAATCCGGCAACGCCAGCAAAAAACGTTCAGCGGCAAGATGTTGCTCAATCGGTAATAGAGAATGATACATTATCGTTGTCCTTTTGATGGTATAGACTCCTTAATTATTTTTACACATAATGAATACAGGAAAAGGCATAATTTTTTCATTGTGTAAAACCACAAATATCTTATTTTCTTGTTACAAATTTTGATATATTTCTTATTAGTTCAATTAATGACATCTAAGCATAGATTAAAATATGCCAAATTTGATAAGTCGATGAGATAATTATCAAACCGACTAAGCATAACAAACACTATTAAAGATACTTAAATTCAAAGCATTTAAAATTAAAAAACCAGATTTATTCCACCTTTTGCCATTCATTAGCACTACAGATAAGTTTGGCTGTTGTGTGTTGATTTTTATCATTTGAATAATCCGCCCAGCAACTTTTCATCGATGGATCGATTTTTTTTACTAATTGGACTTCATCGCCATTATAGCTACAACTAACGTAGTTTCCATTTTCATCATAGGCTGAATTGATTTGCCAAGTAAGGTCATGTTTTTTGCCATCAATAATGCCAATTTCAGGTTTTAATTGAAATAATTTAACTGGCTCATCGGAATAAACACCAATACCACTGAGTAGTAAACTACGGTTTTTTTTCATTGAAACTTGCCAACCCTCAGGAGTTGCTTCAAGTTCAGGATGATCGGATTTAATATTGATTCGGGTTGGGCAATCAAGTTCATAAGCAGTAGCTACTCCAATAGTTGCCAACCACGCTATTACAATCAAACTAATATTTATTCGGTAACCTTTCATCTCATCCATCCTGTTTATATGGCATATTAATCTATTGTTAACGCTTTTAATTAATTATGCCAATAATCTAAATCAAATTATTTTTAAAATGCTGTTTTTATAATAATGGTGTTGCTCGATACTGTAAATCAGGTTTTTTTAGCCAGTCTTGTGAATCAATAATCGCTAGTTCTCTAGCCTCTTTTTGTTTGGTAACAGCTAATACGTGATTCGCTGCATTGGCGGCTAGTTCAAATGCATTTAATTGTGATTTGCCATTAATTAAATGAGCAGTGAACAAACTACAGATTAAATCGCCAACGCCCAATGGACGATAAGGGAAGTCATATAATGGACGGGCAAGGTGATAACTTTGCGATGGTGTGGCTAATATCATTTCAAACAATTCTGTGGTTTTACCGGCATGGACTAAATTTTTAACTAAAATTGCTTGGATAGGTTGATTTTGCAGTTTTTTAATTGCCGTTTGTACATCGTTAAAGGTTTTAATTTCGATATTCGATAATATCTGTAATTCTAATAAATTCGGCGTAATATAGTCTGCATGTTTAATCGCTTGCTTAGTGAAAAAATCAATAATATTTTGCGGTAGCGAACTGCCTTTATTAATATCTCCGCCCATAACCGGATCGCACACATAAATGGCGTTAGAGTTATAATATTTTATCTTTTTTACTGCTTCGATAATTTCTTCACCTTGTTCGGCAAGGCCAATGTAACCTGATATGACGGCATCAATTGATTTTAAAACGCCAATTTTTTCGAGACTATTTACGATCCGTGTAATTTGCTGAGCCCCTAATACAATACCATCATAATCGGGATAAACCGTATTACTCGATAGTTGTACTGTGTGGATCGGCATGACTTCAACGCCTTGTAATTGCATGGCTAATGTGGCAACTTTGTTGCCTGCATAGCCATAAACAACATTAGATTGAATTGATAAAACGGTTTTCATAAGTAGTTGCCTTTTTATTCATCATAATAGTGATAATGGCTTAAAAGATAGATGCTGATAATGGATAGCATTGCTAATCCGCAATAAAATAGTGCTAATGGTAACCAATAAGTTTGGTAGGTAAAGATAATATAACCCCCGATCAATGGAATAAGGCTACCAAAAATAGCTGCGCAACCTTGATAACTCATGGATAAGCCGGTATAGCGAATTCTAGCAGGAAAAATTCGGCTTAAATAACCCGCTATTACTCCATAGAAACCACTGTAACAGATCACATTTAATGAAATACCAATAATAAAACTGGTTTTTGTTCCTGCTTGAATAATTGGGAATAACAAAAATACGGATGCCATCGCTAATATTGCTGAAATAATTAAAAAGCGTGTTGCTGAAAACTTTTCTGAAAAATAAGAGATAAACGGTTGCGCAATAAAGTGTACCATTGCAATCCAAAATAGTGCATCAACGATGATCTTCTTCTCAACCCCTAGTGCCATTGTTGTATAACCAATCATTAGCGTATTAGAAAAAATACCACTAAATGATAGTACATTGGCGCATATAGCTAATACCAATATTGACGTTGCCCGTTTAAACACCTCAATAATTGGCACTGACTCTTTTTGTTTCAAGCTAGCTTGCTTTTTAGCTGATTCGATAAATACGGGTGACTCGGTTAAGGTAATTCTGGCAATAATACCAACAATTAATAGAATAAAACTGACTAAAAACGGGATGCGCCAATAACCGCTATCTATAAGTTTATCTGTAGGCAAGCTAATGATATAAGAAAAAACCAATAATGCGAGGATATTACCTGCCGGACTACCCCACTGAGCAAACGATGAGAAGAAGTTTTTTAAGCCTTTGGGAGCATGTTCATTGGCCATTAATACTGCGCCACCCCATTCACCACCGACAGCAATACCTTGTAAAATACGTAATCCAACTAACAGTATCGGTGCGATGATTCCTGCTTGTTGATAAGAGGGTAACAAACCAACACATGTTGTAGCAATCCCCATTAATAGCAAGGTGATAATTAGCGATTTTTTTCGCCCTAATCGATCGCCAATATGGCCAAAAATTATTGCGCCTAATGGTCGAGATAAAAAACCAACTGCAAATGAGGCAAATGCCCCTAAAACTTGCACAAATTGATTATCAGAAGGAAAGAAAAGCTGACCAAAAATTAAGACTGATGCTAACGCATAGATATAAAAATCATACCATTCAATGGTAGTACCAATAAAAGCAGCAAAAGCGACTTTTTTAGCAGATGAATTGGGCATAGTTAGACCTTGGCAAAGCCAATAATGAATGTAGTTAGTTGAGACAAAGAAACTAACACAAAACCATTAATATCACAATTTGTTATCTGATAAGAGAAGAAAAATTATCTAAAAAGGATTGCTTACTTTAGCGTAACCTGTTTAGATAAAAATCTAAGACTATTCATTTGGTATTGCGTATTAGTCTATTAATGTGAATCCCCAAATAGACCACCTCATCATCAGATATTGAGCTATGATAAGTTTGATCGATGTACTGTTTTACTTTTTCTGCAATATGCATCGCATAAGGATAAAGCGAGGATATTTGTTGATAAAGATCGTTATTATCTTCTTGTAATTGATTATTGGCATAAAATCGTTCTACAAAAAATTTAATATGGGTAATAAAACGGCTATAGTGAATTGATGAGGTATCTATTGGCACGCCGACGGAATACTTCACCAAATTCACTATTGAATTTATCATTTTGGCATATTGAAACGTATTAAGATTTTGCGTGGTCGTGGTTTGAGCGTTAATGAGATGAAATGCAATATTACTCGCTTCTTCTTCAGGAAAAGTGAGATTATATCTGGCATTGAGTAACTCAATAGCTTGCTTAGCGATATTAAACTCTTGCGGATAATAATTTTTTATTTCCCAATATAATTTATTGGGTATAAACAGACCTTTTTTAACTCGTTCAACCGCAAAGTAAATATGATCTGTCAGTGTTAAATAAATATTATTATTCAGTTTTCTGTTTAAGTTGTTTTCAGCTAATGTGATGATTTCTTTGGTTATCTGAAAAAATTGAAAAGGGACTTCTTTCGCTAAATCGGTGATATAGGAAAGTTTAATATTTTTTTCTAAAAATATTTTATCCACTCGCTCATCATCAATGGTATCACCGGGCTTTTTACCAAAACCAATGCCTTTCCCTAATACGATTTTTTCGATACCCTCTTCTTCAACTAAAACGACACTAGAATTTAATACTTTTACCACCAAAATCATTATTCACACTCCAGCTATTTGTCGTAAATAGCTTTACCATTGGTTTCAATCACTTTTTTATACCAATAAAATGATTCCTTTTTATATCTAGCTAAGGTGCCATTACCTTCATCATCTTGATCTACGTAGATAAAACCATAACGTTTGGACATCTGCGAAGTACTGGCGCTGATTAAATCTATTGGTGCCCAACTGGTATAAGCAATTAACTCCACGCCCTCATCAATGGCTTCTTTCATTTGTTTAAAATGTTCTTTAAAGTATTCGATTCGATAATGGTCATGAACGATGTCGCCCTCTAACTTATCAATTGCGCCAATCCCATTTTCGACGATCATCATTGGAATATTATAGCGGTCATAGAGTTCAATTAGTGAAATTTTTAACCCTTTAGGATCGATTTGCCAGCCCCATTCTGTGGATTTTAAGTAAGGATTTTTAACGCCGATAATCGTATTACCGGGTATGCGATCAGCATCAGGATTTGTCGATTCAGCTTTTGACATATAGTAGCTAAAAGATAAGAAATCGACGGTATTTTGTTTAAGAAGTTGCTTATCGCCCTCTTCAAACTTAATATCAATTCCTTTTTGTTTTAAATTAGCCAATGTAAGTTTAGGATATTCACCTTTAATTTGTACATCGGCGTAAAAATAATTGTCTAAGGTTTTTTGCAACGCCAATTCCACATCCTCTGGCTTACATGTCAATGGATAAGTGGTTAATTTAGTGAGCATACAGCCTATTTTACAATCTGCAATTTTTTCGCGGGCGATTTTGGTAACCAATGCACTTGCTACAAATTGATGATGTAAAGCTTGATAGATATCTTGTTCAAGTTGCCCGTCTTTACATTTATCCGGAATAATTCCGGCTGTAGTAAACGGGTGTCGATAAATACTATCTATTTCATTAAAGGTTAACCAATATTTTACATAAGCGCCAAACTGGTCAAAACAAACGGTAGAAAAACGGACAAAATCATCAATTACTGAACGTTTTACCCAACCATTATATTTAATACTTAATGCTACTGGCATTTCATAATGTGATAAGGTCACAATAGGTTCTATTGCCAGTCGTTTCATCTCTTTAAAAACATTTTTATAAAACTCAACGCCTTCAGGATTTGGTGTAAGTTCCTCACCAGTCGGAAACAGTCTGGTCCAAGCAATGGATAAGCGTAATGTCTTAAATCCCATTTCAGCAAAAAGCGCTAAATCTTCTTTATAACGATGATAAAAATCAATCCCTCGTCGTTTCGGATAATTTTTATCAGAAGGATCGCTTATCGCCGCCATTACTCCTTCACTGGTTACTGCCATATGAGCAACATAATCTTTGACATCGAGATTTGGTTTATAGGTTGCTATATCTGCAACAGAAATTCCTTTGCCGTCAATATTCCATGCGCCTTCGATTTGATTGGCGGCTATCGCTCCGCCCCATAAGAAATTATCTGGAAATGCTAAATTTTTCATTGGTTACTCTCCTTAGCTTAATATCTTTGGCTTAATTTCTAAAATAGTATCGTCGTTAGTGACTTGTTTAGTTTCATTAAAAGTAGAAATAGTATAGTCTTCTGGATTGGTGACTAAAAATATTACAGTAGGATCTAGTTGTTTATTTTTAATGATGTTGATATCAAATTTAATTAAATCATCACCAATATCGACAATATCGCCAACATTAACCAGTGTCTCAAAACCATTACCATTGAGTTGTACCGTATCGATTCCTATATGGAAAAGCAGATCAGCGCCATTATTTAATTGAATACTTAGAGCATGTTTAGTATGGAATATCATAGCGATAACCCCCTTACAGGGTGATTTTAAAACGCCATCATTGGGAATAATACCGATACCTTGACCAACAATACCAGTAGAGAAAACATTATCGTTAATTTCCGTCATTGGTATCACTTTACCCTTAATCGGGCTTCTAATTTGGATAACTTCATCTTTAGTTATATTTTTAGTGTTGTTATTTATCTTTTCATCATCAATCTCAACACTATCTTTGAATAGTATGGCGGAAAGAATAAATGCCACTAAAAACGATATCCCTAAAGTCACAAATGCCCAGACTATGTTCATCGCATTGTCTTTATCAATGTACATGGTCATACTGGCTAAACCTGGACCTACCAGAACAAATGCTTTTAATAAAATAATGCCAGCAAAAGCGCCACCAATTAAACCAGCGGTCATCACGCTATAAAGAATTTTTTTATTTACAATTGTCACACCATATAACGCAGGTTCGGTAATACCAAAAAGGGCGGATAATCCGGCAGATAAAGCAATCGATTTTAATTTACTATTTTTAGTTTTAATACTTACGCCAAAACAAGCACCTGACTCAGCAATATTGTGTGCTAAAGAAGCCGGCATATATAACATTTCACATCCAGTTTTACCCATTGCATCAATGGCATAAGGCAGCATTGCTTTATGCATGCCGGCAAAAACCATAAATGGAAGTACCGCGGCTAATAATCCGGTGGTAATCCATGAAAAATGGGTATAAAAAAATATAATAAATTTAGAAAATATCACACCGGCGTTGTAGCCAAGGGGACCAAGTAACAGTAACGAGACCGGTACGGTAATGATTAAACTCATCATTGGCACAAAGAACAGACGAATAACTTTAAATGAATATTTCGTGAAAAATTTTTCAACAACAGAATAAAAAAGGATGGTTAAAATGGCTGGAAATATTTGAAACGCATAATTGATATTCTCTAAAGGCAAAGAGAAGAGGGTGCTGTCCTTTTGTAGTAGAGCCACCATATCAGGAAGGATTAACGCACTTACCGCGGATGCCGCTACTAATGGATTCGCTTTTAATTTATTCGCGGTGGTAAATGCGACCAGTATCGGTAAAAAATATAAGGGCGCACTACCAATTAATTGCAAAATTTTATAGTTCGATCCATTCTCATCAATCAATCCGAGCATGGCAAACAGTATTACAAAAGATTTCAACAGACCGCCGCCAGCAATTGCTGGAATTAATGGTTGAAAAATTGAAACAAGAAAATCGAGTAAAATAGCACTTATTTTTTTCTTGCTATTAGGCTGATGGTTAACGCTATTTTCGTTAATGTTGCCAATTAATTTAATTATTTCGTTATAAACTTCAACCACTTCATTACCAATAATTATTTGGCATTGAACGTTTTGCCGTACGCCTATAACACCCTCAATTTTTTCTAAAGCCGCAATATTAATTAGGTTATCATCTTTTAAGGTAAATCTTAGCCTTGTTGCACAATGTTCTAAATGCGCGATGTTACTTTTGCCACCAATATTATCTAGAATGGTTACGGCTATTTTTTGATAATCCATTACTATCTCCTATTGCTTTTGTTAGTGGTAAAAAAAAGCAGAACCTAATAAAATGCTGTTTTACCTACGCAATTTATTAAGGTCCTGCCTGCTCTACCAGTCACATGCCTGTTTAATAGCATACAAACATACAATTGGCGTTGAGTCAATTTTGATTTAGAAGAACTGTGAACTAGATCTCAATCGCTACCGCAGAATAACTGTTAAGTTAACTAATTGTTTTAATTTATTAAGATATGAAGTAAATAAACTATAAAAGAATCATTTACGAAGTTAAAAATAAAGGACAGAAGATTAAAGATAGAATCTGTCCATTTTAGGTTTTGGTTGGAGTAGAGGATCTTGGTTACTTAGATATTAATATACTGGTTCCGGTAAAGGGTATTCAACACCATTATAATATATATTGCCTTTTTGTTGATTCAGTAATTTCTTCAACACATTCCCCTAAAGATGATTAGTGATTATTCACAGTGGATTATTTGGGTTATTTTATTAAATAAAGAGTTCAATTGATTGCACAAAGCTGAAATTGAAGGCTCCTTAAAAATTAGCAAAAATATTAAAGTTCGCGCTTAATTAACGCATAGCAATGTAATTATCTAAGTTATATAAAATAAGATATAGATCACATTTCTTGAATTTTAATTTGAAATAAATATTAGTTATATATACTATCGGATCCATTAAGGCATGTTACTGATTTAATTCAGGCAGGACCAAAACAAAAACTTATCTAGAAGGTGAGTTTTTGTTTTGGTCTTTTTTTTTGGATCTTTTAGAGTGAGTGTATATATGGATTATCAACAGTTAGGAATACAAATTTTGCGGTTAGTTGGGGGAAAAGATAATGTTAATTCCTTGACTCATTGTGCAACTCGTTTACGGTTTGATCTTTTTGATAAAAATATTGTTGATTGTGATGCAATCATGAAATTAACTGGTGTTATTAGTATTGTAGATAGTGGGGGGCAGTTCCAAGTAGTGATCGGTAACGAAGTCCAACAAGTGTATCAAGCTATTAGTCAGAATTTATCTAACCAACAACATGGCAAGGTAAGAAGCAAAAAGAAAGAAGGGATACTTTCATATATTATTGGCATTATATCCACTTCATTTACGCCTGTAATTCCTGCATTAACTGGTGCGGGGATGATTAAAGCGTTATTAGCTATATGTAAGTTAATGGGGGTGTTATCGCCAGATAGCCATACCTATTATTTGTTGGACATGTTGGCTGATGCGGCATTTTTCTTTATGCCTATTTTGTTAGCGTATGGTGCTGCAAGTAAATTTTCGTGTAATCCTATTTTAGCTATGACTATTGCAGGTGCAATGTTACACCCCAATTTAGGAAAATTAATGGCGTTGGGTCAAGATGTTTCTTTTATTGGTATCCCGGTTAAATTAGCCGATTATGCAGGTTCTGTATTACCTATCATTATTACCGTATGGGCAATGTCTTATATTGAGCGCTTTGCTGAAAAAGTGACTCCATCAATGATAAAATTTTTTATCAAACCAATGATTATTCTATTGATAGCAGGGCCATTAGCATTAGTGATTATTGGTCCATTTGGCATCTTACTAAATGATTTAGTTGCACAAGGGGCGGGTTATATAAATAGTAAAGCTAGTTGGTTAATTCCAATGTTAATGGGCGGATTACAGCCATTTTTAATTATTACCGGTACAGCTTGGGCAATGACACCAATCGCAACAGGACAGTTAAGTCGTAATGGTTCTGAAATGATTAATGGTCCTGGTATGCTAGCCTCAAATATAGCACAAGGTGCAGCTACATTATGTGTAGCAATCAAAACTAAAAATAAAAATCTAAAACAACTTGGGTATTCTGCTGGTTTCACCGCATTATTAGGTATTACTGAACCATCATTGTATGGCGTAACCTTAAAGCTAAAACGCCCATTAATCGCTTCAATGATAGGTGGTGGAGTTGCTGGCGTTTATGCAGGGGTATCTGGATTATTACGTTATGCTTTTGTATCACCAGGATTAGCTGGTTTACCTGCTTTTATAGGCGATAACCCGATGAATATTGTTCATGCTCTGGTGACATGTTGTATTGCGATAGTCGTAACATTTGTATTGACATGGTTTATGGGATTTGATGATCCAATTGATGAGGATGATTTGATTAAAACTATTGATACAGAATCAACATTATCTTCAACAAATAACTCTGTCGCTGCTGATTTGAGTAATGTTATCTTAAGCAGTCCTTTAACAGGAAAAGTAATACCACTATCAGAAGTAAAAGATGATGTTTTTTCAAAAAATTTGATAGGTGATGGTATAGCCATTGAGCCTAATCAAGGTAAAGTTGTTGCACCAATTAGTGGTAAGGTTGTCAGTTTACTTGAATCAAAACATGCGATCGGTATAAAAAGTGATCAGGGTATTGAAATTTTGATCCATATAGGACTAGATACCGTTAAGTTAGGTGGCCAATTTTTTACAGCTAAAGTTGAACAAGGTCAGCGGGTTAATATTGGTGATGAGTTAATTGAATTTGATTTAGCTGCTATCAATCAAGCTGGTTATATGACAACTACCCCAATAATTATTTTACATTCAGATCAGTATTTTGTTGAAAATTTTAAGAAAAATATGGTGGCAATAGGTGATGATCTGATATTAGTTAAAAAAGCAAATCAAGGTGATAATCATGCTCTATAAAACATTAAAACCGTTTCCTCAAAATTTTTTATGGGGAGGATCAACATCGGCTTATCAGTTTGAAGGGGCATGGGATGAAGATGGAAAATCTCCGTCAATTGTCGATATGTATTGTCATCCTGAAGATGTAGCCGATTTTAAAGTAGCAAGTGATCACTATCATCATTATAAAGAAGATGTGCGGCTTTTTGCTGAATTAGGCTTAAAAGCCTATCGTTTTTCTATTGCTTGGACGCGTATTATTCCAGATGGTATTGGTGACGTTAATCAACAAGGGTTAGCTTTTTATCACAACTTAATTGATGAACTTAAACGTTATGATATTGAACCAATAGTAACTCTATATCATTTTGATTTACCCTATAAATTGGACAAACAAGGGGGATGGAGTGAACGATCAACCATTGATGCTTTTGTCCGATATACTGAAGTTCTATTCCAAAATTTTGGTGAAAAAGTTAAATATTGGCTAACAATTAATGAACAAAACACCATGATTCTTCATCCTGGTGCAATTGGTGTTCCTGAAAATGGTAAATTACCAGATAAGAAAACACTCTATCAACAAAATCACCATATGTTTATCGCTCAGGCTAAAGCTATGCAGCTATGCCACACTCTTTGTCCCAATGCTAAAATTGGGCCAGCATTAAATATCACTTCAATGTATGCTGAAACTTGCCGACCTGAAGATGCTATAGCAGCTCATAATTGGGAAACTATTCGATGTTGGAGTTTCCTCGATACCGCTATTTTGGGGCGCTATAATGCGTTATTTTTAAGTTATTTACAGGATAGAGGGCTTTGCCCAACAATTTTGGCAGAGGATCTCGTTGTATTAAAAAATGCTCAACCTGATTTTATTGCCATGAATTATTATTCAACAGCAACAATTGCCGCCAGTAAAGGAAATGCTTCCGATATATCAGCCAGAGCTGGCGATCAACAAATCATGCTGGGTGAACAGGGCGTTTATCGAGCGGCGGAAAATCCTTTTGTCAACAAAACGGCTTATGGATGGGTAATTGATCCTATTGGTTTAAGATTAACTTTAAGAAAAGTTTATGAACGTTACAATTTACCAATTCTAATTACTGAAAATGGCATTGGTGCTCCAGATAAACTTAATGCAGATAATACTGTTAACGATGATTATCGCATCGACTTTATTAGCCAACATATAACCCAAATGCAATTGGCTATCACCGATGGTGTTGAACTTATTGGTTACTGCCCATGGTCTGTTATTGATGTGGTAAGTACTCATCAAGGTTATGGTAAGCGTTATGGTTTTATCTATGTTAATCGAGGCGAATTTGATTTAAAAGATATGAAACGTATCAAGAAAAAGAGTTATTTTTGGTATCAGAAATTAATTAAGGCTAATGGTCAGTTGGATAAATTGACGTAATAGTTATGATAACATTTAAAGTCGATAAAATTTTAAATAACAGCCTAGTATTATCCAAAAATAGTGATAATAACGAGGTGATCCTGATGGGAAAAGGGATCGGTTTTAATGCTAAAGTTGGTGATCTGCTCGATGCTGAGCAGATTGAGAAATGTTTTGTTTTACAACAAATAACAGATATTCAAGGTTATCTTAACTTAATTGAATCATTACCTGATGATTACATCGAGTTAACGAGATTTTTGTTAGATTATGCGAGCAAAACATTACAAACTACCTTTAGAGAAACGCTATTTTTTACCTTATTAGATCACCTCAATTATGCTATTGAAAGATATTATTCAGGAGTGGTTATTCAAAATCGCTTGTTATACGAAGTGAAAAGCTTTTATCCTAAAGAGTTTGAAGTTGCAAAGTACGGCATAACCTATATAAACCAACGTCTTAATATTAGTTTACCTGAGGAGGAAGCCGGTAACATAGCCTTTCATTTAGTTAACGGCCAATCACATCAACAAACTATGCAGCACACGTTATTGTCCGTTAAAATGTTGAAGGATATATTCAATATTATTCAATTTAATTTTGCAATTCGAATAGATAAACAATCGTTACATTATTCACGCTTTTTAACTCATATGCAGTTTTTTATTCAGCGTATTTTTGAGCAGAAGCAGCTACAATCTGATAATGATTTTGTTTTTCAACAGGTGATTAGGCAATATCCAGATGAGTTTAAATGTGCAAATGTCATTAAAAAATATTTAATCAATCAGCTTAATATCACGATTTCAAATGAAGAAATCCTCTATTTAATACTACATATCATTCGTATTGTACATTAAATCAAGCAAACAAAAGTCAGCACTGATGTTTATATCGATAATTAATACCAAAATAGAAGATTATTGCTAATAATCTCTTTTTATTCGAGATAATAAGATGTTTTTGCCATCGAAATCCCAAAATAGTTTTTCAACTATGTGGTTTCCATTTTACGTGATCTGCTCACAAAAATTTGAGTTAGTATGAAAAAATACTGATCATAAAAGGTAGCGCTCAAGCAATTTCTCTTAAGCATTACAAATAAAGGCTTTAAAGCTATTTTATGGATACACGCCATTATCGAACCAAATGTATCCGGGTTTGTATCCGATTTTGTACTTGATATGGGGTAATCTCAGTTGACATCGGTTGACAAAGAAAATCCTTTGAAAGGTAGCTTGGAAAAGGCTATAGATATAAAAAAACTGCTAGAAGCAGATCTTAAAATTTGTGATTGGTGCCTAAAATAGGATCGTGCATATTGCGCTTAAATCTACTCAATGTTAGATACTACCAGTTGATAAACAATAAAAGCCAATTATTTTGTTATTGTTACATACCATAAATGTACCGAAACATTACTTTTCTAATTTTTTATAGATTTTTCTTCAATCATTCATTCAAAGACAACTCTTCATAATTAAATGATGTAACATCATGATGTACATTGAATAATGTGTGGTGCTTCTATTTTTACCATGGTGACTTCCGAGGTAATAAAGCTTGGATTTTTTTATTACTATCAAAAAAACTTCAATTGCATGATTGAAGGGATTTATCTGTTTATCGTCGATTAAAAAAACACTGATTAAGCAAAATATCTTCAGCCTTTAAGCTGGTCGCTTCTAAAATAAAATCAGTACGTGATTTAGATATTAAATATGTTGCAATATCAATCAATTCTTTTGGGAATACTTTAGCTCTAATATTAATAAGAGATTCTTTGGTTTCAGTTCTCATTTTAATTATTGTTTTTAATTTAGTATGAAAGTACATGTAGTATATGTTGTATATAAAATTGCGATACAATTGAAGTGTTATTTAAAAATAAAAGAAATAACTTAAAAGCATAAACGTCAGTGAATATTAACCATTAAAACAAGCTGCATAATTTTCTACTTATCTAGGGTTGATTTGCCTATTCTTAAGTGATTGGTAAGTTCACTTATAGGAATGTGTGCATGAGATAACGCATAATCAAAAGATTGTTGTTTGAATTAGACACTAAATTTTTTGACTATGATATGTGTCTCCTATGATTTTTGTTTATATCATAGAGGTGACTTTTGTCTACTTTTCGGGCGAGGATCGTTTATCTTATCCACGACCAGCAATTTGTGAAATTGATAAATGAAAAGCAAAAAAACAAACGAAACTGTAAAAATTATGTTACGGAGTAAATATTTTCAATAGGGTATTAATAGCTAAGTGGAAATAGGAATCATCTTGCAATCCTTTTGCTATAATATAAGCACCTTGCGAAGTAGACATAATAAGTGTTACGGCTTCTAACGGAGCGAGAATATTAGAGATAGTACCTTCAGAAATCCCAACTTTTATGATACTTTCTAAAGTTTGTTTCATTGACTCAAATCCACGATTAACTTCCGCAGCTAAACCTTTATTTTCCATAATCGATCTATCTCGAGCAAGTTGACCAACTAAACACCCTCTATCTATATTACGGGATTTTAATAGAAGATCTGAAAGTTTATCATATGCATTTTTATCAGAACTTAAAACTAACGTATTGAAATTTACTAATTGCTCTACATTATATTTTATTGCTGCTAGTGATAAATCTTCTTTACCCTGAAAATAATGATACAGGCTACCTTGACCAACTTCTGCACGAGTCAAAATATCATTTGGGCTTGTATTGGCTAGACCTTTCTCTAACAAAAGAACAGCCATAGCTTTGATTAGTTTTTCTTTTGAATTTCGTTTTGTATTCATTTTTGCGGCAGAACGTCATACCATCCTAAGATGGTATGATCTTATTAAATAATTATTTCATTTGCAATATTGTATCCACTAAACGATTTGAAAACCCCCATTCATTATCATACCAACTAACAACTTTGAGTAATTTACCATCTATAACTTTAGTCAGTTTAGAGTCAAAAATAGAGGAAGCTGGATTTTGAATAATATCAGATGAAACAATTTCATCTTCGGTGTAAACAAGAATACCCTCCATTTCTTCGGATTTAACTGCGTCCTTAATGGTATTATTTACTAATTGTGCTGTCACTTCTTTCTCTAGTTCTACTGTCAGATCTATCATTGAACCGGTGATAACTGGAACTCGTATCGAACCACCATCCAGTTTTCCATTTAATTCAGGTATAACTATACCAATTGATTGTGCTGCACCAGTTGACGTCGGGACGATATTTTGAGCTGCACTACGTGCTCGCCTCATATCTCGATGTGGGCCATCCTGAAGATTCTGATCTTGAGTATAAGCATGAATAGTAGTCATAAATCCTGATTTAATAACAAAATTTTCATGTATTACTTTTACTAAAGGTGCTAAACAATTTGTAGTACATGAAGCATTTGAAATGATGTGATGTTCATTCCTATTGTACATATGGTTATTCACACCTTGTACAATAGTCAAATCAACATTTGAGGCTGGTGCGGAGATCAGAACCTTTTTAGCCCCAGCTTTTATGTGTGCTTGTGCTTTTTTTCCATCATTGAATATTCCTGTTGATTCAAGAACAACATCAATTTTATGTTTAGCCCATGGAAGATTTTCAGGATAACGTTCTTGGTAAACAGCAATTTCGTAACCATCAATAACTAAATAATCTTTTTTTACTTCGATACTTTTAGTAAAACGTCCAAAAGCTGTGTCATATTTTAAAAGATGAGCTAGTTGCTCAATTGAGCCTAAATCATTGATTGCAACGACGTTGATATCATTCGAACTCTCTTGCAATGCACGTATAAAACTTCGTCCAATACGACCAAAACCATTAATAGCTACATTTGTCATCATTATCTCCTTTTAAATTAAAACATACTTATTGGTATGTTATTAATTAAATTATTTAACCATAATCAAATTAAATTACAATTATTAATCAATGTATTAAAACTAGTTTAATTTAATAGTGTACAAGTCTTAGTAAATTTATTAACATACATAATAGTATGTATTTTCATTATAAAGAAAAAAAGGAAATTGTAAAATGAAAAAAATATCAATTTTAGATACAACGTCAAATGACAAGGAACAAACATCACAAAACGTGATGAATCCAATACATAAACTCCAAATAACTCTAAAGTTAAAGTCATTTGGAGTTAATCATATCGAATAAGGATTTCCAGCTTCATCTACATTTGATTTTGAAGCAATAAAATTGATTTGTCGGAGTATTACTTGGTCTGAAATTACAAGATTTTCTAGGGCATTGAATAAAGATGTTGAGCTTGTATTTAATGCTATTGTTGGAAGTAAAAATCACACTATAGAGATCGTGGCTACAGATAATGATATTTGCCTAGCAAATAAATATAACATCACTTGCTCACAATCTATTGATGAAATGACTAAACAGTTCATTTCATTAATCAAAATTGTGATTTTTCTACTTGAGCTAAAAGGCACAGCGAGTCGAGTAAAAAATTTGCGTCACCTATAAACAGAATCTAAAACACTAAATTTAAACTCTTAATTAAGGAAATACAAATATATGAATAAAAAAAATAATTATCGTTGGTTTGTGCTTGGAATCGGAGTGTTGGCACAAGCAACATTCGCAATGGGGTTTGCTGGCATTCCTATAACTGGAATTTTAATGCGAGAATCTTACAATTTTTCATTGCATGAACTTGGTTTTGTTTTAGGTTCAATGGGACTTGGTGTTGCAGCTTCTGAGATAGTTTGGGGAATCATCACGGATAAGTTAGGCGATAAGACAGTTCTAATTTTAGGGCTATGGTCATCAACACTGGTATTTGTCGTTATAGCATTATGGTTTACACCAGGAAATTCAAATAGTGGAATTAAATATTTACATTTAGGAGCTGCTTTGGCAATGGCTGGAGCTTGTGGCGGTAGTATTAACTCGTCATCAGGTCGAACAGTAATGCAATGGTTTGATGATAGTGAGCGAGGCTTTGCTATGAGTGTTCGCCAAACTGCAATTCCAGTAGGTGGGGCAATTGGTACTGGTTTACTTCCTTGGCTAGCATATTCATATGGTTTTGAAGTGACTTTTTTAGCCTTAGCTGTAATAGGTTTAACTGTCAGCTTTGCTGTTTTGTTTTTTATTAACTCTAAACAAAATGAATTCAAACAAGTAAAAACATCTACTCTTACCGTGTCACCACTGAGAAGTGCTGACGTTTGGAAAGTTGTTATCGCCGCAGGCTTTCTAACTGTACCGCAAATGGCAGTACTTACCTTTGGAGGTGTTTATATGAGAGATGTTCTCGATATCAATTTAACTTTGATCTCTATCATTCTCATTGGTGTTCAAATAGGTGGTGGAATTCTCAGAATTTGGTCAGGTTATTATACTGATCGGAAAAAGAATCGTATTTCTTTATTGAAGTATTATGCCGTACTAAGTGGAATTGCTTCTTTTATACTTTGTTTAATGGTGAATAACACTTACTCAGGTGTTGCTTTTCTTGTATTAACGGGTTTATTTGGACATGCATGGCACGGTCTTGCTTATACTGAAGCAGCTGTAAAAGCTGGTGTTGAAAGAGCAGGAACTGCATTGGGTATGGTTGGTGCCACAGTATTTTTTGCATATTTTTTAACACCTATTCTAGTATCTAGTATTGCACATGGCTATGGATGGGGAGCAGTTTGGGCGGTTGTAGCTATTTTAACATTTGCATCTTTATTGTGTTTTGTTTCTTTCTCTAAAAAGAAAGAACCTTTAACGTCTATTGGTGATATCGATGAATCCTAAAATAAATTTTTTAGAAAATTTGGTGATCACATATTGTTGATTCCTTAGGTGGGAGCGAAGTCCTTATCTATATAGATTTACATCTTCTTCATGAAATTAATACTCCACCTACATTTGATGGATTAAAAGAAAAAGGTATAAAGGTTCATAGACTCAAACATTATCAACCTTTACTATTGATATTAAAAAATCTGTAACTACTCCCTAAAATATTACAGTAAAAGAGTAGAACATTCTCTTTATTAATCCACAGAGGATTTAACCATGAAAAAATGACTGAACATCAAATTATATCTATCTTAAAAGAAGTTGAAAATCTTAAGATTAAGCAGATGGTTGTTGAACTTAGTTTAAAAGCTCAGCTCCAGAAGGAAATTACAAAAAAGCTCTAGTGCCTACTAAGAAACGTAAAGTTTGGGTAGTGCAATTGTAAGAAAGTCATTCTATTAATATTGCCATGAGCTGCAATATCGTTGGCTTAAGCTGCTTTGCTTACTATTATCAACTTGAGGAAAATTTGGTGATTATATCGGTACTCAGTACGATGACTAATAAGCATTTACGTTGGGGCTTTGCCAAATGTTTTAATCGCATCAGAAAGCTGAGTTATAAATGGAACCATAAACGGGTGTATTGTGAATTAAGGTTTAATCTTAGGATAAAGCATAAACAGTGTATTGCTCGCTCCGCGAAGCCCTGAAAAACTATTAGCACCCAATAAACAAGTTGAATGCTGATCAATGAATTTTATGAGTGACAGCAGTTGCAATCAACGCCGATTTAGAACTTCAATAATGTGATAGATGGCTTTAATCGTAAGGCATTAGGCATTGATATTGCAGTCAGCTTGTCGGCTGGTAGAGTTACCCGTTATCTGGATAAACTGGCTGAACATCATGGTTATCCACTCGAATTTATCGAATCTTAAAATTTGGTGATTGCTGCCATAAAACGTAATAATAACCTCAATTCTAATTAAATAAAGAAACATGAATTTTACAAGCAATTCTCTATAACCCTTGCCAATAAAGGCTTTACAGCCATTTTATGGATACACGCCATTATCGAACCAAATGTATCCGGGTTTGTATCCGATTTTGCACTTGATATGGGGTAATCTCAGTTGACATCGGTTGACAAAGAAAATCCTTTGGAAGGTAGCTTGGAAAAGGCTTTAGACATAAAAAAACCTGCTAGAAGCAGGTCTTAAAATTTGGTGATTGGTGCCCGGACGCGGAATCGAACCACGGACACGGGGATTTTCAATCCCCTGCTCTACCGACTGAGCTATCCGGGCAACAATGGAGCTGTATTAAACACGATTAGAGATTATTCGTCAATCCTTTTTGTAAGATATTTTTAAAAATATAAACTGTTTGGTTGAAATTTAACTAATCATCACCATCTTAATAGTCGATTGAAAATAATGTCGCTCTATATTTAGAGGAATTTTTGTATGCGAATTATTGGTTTTATTATATTTTTTATTTATGTTTATTGTGAGATTAGTTTTTTTATCGCAGTTGCTAATTCAGTGGGGGTATTGCTTGCATTAATCGGCATTATTGCTACCTCGATTATTGGTTTTTCATTAATTAAAAAGCAAGGGTTAAAAAATTTAAGCCTTATGCAACAAAAGATTGCTAATCAACAAAGCCCAAAAGAAGAAATTATTAATAGTGTTTCGCTATTATTTGCTGGTTTTTTCTTATTTATTCCAGGTTTTCTAACTGATATCCTAGGGGGAATTTTATTAATTCCATATGTTCAGGAATATATTGTGCGCTTTATTGTTAAAAAACTTCCTACTAAATTTTATTCATTTTCTTCTAGTCGCAATGTACAAGTAAATAATGATGTGATCGAAGGAGAATTTGAACGGAAAGATGACGAATAATTAATCAATTAGAAAATTTTTTTATTTTATTCTCTTGAAGAATATAAATTAATCCCCATCTATAATGCACTATATAATACATATCATAATTTTATGATTTATTGTCAATAATTACTTAAGTAAAAATTAGTGCTAGGAGATAACTAATGAAAATTCGTCCATTGCATGATCGTGTGATCATTAAACGCAAAGAAGTAGAATCAAAATCAGCTGGCGGTATTGTGTTAACTGGCTCAGCAGCAGGTAAATCAACACGTGGTGAAGTTTTAGCTGTTGGTAATGGTCGCATTTTAGAAAATGGTCAAGTTCAACCATTAGATGTTAAAGTTGGTGATATCGTAATTTTCAATGAAGGATATGGCGTTAAAACAGAAAAAATTGATAACGAAGAAGTGCTTATCTTATCAGAAAGCGATATTTTAGCCATTGTTCAAGAATAACTGGCAGATAATTTAACTTATATACAGAATTTAGGAGAAATACGAAGATGGCAGCTAAAGATGTAAAATTTGGAAATGACGCTCGTGCTAAAATGCTTAAAGGCGTTAATGTATTAGCTGATGCAGTTAAAGTAACTTTAGGTCCAAAAGGACGTAATGTTGTATTAGATAAATCATTTGGTGCGCCAACTATCACTAAAGATGGTGTGTCAGTTGCTCGTGAAATCGAATTAGAAGATAAATTCGAAAACATGGGTGCGCAAATGGTTAAAGAAGTAGCTTCAAAAGCAAACGATGCAGCTGGTGACGGTACTACTACTGCAACTGTACTTGCTCAAGCTATTGTTAACGAAGGTTTAAAAGCCGTTGCTGCTGGTATGAATCCAATGGATTTAAAACGTGGTATTGATAAAGCAGTTGTTGCAGCAGTTGAAGAGCTTAAAAAATTATCTTCACCATGTGCTGATTCTAAAGCGATTGCCCAAGTTGGTACTATTTCAGCAAACTCTGATGAAACTGTTGGTACTTTAATTGCTCAAGCAATGGAAAAAGTTGGTAAAGAAGGTGTTATCACTGTTGAAGATGGTACTGGTTTACAAGACGAATTAGATGTTGTTGAAGGTATGCAGTTTGACCGTGGTTATTTATCACCATATTTCATCAACAAACCTGAAACTGCGACTGTTGAATTAGATAGCCCGTATATTTTATTAGCAGATAAAAAAATCTCTAATATCCGTGAATTATTACCAGTATTAGAAGCCGTTGCTAAAGCAGGTAAATCTTTATTAATCATCGCTGAAGATGTTGAAGGCGAAGCATTAGCAACATTAGTTGTGAATACTATGCGTGGTATTGTTAAAGTTGCAGCGGTTAAAGCTCCTGGTTTTGGTGATCGTCGTAAAGCAATGTTACAAGATATCGCAATCTTAACTGCTGGTACTGTAATTTCGGAAGAAATTGGTTTAGAGCTTGAGAAAGCAACACTTGAAGATTTAGGTCAAGCTAAACGTGTGGTTATTAATAAAGATAACACAACTATCATCGACGGTGTTGGTGAAGAATCATTAATTAATGCACGCGTTGAACAAATTCGTAAACAAATCGAAGAATCAACTTCTGATTACGATAAAGAAAAACTTCAAGAGCGTGTGGCTAAATTAGCTGGCGGTGTTGCAGTAATTAAAGTTGGTGCAGCAACTGAAGTTGAAATGAAAGAGAAAAAAGCACGTGTTGAAGATGCATTACATGCGACTCGTGCAGCAGTTGAAGAAGGTGTTGTTGCTGGTGGTGGTGTTGCGTTAGTTCGTGCTGCTTCTGCAATTTTAGACCTTAAAGGTGCAAACGAAGATCAAAACGTTGGTATTAAAGTTGCTCTTCGTGCAATGGAAGCGCCATTACGTCAAATCGTTACTAACTGCGGTGAAGAAGCTTCTGTTGTGGTTAATGCGGTTAAAGGCGGTAAAGGTAACTATGGTTACAATGCATCAACTGAAGAATATGGTGATATGATTGCCATGGGTATTTTAGATCCAACTAAAGTAACACGTAGTGCATTACAATATGCTGCATCAGTAGCAGGTCTTATGATCACAACTGAATGTATGGTTACTGATTTACCTAAAGATGATAAAGCTGATTTAGGTGCTGCTGGTGGTATGGGCGGCATGGGAGGAATGGGCGGAATGATGTAATTCCCCTATTTAGCCAGTCAAAATAAAAAACCACTCCAATATGTGAAGTGCCCCCCAATAGTTGGACAACCAATTACTGGGGGTTTTTTTATATCTAAACTTAAGTAAAGAATAAAATTATATAGCGAGATGTTGGTACAATGTGATTGAACCGATGACAATAAGAACGATGCCACCGATAAATGATGCTTGTTTACCAATTAAACAACCAATTTTTTTACCTAGCAATAAGCCCAACGTAACCATGATACAGGTTGCAAGCCCAATCATGGTGGCGGCAATATAAATATTAACGCTGGCAAGTGCTAATCCGACACCAACAGCAAATGCATCAATACTTGTTGAAATCGCAGTAAGAACTAATATTAGAAATGATTTTTTTGATGAAGGAAGTGGTTTTGCATCACAGTTGTCATCGTTATCTTGTTTAAAACTATGATAGATCATGTTTAGACCTAACAATAGCATAACGGTAAAAACAATCCAATGATCCCATCTTTCAATATATTGTAAGGCAATATAACCAATTAACCAACCTAGTAATGGCGTGATGGCTTCAACAAAACCAAATAAGATCCCCACTTTTAATGCGCCTAAAAACGGCGTTGATTTTAATGATACGCCACGACAAATCGCTACCGCAAAGGCATCTGTAGACATGGCTAATGCTAGCAGTAAAATAGCCAAAAAACTCATGATATATACTCTTGCTTCCAATGATGTTAATTTTAATTTTTTATTTATATGATGCGACGCGCGATAATTATACAGTGAATCAATTGATAATTAGTTGCGCCGCGTATTTCTAAATATGAAAATAAATTACATTTTACGGCTTTTCTGGAAAAATTACATTTATATCTGATGCGTCAATGCGATTTAATAGAATTCGGTATTTTTTCCATAACTTTAGTTTTTCTTCATCGCCATTTTCTGACATGTCAAAATCAATAGCATCTTGCAAAATTGATATATTTTCATTTGCCTCGTTTAGCAATAAATTTTTTTGAGCTTTATTTTGTTTTATTTTAAACGCTTTTTGTTCGTCCTCATCTAAAACCCATTTTTTACCGTTCCATTTTGAAAACTGAAACGGTTCTAGTGGCGTAAACCCTTCTTTTATTTCTCCCAAATAATCAATTTTAACCAATTCTTTAGTTTCTGTGTTATAAACTGTTTTACCGCGATGGTCTTCAACTAATACCCATTTGCCGTTCTGTTCACACGGCCAATAACCGTTTTTGAATTCGGGAGGTATGCGTAATGCATTATCTGGTGGTAACGTGTCATCGTTCGCTTCTAATTCATGTGTAAATGGTTTTAGTGCATTTGTATTGTCAAAATAATAATTAATCATATTAAACTCCTAAATATATAGCTGGCGTCATGCCGACATTAATTGGTCTATTTTCGTTAGCGGTTGGTACAACTCGTGATGCGAAAAACTCATAACCCCATGCGCGCCAGTCTCTTGCTGGTTGAAACGCTCCGCCATTTGGATTTATAGCGCTTGACCCAGCAAAAGCTCCTTTTGCATAATTGACATGATTATCAACAACGCCCGAATCGAAATGCCCCCAAATTTCACGAATTGCGTCATCTTCAACACTACCTACCTGGCGAGTCGTTCCATCAACAGCTCGCTCAAAAAAACCACGTCCATCAGACGAAAAAGCTGAGGGTACGTTGATATATTGCTGACCATTAATTACTTTTATAGTGATTTTATAGTCTTCTTTATAATTTGCCGATAGACTGTCTAACGCTCGCCCGGGTGGCGAATCTAGTAAATAATTATCACCGTTTCTAAAATACCATCCAGGCGGCAATTCAGATGCACGAAACGGCATTAATTTTTGTTCACCAATCACGTAGGGTTTTTCCGCTCCAGCGACCATCAGATCCCACGCATCACGATCAGCTGTGCTAATGCCTTTATTTGTTTTTTTTGCTATGTAGCTTGAACCATTACAACCAACCACATCATCTTGATAATATGTCGTTGTTTCACTATATTCACCACACCAGTTAAACCTGATGTTTCCCAAATTTATAGTTACCATTTTTACCTCCGTTTTATATAATCATTAATAGATCTTTATCTTTAATTTTAAATTCACATCCGCCGGGTGCCATTAACCACTCAATAAAATCTGAGACTAGCAATGTTTTATTGTCAATATTCCCAGCGCACTCTAAAATCAATTTTGCCCCTTCTTTTCTAAAACCATAAAAACGTGTAGCTACACTTTGAACTGTTTGTTTAATGCTTTCAATTTTTGCATTAAATTCGTTTGAATTTTCAATTACTAGCCATGGTTGTCCATTTGCTATTTCATCAACAACATTTGTATGTTGTAAAACAACATGCGGAAGATTTCCTGCCCAAGCATAATATTTCCTTGTAACTTCATCATAGACAATTTCATTACGAGTATTTAATGTGCATCCAGCTTTAAAGTTACCTACATTTTCGTAACCGATCTGTGCTTCTTTCAGTTCATTTACTTGTTTTTGTAATAGCTCATCTGACACATCAACATAATCTTTAGTTGCCGCGTCTTTTAAATTGACGGGATTGTTTAGATTTTCAATACGATTATTTTGTGCATTAAAATTGGGATTATTATTAGATGCGGATAATGTTAGTGTTAATGCCTCAGTATTTTCATCTACAGCTTTTTTTAGATATTGTGTTCGATTTGCCAGTGCCATGTGTGGCTTATTTGCAATGCCTCTAACGCCACCGCCTACACGATCTTTACGTTGAATTAAATAAACCGCATCATCCCAGCTAGCCACTTCATTTAAATTCTCCATTACATTTACCTCTAATTTAATTTGAAAAGTTGTATTGTTCATCATATGCAATTTCATCGTCGTATAAGATATCGATAAAATCTGTAAATTTGATCATTCGGCCGAACATCCCAAAATCTGATCTTGGATTTTTTGTTAGATCTGGTAATAGTTGTAATGTTGTTTCAATATTTGAAAATTCTGATTTGTCATCAATTAAATTAATGAATTCGACTGGATCTAGTGATAATCTAAAAAGTTCAATATTTACCGATTTATTATCAATAATGTTGTGTCCAACATAACGAAGGGCAAGCTCTATCGGTTCATTATTTAAAATACTGATACCGTCAAGTCCAGAATGGTCATATTCAATTAGTACTGGCGAGTGCGGTTTTGTGATAAATAAAATAGAACCTTGGTTATAATCGATAATATAATCGGTATTTTCTTTTAGATTTTCTATGAATACATCCCGTACATTTTGATGCTGTAGATAAATTGTCATGCCAGCTTTTATATTACTAAATTCATCTTCAGCCCCACTTTGTTGATGTGATATAGACTTTCCGCGCAATAATAATTCTAGATTTTCAACAGAACGATCAAACCATGTCGCAGTCACATTTCCACCTGTAAATGTTATATAACGTTTATCTTTAACTAATCTTCCACCTATACTGCGCTTGCTATATTGTTCTTCAAATTCAAAATTGACTTTTAATGATGAAACATCGCCAATCCAACGCCATTGTCCACTATTTAGTTGAGATAAAAATACTTTACCTTGTCCGTAATAGTATTCATTTTGATTAGACATATTCACCTCCAACCAAATGGCCTTCCGGTAATTCAGCTGTAAATTTGTATAACGATTCGTAACCGTCCCGCATGCTATACAATGTGAGTATGTGGCGATCATCATAGATATGATCTTGATTTGAGACATACGGCAATGCAATTAACGTATCAGTAGCATTAAAACTCCATAAGACTTCGTTTGTATAATAATCTGCTATTTCAACTATATATTCAGTACCTGGTTCTGGACCTATATTATCGGATAAACAATCAATTAGCCGATCAGCTTGCAACAAACGATCACGATGAGTAAAACTCAAGACATATGAATCAGCTGATTCAATTAGATCTGGATATAATGAATCATTAACCTTGATGTTCCCTGGTAAATACGGCCTAGTTTGACGATTGCCCATAACAATTTTTTCAACTGGAGCAATATCTTCATCTAGTCTGCCAGCATTAGTTTGCGTAAGTAGTTTAACTCCAACTGTTTCACCACTAATATATTCAATATGATCTGTTTCCAGAACACTCATATAGAAACGTATTGTCGAGCCAGCATGATGAAATGTTGGTAGCGTATCAACGCAACCGCGACCGACCGTTAACATATTTGTTTCAACGTCAAATTCATCAATACGCATGAATTCGTCATCAATTATAATACCTTCGCCAATTGACATCTGGTAATCAGAATCAATCTTAATTTCAAATTTTGTTTCTAACTTTTCAATATCATTAATTAATGTTGCACTTGCTGTCCAGTCACATCGATTTTCATTAATTGATTCAGCTCCTGCTGCTTGCGATAGCAATACATAATTAATTGACATGGGGGTGGGAGCTTTTGCCATCACACCAAAATAACCCGATGATGGTTTTAAATACGCCATGTCTGCTGCACTTAATCTTGTCACAAGAAGTGCATAGGGAAGTTCAATTAATTTGACATTATTTACAGCGCGAATTGAATTATCCGTTGCCGTCCATTCGTTGTTTTGTTGTTCGCTGCTAAATGATGTTGATGACAAACTAAAAACATCTTGGACTCCTGTAATTAATAAAGCCCCATCTCCTTGTTCTTCTATTTTTCCAACACGCAGAATCATATTTTCAATATCACGGTCGGGCAGGGATACTCTAAAACAAGATGCAGGCTCTAATATGCCTCCACGCCTGTCAAATTTAATGATTAAACGTGTAATGCCCGCAGCATTCATTTCAAGATCACGTTCCGCCAGTCTCGCTGCCAATTGTTGTGTCGGTATAGCTTTGTATTCAACAGAATTACTAATTAAACCAACTTGTTGAATAGATGCCAGATTTTGTGCACGAACAGTTGCATCCTCATTAGTTACTGGATTGTGATAGGTCACAACTATTTCATTATATGATGCATCACTACTGGCACTATCGTCATCTTGCACTGATAAAATACCATTATCATATGTAAACAGCGGTAACATATTTGGGTCATAGTCATTACGAATTAACTTTAATTTTAGTTTTCCGGTTGAGAGATCAGCATATTGCGCAGCACCAACATGATCTAAAACTTGTTGTATGAACGTTTGTAGTTGATCTTGCCGATTATATCGAAAACACATACCAAATTTTTCGGCAAATAGTGTATCGGCCGCTTTTTTAAAACTGTCAACATCAATATCGTTCCATGACAAACCACGCCCCCAGTCTCGGTTAGTCGCACATTCAAATAATATATGAGCTGGATTCATTGCATGTATATTACGAATGTTATAATAAAGATCATTACGCAACGCATTAATTTTTCGTTTCCTCTCTTCTCTTCTTCGCTTTTCTTCTTCGCGTTTTTTTCGCTCTGCTTCCTCTTCTTCTGGCGTTTTTTCTTTATTTTTGCTTATAAAATTCGGTTTTTTTATTATTGTGTTTATAGGTCCATAACGACTTTCAATTTCCCCCTCAATACCTTGGATTTCAGCTGTTTCATCACACATTAAAATCAAACATTTTTCCGGGTACCAAGGGTCACCATCCCAACCTTCTATTGTTCTACGAACGCGATAGGTCCAAGGCTTTGGCGATGCACTATAGCAACTGACTAATCCTGAATAGAAAGTAGTAACTAACCCTCTAAACCCAGGAATCAGTCCGCGTAAAATACTTGATAAACTATATGATGGTACTTGATTTTTTTCACCCATCATTATAATTAAACTCCCTTGAATACCGCCTTCACCCCCCGTATCTTCACCACCAAATAGATTTGGTTTATTAATCAGAATAGTACAATTATTTGTTGCTTCGTTTGCAGTACCTAGCCAAACTATTTTTTTATCTGCAGTTATAGCCACGAGTGAATCAATTGGACCACGACCTAGACCACAGAATAAATCCCAATGATATCTGTACCCCACTGTAACTTTACCTGATGAACTACCGCCCATTTTCAGTTCCCTCTGCAATGTTGACTATATTAATTGCTAGTGCATCACCTGTTTTTAATAAAGTTGTTGAATCAATATAACCGTCTCTAATAAATGCATTTAAATCTAGATGATAACGTTTGAAAAATTCACGTAATCCCCACGCACAACCACCGCCCGCACGAATATGTTCCATTGTTATTTTCATAATGAATGCTCCAATTTACTTACGAATTGCACTATAACGATAGTTACCATAACCTAAAACAAACCAATCGGCAGTCCAACAATCACCAAAAAACACACATTGAGGGGTACCTTCGTCAGGAACCGGCATATTCCAATCGTCCTCCGTTGCTGCAGTTGGTCGATTGCTTTTGGGGTGTTTTGCTGTGACACGAGCAATAACATAACTAGCAACAATAACAGCGACAAATTTAGCAACAGCCCACCACATAATAGAATTCCTCCAAATTAAAAAAGCTTGACGATTGTGAACGGTGAAATACCCGGAATATGGGGTTGCCCCCCATAGTTAAGATGATTATTAAATTTTTCATTACACGTTTTGATGGTTTTATCACAACCAGGGTATAAATTAATTTTCATTCCTTTTTGTAAACCTTGGGTGCCACCAAGGACGCCAATCACGTTATTAACTTGTGATTTCAATCCACGCAGTTCTTGAATACCGTCGATATAAAACTCCATATATCCACCTGAAAAATACCCCGATTGAACATTTTGTAAATTGACAGTAATATTTGCACCATCCAACGCCATAATTTCGATATTTGATGTTTTATAATTTTCTTGTCTAATTCGGCAGTTATGATCATAGAGAGCATAAGGGCATGACCGCCCGTAAGTTAACCTGAGGCCATTCCGCTCAAACGAACTTGCAACGCTTGCTGTAATGAGTTTTGCTTTTTCAATTGATTCTCGTTTAACTTCTTGGATTTTTCCAATCCAGATAACTCTAAACTCATTGTCATTTTCATGTAACTGATACATTTTGATTACAACAGGTTTAGTTGGTGGTACGCCACGAAATAGTCGCACTACATCATTATTAGATGGCAGAGTAATTTCTAAATTATTACCTGAACCAATGCTTAAACCAGTGTTGCTTATAGCCTCGCTGAACCAAATCGTATGATTAAATTCAACATCACGGTCAGCATTTGTATAACGATAGTATTTTTGTTCATTTCTAACAAACTCGTATAACGTTAATGGTTTACCATTATTTGTTGAATATTCAAATTGATTCCAATTCATCACGAACCCCTCTAAAACTGCAAGTTATGTTAGCTAGTCCGTCAGCATCTGTTACGTGCTCCCAACTGACAGAGTCCGAATCTAAACGGCACAATGTTAAAAACGAAACTGACAAAATATCAGCAGCATTTACATTGATTGAATCGTTGAGCAGCAGTCGTTCAATTTCATCAGATGCAACTGCAACTTTTTCAATACGACGATATAGCTCATTGCCATTACATAAAGTTATGACTAAATCTTTTCGACCTGACATTAACCCAATTTCATTAAATCCAGTGTTTTCAACTTCAAGAACTCGACCATCAACAGCTAGAACATTAAAATCGCTCGCTTGGCTTGATACCCAAATATTTTTTTGACAACCATTAAGATAATAAAATAATTGACGCAATTGCATGTGCTCATTTCGCTCAGTTAGAAACCAACGAAATTCTTGCACAAAAAATGGTAACCGTGCAGTATCTAATCGGGATGGAGCGCTAGAACCATTATCGAGCTCAATTAAAAATCGCTCATATCGACCTTTTAATGATTCTGACCAATCGGGGAACATGTTTAAAACAGGAAAATTACGATAAATGGGTAAATGTGAAATATCATTACTAAATGCATTGTGTTCACTAATTCGAAATCGAATTTGAGCACTTAATAAATCATCATTGTAACGAGTTAGCTCGGGCACATCTGTTAGCACAGCTAATTTTATAGGATAAATACATGCACCAGCATTAAAATGCGATCTAAGAGGGTTAACTAATGTAATTGAATAATCATTTACAGCTGCGACTTCTAGTAATGCTGTTTGATTAATATTATTAATCTCACTTTTAACTAGTACTTTATTGCCAACTACAAAATCACGACCAATTGTATTACACGGGAGAACTGTAGTGCCTGTATTAATGTCATCATCGAGATAGGTGACATCTGTATAAACAGGGAAATACCACGAATTACCACCTACAAACGCCAATCTATTTTCAAATCGTGCACGTTCATTACCATTAATTAAAATGGAAAATTCAAACGTACGGCGCGGTGATAATCGCCGAGCAATGCGTTGTTCTGCGCCACTGTACGATTGTAAAATATCGGTTTTCCATTCCAGTATTTCAGTTATGCCATTAGTCCAATCTGGTTCAGCTTGCCATAAAAATTTTTTCATTATGACAACTCCTGTTTTAGGGTTTGGGAGTTTGCACGAATCCACGTCATCATTGCCCGTGAACCTGCCACTGAACTAATACCCGATTTCATCATTTCACCACTATCTAAAACTAACGTTTGTTGAATAACGGGCGCTGATTGTGATTGATTAGCAGTGCGTGATGTTGAATTTTCATCATATATATTTGGCGCTCTAGGACTGCTAACATTTGAAACCAATCCACCTGAAGCGTAACGATGAGCACGCCCGGTATTGATAGCATGTAAATAATCAATGCCATATTTTTTAACAGATGCGGCATTCACAACAAACTCACCATTAGATAATCGCGCTGGAATTGAGTCTGATGTGCTAGAACCTGGTCCCGAAATATACCCCCCTGTAGCTGCTGCAACTGCTGCTGCACCAACTGCCGAACTACCCGCATTTGCACCCGCTGCAGCAATCATCGCTGCACTAATAATTTCACCAGCAGCTGTACCAGCCGTTACCATTGATGCGGAAATTGTTTCAGCTCCAATTCCAGCCGACATCGAAATCGACTCACCCATTAATCCTGCCCCAGTAGCAGTACTTGTAGCAATAGCTGTTTCCATCAGTCCTGCTGAAGCAGCAGCACTTGCATTATCAACAGCAGCATCTGTTGCTGTACCAAACAATGAATTACCTAAATTTGATAGTCCATTCATTGCCATATCTGCTAAACCTTTTGTCGCAACTTGCGCCATTGATGACAATATACTTTGAGCCAGATTTTGCAGTGCATCTTTTAGTTCGAATGTTCCTTTGGCTAAACTATCCAAACTACTTTGAATACCTGTTTGTAAACCGTTTTGAAATGCACTAGTGAGTGCATCCGTGGTTTTATTTAACTCAGCAATTTGTAACTGAAGTGTTGCTAGTGATTTTTGGGCATTTTCTCCTGCTTGTCCCGGCAAATCAGTCATTGCTTGCAATATGGGTAAATAATTTTCAAGCTCTTGCGCTGTTTGCTTATGTAGTTCGACTAGCTGACTTTGTGCCTCTACTTGTGTAATTAAACCACTGGTTACTTGCGCCTGGATACTTTGTTCTTTGGTTGATTGACGTGATTGCGCTTGCTGAATTTTAGCAGTGATAGCATTTAGATTTGCTTCAGCTTTTTTTAACGGTAAAATCTGGTCGATTAAATCGATACCTTCTTTATTTCCAGATTTTTTAAATTGAGTTAGTAAATTGTTATACCATTGTTCAACTGTTGTATCAGTTGCTTTTGTACCAAGTAATAGTTCATTTAATTGTTGTTGTAATGCTAGATTGTTTTTATCATTTTTTAATGAAAAATCAGATTTTTTATTTTTAGCTGCATTTTTAGCATCAATCTGTTTAGCGAGTTCAATAGCTCTATCTTTTTCTGCTTGCGATGCATTTTTATATTGGCCTTCATTGATCTCATACGTTACGCGTTGTAGTTCGGTTGTTAGTTTAAGTGATTTCTCAAGGCTCTGGTTATATCCCTGAATACCTTTGTCCGTAATGTTTTTTACATCTTTATCGTACTGACCACCTGAGAATGATTTACCGTCATCTGATGTAACACCGTGCTCTTGTAGATCTTTGCGTCCTTTTTCATCTGCCCATAATGCCTGGTAGTTTTTATTTAATTGTTCGACGGCTTGAGATTGACGTTCTGCATCAGTAGTATTTTTTTTATGAAGTTCATCAAGTTGTTTTTGAGCGGAAATGGATTTTTCGGCTGCAATTGCTTGTTCCCGATTTTTAGCTGCTTCATTTTGCAGCTTATCTCTTTCGGCATACTTTTGTTGTAACAATTTATCATCATTTTCATTGTACTCAATAGAATTTGAGCCATTTACAATATAAAAACCTCTTTTCTTGGCTTGTTCAATTTTTTTAATTTCTTCATCTAATGTTGCTAAGCCAAAACTGAACTTTAATTCCGTTGTTATAGAATTTCCGAGATCGCTAATACCATTTTTAAAATTCACCCATGCTGTTTCTAACCAATTTAGTTGATTTTTCATTTCTTCAGCACGTGCTTTGAGTACATCTGCATATTTACCAGTGGCAACAGCAATTGCTTGTTCTGTGTCCCCTTGAGCTTCAAGCGCAGCTATCCGTTGGTATGTAGCAAGATCCATCCAATGATATTGTTTATTTGTTTCATATGCCCATTCAGTAACTGAGTTTTGAATATTGTTAAAACTGGATATCGCTTCTTTGCTACTTTGTCCTGTTAATGCTGACATGTATGCAGCAGCTGTACCTATGTTTTCGATTGACTTAGCTGACAATTGACCTTGTTGGGTTAACTGTGCGATGTTTTCTCTAGTTTCGGAATAATTATGGCCAATGCTTCCAATTTTTTGTGACATTACCTCAAGGTTTGATGCTGTTGTACCAGCATAATTTCCTGTTGAAATAATCGATTTTTTAAAAGCTTCTTGCTCAGATGAAATGCGATACAAAACCTTTGCAATTCCGTATGCTGCCCCAATAAACCCAACAACAGACAATGTTGCAGCACTGAATAGAGGTGGTAACTTACCTGTTACATTAGCTATTGAAAATAACGAATTGCCAGCACCTCTAAAATTGCCATTCGCTAACTGCTTAATCATACTAGCGATACTGCGGCGGGCGCTCAGTGTATTTAAATTTAATTTTTGGGTGCCGTCGTTTAGAGATTCAACGGTTGATAATGCGGCTCTTTGATTATTTATTTTACTTAGATAACTATCAAATGTTTCATTATCAAGTACACCAGCTTTTTTCGATTGACGTAATTTTTTCTCTAACTCATCAAGACGGCCCAAACCTTTAACTGCTGGATCAATTTTACCCAATAGCTGATCTAATCCATTGCGCAGTTTTTCAACTTCTTTTTGATGGACTTTAGTGGCTTTAGCTGCTGCTTGCTGTGCCTTTTCTTCAGCTTGTTCTTGTTGCAATAATTTGATAATAGCTTGTTGGCCACGGTTCATCGCATCTACTTGCTTTTCATAGACGCTTTTTAACTCATCACCCACTTCATGAATATTTTTTTTAGCACGATTCACGTCAGCCGTGAACTTCATTGCAATATTCATATCGTTATTAGCCATTATTATTGCTCTCCGCGTAACTGTTTTACAAACTTTGTAACTTGTTTACCACCATTAAAGCCAACACAAATATCTTCAATTCGGTTAGCTCGTTCTCGGTTTTGTAACTTAATTAATTCATCGTAATACAGCAGTAATTGGCGTTGTGTGTAATACGGTAACTGCTGTGGTTCATGTCCGTTTTTAATTAATAGTGTAAAAATCTCACTCCAGCTTACTGATTTGCCTGTTTTGCAGCGTTTTGCCGAATGATTTTGCGAGTTACCGCGTTCATAAAAAAACCAGAATTAACGACCCACCACCAGTCGAGCAGCTGTAAACCATTTTCATATGACAACGCCTCAATAAATGAAATTGGTTTTTGAATTGAGGTGCTGATTAATGAATAAACAAGCTCTAGGTTATTCATAATAAGCATGTCGGCTTGCTCAATAGTGATTTTATTTGAACCATTCATTTCATTCACAATTAATGCTGCAAATTGGTCAATCTCACGTCCAATGGTCAATGCATCTTTAAATGAATATTCGCGTACTGTAATTATTTCGCCAGCTAGAGTAATTTCACGATTTGGCATTAAAACTTCCAAATCATTGGATTCTTCTTTTGTTGCTGTAACTTTTTCTGCCATTTTATTTACCTGCGATTAAAGCGGTGAAATATCACCGCAATGAATAATTAATCATTAGTTTATTATTTTGCTTTTTGAATATATGAACCGAAATAACCGAGTGAACTGTCTTTTGTTTGACTCATATCGGCCAGAACAGTCGCAGTTAACGGCAGTTCACCATAACCTTCGTTATGTAATAATGAGAAATTTGAAATTGGATTAAATTTAACGCGGAATAATTCAACAATAACGTGTTCATCATCGCGATCTGTATTAATGCCATCTAACATGAACCAGCGTTCTGGGGGTTGACGAGTAAAAATACCTAGACTGTCAGTTTTAGCATATGAATAATCAACCGTTGCAGTTAATGCTGCTGTAGTTAATAATTTGATTAACCCCGCATGTGCTGATTCTATTTCATAGTCATTGCCCAAAATTAACATCGAACCATCAACAGCTTTTAACTCAACATCTGACACAAATGGATGCGCGAGTTTGATACGGTCACCGACAACGAGCCCGTCAGGTAATTTTTCATCAGTTGCTATACCTGAATTCACCGTGATTTTTTCACCATAGAGCGCGAGGGCAATATTTTCGATTGACCAATCTTTTAATGTGAGGTTCAGAGTGCCACTTTTGCCTAGTGTTAATTCTCCAACCTGTAAACGCTGCCCAGTGTACGATTCATTTTGTGTCACAGTTTCGACACTTAGTTCCATTTCGCATGAATCGGCGGTTCCAACATGACGAAATGCACCTGGTCGTGCTGGTGAACTTGCGGTATTACGCGTAGCAAGGTTTATGGTACCTTGTAAACTCATCAATAAATCTGACATATATTTCTCCTAAAACTATTTAGCGGCTACCAATAAAATGCTGAGTCTGATACGAATCAATCCACACTAATACGCCATTTTGAAAACCTAGAGTTTGTCCTCCAACCCATGTGACTGGACGAACTCCATCAATAAACTGAACTGTTTTACCAATCAACAAATCACGCACCGCACCTATAACGGGGTTTGCTAGCTGTTTAACATTTTGAATATTGGTTGCTTGACTTGAAATATCACGTGCAACAACCACAACACCAAAATTAACACTTACTGACTGACGTGTTCCTGCGGGCTTATCATTTGGCGTTTCTTTACCAAGCAAAACGTAAGCAGCAGGGGTAGGTGCTGAAGTTAAATCAGTCAGCTTGCTGTATTCAGCACTGGTACCAACAAAAACTAAGGTTTTATCAGACATTAAACCTTTTAGTTTTTCTGCAATGACTGATACATCAAATGGTGCGCTACTCATCGTCCAAAATCCCGTAATGTGTTCATATCAAATACACGAACAGGTCCAGTCTGTTTTGGTACACCACCTGCGACAGGCAAAGCATCATCAATACCCAGCGAATATTTACCTTCAGCTACCATTTTTAAAAAGCCCAGAACTTGTTTGTAATCACGCACGATAGGATCGTTTTTTTCATCAGAAACACGATTGCGATGCAATTTGTAACGAACAATAATTCGAGCCCAATCACTCAACAATCGTGGTACCTTGATTAATGGTAATTTGTGCCCGCGTTGGCGTAAAAAACCGTTTATTTCAGCTTCAGCATCATCAATTGATTCATTAATGCGTGAGATTGCACGATTTGCATTAGTAATTTCATCAGATGTCCAACTTGAAATGTCATTACTATTAATGATGGCATCTAACAACTTAGCATCTGCGGGGATTTCACCATCTTGTGCTACCAATTGTGCAAGCTCAGTTAGCCCCGGACGTTCTGATAAATTTAGCAATGTAATGTATGGAATATTCATAATTTTGACTCGAACCAACGATAGATTACCGTTGGTTACTATTCACATTATTAACTGTTTGGCGAAATAACATTTTCAAACAAATAGCCAGCATCTTTTGCTACAACTATTTCTTTGACTGATTCACCAACACGCACACGTTGACCACCACGTAAACCAATATCTGGATCATTGATTGAACCTGACACACGGTCTTTAAATTGTGCCGTATAACCAAATGTTACTCCGCCCTTAGTATTCGCTAATTTGTTACGCACAATAAATGCTGCTTTGTCGCCCCATGCTCGTAATAGTTTTGGAGATTTACCGGGTTTTGCACTATTTAAAAATGCATCTCCAACATAAATGGATTCTAACTCTAATAGGTCGGCCAAAAAGCCAAGAGGAACTAAACCACTTTCTCCTGAATTACCGTGATACGCAGCAACAATCTTCGGATGACGACGTAAAATTGTGGCAACTCGACGGCCTAATGTACCGATATTTGGACGTTGGATCATTGAATCAAATGCATCAGTAATCAATTTTATTGGATCGCTTGTTGGGTCGTTCCATTGCTCGGCAGTAGTTAATGTTGTTTTGTTGTTATAGTTATCTCCGTTAAAAAGCACATTAGCGGTGCGTACTTCGCGGTCTAACAAGATCAAATCAGTAGTAGCTTCAGTGGCATGTCCAAGCGGATCATAGCCAGTAATCGCTGAGTCAATATCATCTTGCGGAACCGGACTATCCAGACCATAATCTGTTACCGAACTTTCTTTTTCTATTGCACTAAATTCAACCTGATTTGGTTGTGAAGTACGTCCTACTCTTGTATTTGGTAATGTAAATCGTTCTGAAAAATCATATTCTAACCATTTAAAGGCAGGGGATTCTACCGGTACTCGTGGAAGAACTTCATCGGCGATTAATTTAGTATTGCGATAAGCAATTGCTACAGCAGTCAACTGAGGATCAATGGGAAAAGGGCGTTGCATATAAAACTCCTTCTAAATAATTGTGTATTAAAGGTCTTAGACCATTAGTTAAAAATATTAAGCTAGTTTGCTAGGGCAGATCCAAATAGAACCTAATTCATCTGTATCGCCAACTTCCTCAGCGTAACCAATAATAAAATCGCCAGAAGCCGCCTTTTTCGCTCTACCATCTGCTGCAGCAGTAATTGGGTCACCAATCGCAATCGCTTCGCTATAAAAAACTTGTGCCAACCCACTGCGCACAACATCAAACACTTCACCGTCACCGCCACCAACAATTGTTGATACACCGATTAATAATGCGTTACCGTCAATCGCTGTTTTTGCTAGCCCATCTTCACTACCATGACAGACAATCACGCGTGGTTTGACTTCGCCTTCAGCGGTTTTTGCTACTGTTAATCCTGGAATATTCATATAAAAACCTTTTAGTTAAAATTAAAATGATACTGATATTAATAATCAGCCTTTAAAATTAGTAGTTTTACTTTTTAGCCTTGGTTACATGCGTAACTGCTTGGCTGATCGAAATAGTATTACCTTTGTCTGCTTGTTCTTTTTGATATTGAGCCGCAGCTTCAGCTATTGCCTTCGGGTCTTGTATATCAACTTTATTTTCTTCATCTTCAGCAGCCGATTTTTCAGCAAAGTTCATAAAAGCGGGACGCTCAGAAAGTACTTTTTTGATTAAATCAACTGGGGAACTGTTAACAGTTGCATCACCTTCAGCAAATGAAATTGGATCACTACCCAACGCCATAAATACTTCAACAACTGTAGTTTTATGCGCAGGTAATAATTTTCCATCTTTAACTAATTCATCAACAAAGGCAGCAAATTCTGCCCGCTGGTTCTTTTGTTCTTTTTCAAGTAATGCTTGTTCACGTGCAGCTAAATCTGCATTTTTTGCATCAATTTTGGCTTGTTGCTCTGCAAAATCGATGTTGTTTGGTTGTGGCATTTCGTTCTCCTTTCTATTTTGTGCAACTTGTTCAGCTAAATATTCAAGTTGCCATTTTGGTAAAAGTTGATCTGCTTTTTCGATACCATCTTTTTCAATCAAGTACTCACGCAGATTTGAAAACATCAATAAAAAATCTTCATTAAATGGCATGGCAAACTCAGCAGCACCTAGCTCACCGTCAGACTCAGCAAAACTGGCGTCAGGCAAGCCTTTAATAGCAGGAGCCGCTGCACCTAAAAAACCAATATGGCGCGCATAGTAATGACCAGGCTTAGGATTACCTGGTGATTCTGGTAAATAGATTGATAATGAACGTTTTTTATAAGCACCTGAATTGAATGCTTCAGCAAATTCGGGGTTAACTTGATCAAGTTCGGCGTAAACCAAGCCGTCTTTGATTTGAAATGTTTTAGCCCAGCCATACGCAGGAGCGGTTAATTTAGGATGACCAATTACAGCAGGCGCTTCTGACAAACTTGGATCGTAGCTTTCTGCTAAATCAATACAGTTCTCTAAAGTAAAAGTGATTTTTCGACCATCTACCGCAGTATGCGTACCAGGTTTAAAAACGGGGATAAGTGCCATAAAAAATGCTCCAATAAATTGATATAGAGCATCATGATCTATTTTAAGGAAAGGGTAATCTGAACGCGGGCAGATAATTTTTTAATGATTTGGAGATTGGATTGGCAAAATAATAAAAGAAATATAAGCTAAAAACTTATTATAAAGCATTTACAACACGATTAAAGTGATTCGTAAATAAACTGACTAGCATTTTAGAATAAAGTCGCTTAAAACGCGTTAAATTGCGTTTTATGTGAAACCAAGATGTTCACGAACAACATCAACTAACAGCAATTTATCTTGCGCACTAACACCAAGCCACGGGCGAGCAGGAATTACAACTTGTGTTACCGGACGTCCTCCAACATTCAATGCTTTTGCAGTAACTGGCTTAATTGTGCCACCATATTGATGAATTGCGCCATAGATTAAGTTGGTACCAAATAACAAAGTATTGCCCTCAATCTGCCATCGCAGTGTACTGCGTAAAGTTCCATCCAGGGTCAATATTTTATCTTTTTGTTTTGGCTTGGATTCTTTATACCAAGGTGATAACTCTTGCCAAGGCACTCCATCTGGCGATTCTTGTGCATTAAAGCGCGCTTCATGAATATCTAATAACACTTCACCCATGTGATCAAATAAACCAGACATATCATCTATGGCTGCCTCAATATGAAGCATAGCATCAAGAGCATCTTGTATATTAAATTCAATGTTTACGCCAGTCATTTTTTCACCTATACTATTTAAAAGGTATTCGCGGGCAGTCTCCGACAGGACCTCTAATCCCACGCGCTGCCTACCCAACGTGTCGGCGATTGGGTTTTATTTTCGCTTAAACACTCTAATACCAACCCGCAATTGCTCTAGATAATCAGGATTATCCGGTGCAAATGTTGTAACTCCGAGCCAACCATCATCACCAACTTCAAATACTGCGAGCATCGGCTTAATTTCGCCATCAATCATAAAACGTGAGATATAGCGCCGACGAACTACTGATTTTTGCAGATGATCAAAGTATTCCATTCTCGTCCAAATTTCATCCGGTAGTTTTAATGAATCAGCTAGTAATAATAAAAATTGCTCACGACCACGTTTTGTAACTTTAAGTTCACCTGTTTTGCTAACAGTGAAAAGCTGTTTACCGATTACTAATGCTTCACCCGCTACATCTTTAAAAATAGCAGGATTGGTTAACGTTGCACCAAATTCATTTAAGAATATATTGGCGTAATCTTCTTCCGTTAAGCCTTTTTCTAATAACCTATTTTTACTAACTTCACGTATGGACGGCCATTCATCAGTAGCTCTAACGGATGGCACACCACGTTTTAATGTTGGATCACTATCTAAAGGATTGGGTACAAATGTATCAAGTCGCGATTGTCCAGGAATATGTTCAAAACTTGGATCAATTCCTTCAGGCACTCTTACAATTCTAGGATTACCACTATTTTCACCGATAACTCTATCAACCCAGTTTATTGTTGGAGCGGCATCAGGACCATCTTTACCCATTCTTTTTAAATCACCTTTAGTTCGCCCCCGAACACGACATTGGCAACCATACCCGTTTGGCGGAAAGTGGCTATCCCACCATGGGTCATTAAAATTTAATACTAAATGGTTCCAGCTTTGATGTAATTCACGAGGATGTTCAACATAATCACTATGTAAGTATTCCATGTATGGAAACTTGGCATCACGTAGTTGTTGATAGCGCCCAGCTTGATAAGAACTGTTTAAATTTGTTTCGTAGATGATACGGGAACGCCAATTGAAACTGCCGTTATAACTCCAACCATGCCGTTCGACAATTTCAGCAAAATCTTGGCGGAACTCATCCAGTGTTGTACCCTGACTAATAGCTTTATCAATAGCTGCACGAAAATCATTTAGTAGTGCATTACGATTAGCACCAGCGACAACAAATGCATAATCGTGTTCGTTGTTATAGATATCAGCATAGCTATTGGTAGGCACATTAGCTTTACGACGAAAAAATTCGATTTGTTCTTTAAATGGCAAAGAGCCATATGCAACATTAGCCATTATTGCTATCCTCAAGTAGCTCTGTGCGACCCGCTAAATTAGCAGCGGTTAATGCTTGCGCCATGACCTCAGCATAATCATCCAACTGCATATCTGGAATTAACTCAAATAATTTATCACGTAATTCTTCTAACGATTTAACGTTATCAACCAGTTCTTTGATTTGATTAATCCATTGGTTGGTAACTGGTTGTATTTCCGAATTTAAACGATTTGATTGCAACACAGGTGCAAAGATATTTGGTTGTTGTTCCGCAAAATCAACTTTTTTTGAAGATTGTGCATTAATTAGCTCTTCTGGTTGTTTTTTTTCTTCCCATTCACCACCATAGGTATCTTGCACATGAGCCAATGTTGGGCGGTAGCCTGTCGATTCAATAATGTTCTTATCCCGTTCGGATAGCGATTTCAGATCTTCAGGCTCATCAAAAATGCGCGAAACTTGAGGAACAGCAGCGCCAGGGAAGTTCATCTGTGTAAACCATGTTCCTGGTCCGCGGTTCCAAGACTCACACATAACGTCAGAATCTGATTTTGCTATTGATGCCAGCACAGCTGCTTGTAGTGATTCATCACCACCAATTGAGTTTGAAGCACCACCAGACGAGGTAATTTGTCCCACGGTTACACGCCTAATTGCTTCGTTCATTGAGTCATAGAATGCCTTATAATCGCCTGCGCCTGAGCGTGCTATTTGTAGCAATTCAAGCGTCATGCCATCTGGCATGATAATGCCAGAATCGGTCTGAATTGCACGAGTGAGTGACAGTAAGTCCCGTTTTTGTTCAGGTGTTGCACCTGTACTATATTTGCCCACAGCCGTTGGCATGCCGAATTTTTCCAGAAAAATTAGCCAGAACTTAATATCATTGCGTTTAAAAAAGCTTGGCCAGTAAAGCCAGTGAGCAAGTCCAAGTCCATACGGTTCATCATCATGATCGGCACCAGTCGCATAATGCCAAAAATACGGTGCTTCGCATGCTATCCCCTCATGCATATTATTTTGTGTCAGTAAACGCAGTTCACCGGTTGGAGTAAAGCGAAAACGACGGCGATCACGAACTTTGATATCATCAATCCAGTATAGATTATCTTTGATGCCATAAATTAACTCCGCCACAGCATAACCATAAAAAACACCGTAATGCATTAACTTAGTCACTCGGTCAAATCCCACCGATTTCAGTAACTCACTCATAGCTTCAGCAGCTTCGGTATCAATTGGTTTATCTCCACCTGGTTCAACTTTCCATTCACGTGAAATAACTGCATCTTGGCGTTGGGTAAATGCCGACTTGACTTCGTCATCATTTAGTACTTCCTTATAAATATCTAGACGGCCTCCGCCTCTCTTTCGTAAAACGCTGTCATCAGGTAAAGCAAGTGGACCAAGATAAGGCCGCGTAATGTCATTGCCTTCGCCAGTTCCGGCTAATTCTCTTCCTGTCTCAACATGTGGCTTTTTGCCTTTAAACCATAGCATTAAATAAATCCTCCAAAATCGTTACCGCCCCGTACCGTGCCAAAGCCAGTACTAGTGAATTGTTCGAATGATGAATCATTCACATAGCCATATAGCTGATGATAAATATCTCGCTCACCAGTTGATTGTCCCTCAATTTGTGCCGTTTTATTTAATGTTGCATACCAGGCTAAACAACCAGCAATTGCAGAGTCACCATGGCGGACAAGATCTGGATCTTTTAAATCTTTTCTTTCTAGTTTTGGCACCATGGGAATACCGTCAACAGAGCGTACTGCCCGCAAATCTTGTTCAATATTTAAATCTCGTGGAATATCAATTACACCATCCTCAAATGCGCTGATAAATTTTTGCATCCAGAGGCCATACCATTGGCGGTTTAAATTAATTTCTGCAATAAATGGCCTACCAAATTTATCTGCAGTATATTCTGCTAAAACCATCCCCGGTCCGGTAGCATCAATAGCTCCTCCCATCAAATGTGGTAACTTACTGATAATGTAAAACAAAATTTGCTGTTGTTGTGCTGAGGGTACATTGTTTAACTCAATGCAAAAAGGAACTTTTCGCGTCAAATTTTGTTCTATCTCCATTGGCCAGATAACTGAAAAATGGCGATGACGGGCAAAGTCCATGCCAAAGACATGTTCATTCTGATTATTTAATGTAGCAATTAAGGGATCTAAGTCCTGAAAAATCCAATTATCACACCATGCGATGCGATCTAACTCATCTTTAGCTGCAAAATCATCACCACAAATTAGGCGCACAGCAGGTCGTTCTTCACGCATTGCTCTATCAATCCAAACACCCGGGATACAAACGCCTTGTCCATCACGAGGTATTGCATCCAATTCTTCACGCATAGCGGCTTTATTAGGACCATAGGAATTACGAATTGTTGTATACCATTTCTTTTTGCCCTCGATAGTTGGTTCTTCACCTTTCATATAACAAACACGTTCATATAAACCATTACCAACCGCATCATCAAATGTGACCAGATAAACTTTTGCTGTGTCACCATAAATACCATTTTCGATATCAATACAAAATTGATTAAAGGGATTGGATTTACCATTGTGTGATGAAATAACAATAATTCTACCACCCCAAATTAGTAATGCTGTTGCAGCATCAAGTACACCTTGTACATCTTGATGAAATGCTGCCTCGTCGATAATAACTAAACCTTGCAAACCACGGATATTAGCCGGACGAGATGATAAAGCGGTAATTTGATAACCTGATGAATAGCGTATGCGATATGCGGTTATATAGCGTGAATTTTTGTTCTCATCAATGTCTTCAAATAAAAACTCTTCAATGCTTGATACTGACGATGATTGTTGTTCTGCAATTACTTTAGAAAATTTGGCACAGTAACCTATAAATTCAAGACCTTTCTCCTTGGTATCACCAATGTAAAATACATTCATACCACCAGCCGATTTACGGGCGGCTGCCGTTAAAACGGCTTCAAAACCAAATGAAAAAGTAATGCCAGTACGACGTCCTTTAGGTACTGCAAGTATAGCAGCCTTAATTTTTAAGCATTCAATTTGATGTTGCATTAAAACACCATCAGCTAGTGGATTGAACCCTTCAGGAATGTCACGAGCTCTTGGTGGTAACTCATCCCATTCAACCTCTCTAACCGTTGTCGCCAATTTTTTCATTATTTAATTCCCAGTACTTTTTCTTTCCAGAATAAGATTGACTGCTCATCAAGCCCTTGAGCTTTTGCGACACTGTTTAAATTAGATTCTTGCTCACGCAATAACTTTTCACGCGCTGCTTTTTCGATTTCTTGTCTTTCTTTAAAACTGAGCTGGCGAGCTTGCATAGCTTCCTTAGCGGCTTTAGCTAAAAAGCTGATTTCTTTTATAGTTATATCATCTGATTCATGCGCTTTAAATGCCGCTCGTGTAGCTAGTGTTGTAACTGCCTGAGCAAGTAGTGCTCCTGATTTATCATCAACACTGTCACCAAGCTCATCAACCAGAATACGTGATGCTGTTTCAATTTCACGTAAACTATTAGTCATTTCGTTAAAGCCTTTTTGATAGCGATGAAGACTGGAACGGCTGGGTGTGGTTGCACTAGGGAACTTGTTTTGTAATTCCGAGATCATTTCATCAAGTGTAAGCTGATCAGCACGTAATAGCTTCTCGATATACGTACGAACATCAGGCTCTAGTTTATGAATTGTTGATTTTCGTCCCATAATTACACTCCTGCGCTTGGACGTTTTACACCAGGCACAACAACTTTACCGGTAGCCACATCAGCACCAAAATCGGTTAAACGTGCAACAATAACACTACCGATTGTTTCGATTTTGATTAAATCTTGCTGTCCAAGCCAACTTAAATGGGTTTTAACTTGATCACGACTAATCGCATGGCCATAGTGATCTAACACGCTGTAGATAATGCTAGAATTGCTGCTGTAACTTGGCATTTCGTTCAGAATACGCAGAATAACTAAACGTTGATCCTCTTTTAAAAATTCAGCGTAGCTCATAGTCCCTCACTTTGTTTTCAATAAAAATTGGTTAATATTATTAAGCTGATGTGACAAACCAGATAAACGATCTGATAACTGTGTCAAAGTAGCTTCATTACTACTTAATTTTTCAATCAATTTTGTTACTTGATGTTGAGTCGGCAACGACTTAACTGTTTCTTCAATTTGTGTTACCCGAATACGTAAGTCTAGTAGTTCTTTTTGACTTGCGGATTGGCGACCAATTAACCATGAATAGACTCCAACAACAGCCATCACAACCCACTGTAAAAACTGCCAGTTAAAGGTAAGTTCATTAAAATTCATATCCGATTCCTTTTTTCCTCAATCATTGCACAGTCCACACATAAATCAGTGACTAATAGTTTTCGTCTAGCTTCAGGGATAGGTTCTTCACATAGCCTGCAATATAAACTTGATATCCCTGTTTTTGCGTGATGCTGAGCGAGGGCTCGTTCACGCGCATCGTTTTCTAATGTTGATGCTATATCAGCGTTGTCCACTATTTACCTCATTAATATATTTTAGTAATTCAATAAAACGACCAGAGCATTGTCCATATTGGTCGTATAATTCTTTTAGTACTTCAGCTAAACCATCAGCGGTATTATTTCGTCGTTTTACGGGTAATTCGCATGGTACCGTCAGTTGTGCTGGTAAAACCATGGGTTGTTGCTTCAGCTGCACGGGTGCGTGCTGAGTCGATAAATTGCAAGACACGATCATCAAACACACAATTACTGCGGTTAGTAGCAGTGGAATTAAGTGCATCACGTAGCGCATTTGTTGATTGTTCATCATATAGTTTCCTTTCTGCCATTTGTTGTGATAATGCTGAGCTGGCGTCAACAGCATTTTTAGTTAGCTGTTCAGTACTATTAATCAATTGATTTAATGCATTAATTGTTTGTGTAGCTTGTGTTATTGCCTGTTTTTGTTTTCCATTACTGACACCGAAACTATAGGCTGTTATGACGGATGTAATTACTAACGCAATTACTAAAAAACAGTTTTTATTGCTCACAAAAAATTTTTTGATTAATTTATATATATTTTTAATCATCACAAACTCCTAAACCCCAATTCGCAGCAATATAAACAGGCTGCCAACGGTAGATAATGCGAATCGGATAATCACGGTTTTCTTTAAAATTAATACTTTTGCGACCACCATTAATATTTTCGACTACCCCCCAATAATGGGTTGAATCTTGATGCTCTCTTTTTGCTCGTTGACGATCACGATTAACCCATCCTAAACCACCATTGTATGCAGATAGAGTAAACCCCCAGCGATCACAATCGCTGGCAGTTTGATTAATACGTTGATATATCCAATAGTCATATTGAACAAGTGCACGCAGCGACCAAGATGGGTTATAGGGTTCGTTGTTGCCCAATGTTTTAGGGTATGCACCAGAAATCCAATCTGCAGTTGCTGGCATAAATTGAGCAAGCCCTTGTGCACCTACGTGTGATTTCGCATTCACTTTCCAGCGTGACTCTTGGTGAATTTGAGCGGCAAACAGTGATACAGGCGCATCAAGACCAAAGATAGCGCGAGCATTACGTGTTAGTTCGCGTTGATGTTGTCTAGCTTCTGGGGGTACTGATGCAAATGCTGGCGACAAATGACAGCTAAATAACATAAACACAATAATTAAATTTAAGTAACGCATAATTACAATCCAAGTGTTACGCCAAGAATCACAGCGGAAACAATCAACGCCCGACGAATCAGAACAACCGCAAACAGGGTTCGATACTCATCAAGAACAGGGTATTCCGCACACATTTTGGAATCCATTGCCTCGGGCTGTTCATTGTTTTCTAAAGACTCAATATATTGCTTGGTATAAAAATCAGGACCAAACTCTTTCCAATCGTTATATAAATAACCTCCAGGAGATGCATAAGGGAAAAGCGCACGGTCAAGGTGATAACCAACAACAGCAGAAAGTAAAACAAGAGATAGTTTATAAGCTACAACAGGCAACTGTTGAGGTGAGAGTAATGTAATAATTGCAAATAAAGTAATAGCGACTAAATACCATTTAAACAGACGAATTTGGGATAATTTTTTGACTGGATGTTTCATAAAAAAACCTCATAAGTTATAAATTAACGTATGAGGTTATTATGATCTTGATTAGTTAATCTGTAATTTGAACACGGACAGATTAATTATTATTGATGAACAAATGCTAATTTTTGAATTACTAATAAAATTCGTCATTTTCCGGAAAATTGGGATTAAATTCTATTTCTAAATTATCAAATTGATTAATTAGATACGCTTTAGTTTGATATTCATCACCAAGCTCTGATTTGTCTTTGAACTCAATAGGTTCTTCTATCTCATAACTAATACTTCCATCAGCCCAGACATAAATAGTTAACTCTACACGTATATCAAGATCATAATCATAACGATACGCTATATAAAAATAATTTTGACGATTGTCATTGGATCCTTCTGGAGGTGTAACAGATTCCTCTAGGAGAAACTCAGAACCTTTAATAACAATTTCAATATTTTTCTCTTGGTTTAATGTTAAATTTGCTAATTTAAATTGAAGCGTTAATTCACCATTTATTATCATCGAAGGCATAAGAAATTCCTCTTCTAAACTTAAAAAACTATTAATTTGTTACTTCGATATCACCACATTTTTTTTGCTTTTCAACTTCTTTTAACTGATCTAAACGCTTATTTGCACTCTTTAATGCTTCGCCTTTCTCAATCACATTCCCAACACCAAAATCGCCTAGAAACGATAAAACAGAACGGCCGTCAAACTTACTCTCCTTTTCGACATGCTCAATAAAACCCTGCACTTTGGCTTGTTCTAGTGCTAACTCACGACACGTCATTGTGTCTTTCTCGTATTGAGTCAATTCACCTTGGCGCCCGTAATTCTTCGTCGCGCACCCCGTTAAAGTTAAACCAAATGCAATAACTAATACTAATAAAACCATTTTTTTCATTTTATTTTTTCCTTTTATAATATTAATTCTCACCACGCAATTCTCTTCTTTGAATTTCAAGCTCTAATTCATATATCACCTTGTTGTTTTCAACAAATAAAGGATTTAAAAATTTAGTTCGTGAATATAACATTCTTGATAAAATTGAAAGCGAAATCATAGAAATGAGAACAATAGCAAATAAAGTATTGCTGGAAAATAAAGGGTTTGAAATACCGTTTGTTAGAATAGACTTCACATTTAATAGCGAAACAAAAATTAAAAATAAGGAGAGAAACACAATAGAAATCGAAGGAACATTAAGATATTTTCTCTTTATTATCTTTCTGTTTTCTGCCTTTAAACGCAATGCTTCATCTAACAGTTCTTTCAATGATAATTGATTCACATCCAGTTTCTTAGTTTTCGGTTCTATACTGATATTATAGATATTATTAGCCACTTGGCCATCATAAACATTATTAATACGTTGCTCCATATCATCACCTTTTCCTTTTTACCCCAATGTTATAATTAGTGATATTTTCCGCCGAAACTTGACCACCGCTAACGCTTCCAATAGTTTGTTTAGAATTTTGCTGCGCTGTGCCAGCTGTTAGCGCCCCTAGCACGGCTGCTTTAATTGTTATTGGCGCATTGCGATATAAATCTAATAATTCTTTTTCTTCTTTAGTTAGGATTAATCCTAATTGTTTTTCACCAGTTAAAATATATTGGATATCAGCACCAAGTTTCGAAAACGCAATCAAGACATCCATTCCGGGGCTAATTACTCCTGATTCGTATCTACTCCAAGTTTCACGCTGAATACCAAATAACTCAGCAATTACAGCCTGAGTTAATTTTAATCTTTTTCGTTCTTCTCTAATTCTATCTTTTGGTGATGTAATAGTCACAAAATACCTCTTGACTTTGTGATTTAAAAGTCACAAAATATATCATATAAATTATAAATTAGTTATTAATAACTTATATCAAAGGAGATAAAAATGCCAAAAGTTCTCACTCCCGAACAAGTTAAACAACAATTTCAACAAAGAGGTAAAACCATCAAATCTTGGGCGATTGAAAATGGTTACCACCCTGTTGTTGTTTATAACGTTCTAAATGGTTTAAGCCGTGCTCATCGTGGTAAAACACATGATATAGCAGTAAAACTTGGTCTAAAACAAGCTGGCTAATATTGATTGTAACAGTTTTTCATATACAGCAAAAGGAAGAAAAACATGCATAAATTACAAATTTCCACTTCCGGTACACGAATCTTAAAGGTGCTAAAAGCATTGAAAGGCTATACTTTGACTGGCTTATCAAATGGTGATATTGCAAAAATGATAAATGAATCACCAGTAAATGTTACACGGTCGTTACAAACGCTAATCGAAGAAGGGTTAGTTATTAAGCTTGATAACGGATTGTTTGCTCATAGTGTACAAATGTTACAGATTGCTCAAGCTCATGCTATCCACATTACGAAAATGCAAGACCAAATAACAGAAATAAACCAACGAATTACGGCTGGTGCAAGATAAGGATAACAAAAATGGCAAGAACCGCAAAACAAACAAAAGAAGCTGTTGAACTACCGACAATCAATGAGCAAAGCATTAATAACACAATGAATACCCTTACAACTATTCAAAGTGAGTATAATGAAGAACGTGACCTAGTTAATCAATTGTTAGGCCAATCCCAGATGGCTGACGCGTTTGCTAAATTTTCGAATACCGTCTTCATTTCTAAATTATCTTATGTAAAAGAAAATAAGCTATATCAGTATATTACAAATAATAAAAGTGAAGATGCGTCTTCAAAAAACACATGGGAAGGTTTTTGCAAGTTGCTAGGTTGGACTCCACAACATGCAAACGAAGCGATAGCAAATTTACATTCACTTGGAGAAGAAGCATTAGAATCAATGTCCCGAATGGGTATTGGATATCGCGAATTACGTCAATATCGTAAGCTTCCAGAAGACCAAAAAACTGCACTGATTGAAGTCGCAAAAGCGGGTGATAAAGAAACGCTGGTTGAACTAGCAGAAGAATTTATTGCTAAAAATACTAAAGAAAAAGAGCAACTCAAAAAAGAAAACAGCAATTTACAAGCTGACTACAAGGCGCTTAGCAAACGTAATGCTGATGTAGCTCAAGAAAAAGAAGAGCTGGCGATAAAATTGGCTCAATTTGAAATGAAAACAATTCCGCTTGACGATCGTTTAAGCCCATTAAAAGAACAAATTGCAAAAACTCAATCGCATATCGATGAGCTATTAGAACAACAACGACAATATTTGCAAATTGTAGACAATTTACAAAGAGAAATTATCGACAATGATCCAAATTACGACCCAGAGAAACACTATCAACTACCCGAATCGTTAGTTGTAACACTAACAATATTGTATCAATCATTAAAATTAACATCATCACAAAGTAAACGCATATATTTCGATTTTTGGAATAATTTTAGTGATGATATTGAAATAGACCCCAATGAAACTGCAATGAATTATTAATTTAAGGTGATAAGTATGATAACGCCATCGATTCGTGATTACTTAAATAATATTGCAAAAAAACTGGATAGTGTTGGTCACGGTCAACGAGGACCTATATTAGATGAAGCACAGGAGTTTTTAGGCTTTTCAAGACAAACGATTTACAGGCATTTGAAGCAAGTTTGCGGTTGGTCTAGTGAACGAAAAGCAAGGGCTGATAAAGGTAAAATGACAGTTTCAAGTGAATCATTGTTTGCGCTTGCAGCAATGAATCGTGAATCGATTAGAGATAATGGCAAGCAGACAATGTTTACAACAACGGCTAGAGGGATATTAGAGCAAAATGGACATGAGATTAATGTCAGTAATGCAACTCTAAATCGACTAATGCGTCAACGTAAACTAAATGTAAACGCTCAAAAAGTTGCTAATCCAGTTCAATCACTACGAGCATTGTATCCCAACCATGTTCATGAAATCGATCCGTCATTATGTTTAATTTATTACATGAAAAATAAACAACATATTATGCGTGATCGTGATTTTTATAAAAACAAGTTAGAAAACTATGCAAAAGTTAAATACAAAGTCTGGCGCTATACATTGTATGACCGAGCATCGGGCATTATTATTCCATGGTATGTTGAGGCAGCAGGAGAAAATCAGCATTCATTATTCCAGTTTTTAATGTTTGCTTGGGGTAAGCAAGATGGGCGGTTATTCCATGGAGTTCCTAAATTACTTTATTGGGATAAAGGCTCTGCGAATACTTCAAGCGCAATCAAAAATTTACTAGATCATTTAGAAGTAAAATATGAAGCACACGAAGCTGGTAATGCAAGAGCTAAAGGTGGCGTTGAAAATGCAAACAACATTATCGAAACACAGTTTGAAAGCCGTCTAAAATTCCAACCAGTTAATAGCATTAATGAATTAAATGATGCAGCAATGAAGTGGGCTGAAGCATATAACTCAAACAGGTTGCCAGGACAAGATACGCGATTACACAGAGCTGGGTTATCAGAACCCGTGTCACGTCAATCACTCTGGCAACATATTACAACAGAACAATTACGCACATTACCTTCAATAGAAGTTTGTCAGGCATTAATGGCAAGTCGCGAGCAAGAGCGACAAGTTAAAGCTGATCTAACCATTAGTTTTAAACATCCACAAGCTGATAGTTCGTTGATTTATAGTTTAAAAGGTTTAGATGGTATCGCTGTGAAAGATAAAGTCAGTGTGCGTTCATTGGTATACGGTGATTGTGCCATTCAAATTGAAGTACCACGCTATGATGGTGACTCCCTGATTTATCGTGTTGAACCCGACCGCAACTTTGATCAGTTTGGGCAACGTTTAGATGCTCCTGTTATAGGTGAAGAATATAAATCAAAAGGTAATACCGAAATAGAACATGCAGCAATAGAACTAGATCAAGTTGCGTATCCTGATATGACTGCGGATGAAATCAAAAAAGCTAAACAAAAATCAGTTGCGCCATTTAAAGGCAAACTAAACACACTTAGTTATCTGGATAACATTAATCACCCTGCATATTTTGAACAAAAAGGCAAAGAGATTGATACACCGGAACATTTAAAACCATCAATTCCAATATTAACACTAACTGCTGCTTTGATGCGAATTACTAGTGAAATTGGTCGCAAATTAACAACAGATGAAAACAAATGGTTATCAGCACGTTACAAAGATGGTGTGCCAGAAGACTCATTGGATTCGTTAATTCATACATTCAAAACACCTATTGCTGTAGGTGATGGTACAACAGGAATATTCAGGAGTGTTAAATAATGTTGAAATTAAAAAATGTAATGAAGCAATTCAATATTAAGCAAGCGCAATTAGCCAAGCATATTGAATTTAGAGGAAATTGCATTAGTCAGGCAGTTATTAATTTAATTGTTAATCGCAATATTTGGCCACGCTCAATTGAACGTGATGAGTTAGAGCAGAAAATTGGAAAAGCACTAATTAAATTAGGTTTAAATAACGATTATTTGCTAAATATTTTTGAAGAAGAAACTGGCGCAGAAAACGTCTTGGCGGATGAGTCCGCGCCAGTTGACTCAAATGAGAAATTAACAAAGGAGTCAGCATATATGTTACTACGAAAACAAACAATAAATCGAGATGCACGTGCTCATTTTCGCATTCCGCGCGACCCATTCACTGATGAAATGACACAAGATGCGGACGTTTATCTTTCTGACGATATTCGCTACGTCCGTGCAGCGATGCGTCAAACCGCTCAGCACGGCGGTATGTTAGCTGTTATTGGTGAATCAGGTAGCGGTAAATCAACACTACGCCATGATTTAATTGATTGGATCAATATTAATCATGAACCAATAACAGTTATCGAGCCGTATGTACTAGGTTTAGAAGACAATGAGGTTAAAGGGAAATCGCTAAAAAGTATGGATATTAGTAGTGCGATTATTAGCTCCATTAACCCGCAAGCAAAACCACGTCGAAGTGCAGAAGCACGTGCTCGCCAAATGCACGAACTACTCAAGAACAGTGCGCTATCTGGCCGTAAACATCTGCTGATAATTGAAGAGGCGCACGGATTGCCGATCCCAACATTAAAACATCTAAAAAGGTTTTATGAGCTCCAAGAGGGGTTTAAAAAACTACTCTCAATCATCCTAATTGGACAAACGGAGTTACAAACCAAACTATCAGAGTATAACCCTGAAGTGCGTGAAGTTGTGCAACGTTGTGAAGTGGTAAATATTAAACCGTTAGATTTCAAAGTCGAAGAGTATATCAAGCATAAATTTGCACGTGTTGATATGGACTATACAGCATTATTTGACGCATCAGCATTTGATGAAATTATCAGTCGATTACGTGTAGTATCAAATCGCAGAGGCGAAAAGCAAGTGAGATCACTATGTTATCCACTTGCGGTAAATAACTTAGTTTCAAATGCATTAAATCTAGCCGCGCGTATCGGAGCTGAAAAGGTAACAGGCGAAATAATTGTCGAGTGCATTAAGGATCGGGGAGATATGTAATGAAAATGGTAAATAATCAAGTAATCAATAATGCAATAAATGCTGTCAATACAGCAATCAACACGTTAGAAAATGAAGAATTAACTGTTGTTGGTTTTTATCATGACTCGCTATCAAAACCTACAATTGAAATTGAACACCACCCTAAATGCACTAAATTTATAGCAGCTGGTAAAGCAACATATTACAGACATGAAGGCTATTATCGCTTTGGTCAATTTGAACTAAACGGTTGCCGGATAGTATGGAAAGAGCGTGATATTAGTCGCTTGCATTAATCGAATAGGAGCTATAGAAATGATAAAGACTAAAAAACGTATTAAAGCTACCGCATCAATCTATGTTGTGCAATCAAAAGATCAAGCAACAGAGGCTATTAAATATTTAGGCGATATACAGCGTGAATTAATCCGATTAGAAACCGAAATGAACGATAAAATCGCTGAAATTACTGCAAGTTATTCATCAAATATTGAAGCATTAAAAAAGAAGTCAGCAGAAATACAAAAAGGTATCCAAATTTGGTGCGAAGCAAACCGTGATGAATTAACCAACAATGGTAAAGTTAAATCAGCTAATCTTGTTACAGGTGAAATACAGTGGCGCAATCGTCCACCATCTTGTGTTATTCGTGGTTTAGAAACGGTTATAGAAACACTGAAAAAGCTAAAATTGGAACGATTTATTCGTACAAAAGAAGAAGTTAATAAAGAAGCTATTTTAAACGAACCAAATGTAGTAGCACATGTTCCGGGCATCACTATCAAAAAAGATGTAGAGGATTTTGCGATAGTGCCATTTGAACAGGATGTTATCTAATCATGCAAACACAAGATTTTTATATTTTACATCAATTTATATTAAGCAACATTGCTAATTTTATAGCGATTTGCAAAGAACGCGGATTATCAGAATGCGAAGCTGACCGAATCATTGACGAGCTCGAGGAATTAGCAAATGAGCAAATTCTCTAGTCCTAAACGTTATATGCCCGACCATTATATTTCAATCAGTCATGAACATTCATTTATGCGTGAAGTGAATGGTCAGGGCTATGTTGATGGTAAGTTATATGATGAACTTTATGCAGAATATATGAAGTTGAAATCCAACAAAACACTGAAACAGTATATTGATAGTTTTTTAAGGAAATTTTATGACAAGTAATAATGAAAAATATCTGGAAAAAATAAAAAAATTGTTGGCTTTAGCAAAATCAACAAATCCTCACGAAGCAGCTATAGCTATGAATCAAGCCATCAAATTAATGGCAAAACATAATATTAGTAATAAAGATGTAGAATTATCCCAAATTGTGGAAAAAGTGGCAAAACATGCCCCTTCTAATGCAGAAAAACCACCAAGATATTTTTCAATATTAGTAAGTATAATTTCAAGCGCATTTGGCGTGCGGGCTTACTTAATTTGGGAAAACAATAAACGAAAGGTTTCATTTTATGGATTTAGAGAACGACCACAACTAGCAGCTTATACCTTTGATGTTTTAAGTGTTCAATTAGTTAAAGCTCGGAAAGAATTCTTATCGAAACAGAATGGTAATTGTAAAAAAATCACTAAAATCAACCGAGCTGATGAGTTCTGTGTTGGCTGGGTTAATGGTGTTTATCAATTAATTGAAGATTTTGCAACGACTGATGAGGAACTAAATCTATTAGCTGAATATAGAAAGACCAAAGATTTATCACCAGCTAAGGTTAGAGATGCTAAAAAGTGTAATGGTTCAGACTCTTCACAATTTATTGGTTACTTACAAGGTAAAACCGCTCAATTGAATCATGGTGTATCAAGTTCAGGTTATTCTCCATCATTAATAGAGGGTAAATAGATGAAATCTAAATACATCAGGCTGATTCATATTGCAAAATCTCAACTTAATCTGGATGACGATACCTATCGTCATCTATTACGGACTATAACTAAAAAAACTAGCACCAAGGATATGACAGCTTGGGAACTGGAAAAAATTCTAAATCACCTTAAATCAAAAGGTTTTAAAGTTAAATCATCAAAAAAAGCGGGAAGGATAACTGCTACAGAACCAGTTCATAAAAAAATACGCTCATTATGGCTAGAACTAGCTGATGCAGGTGAAGTAAAAAACCGCTCCGAAAAAGCTATCAATTCTTATGTAAAACGTATTACTGGTGTTGAAGTGATGAATTGGCTTACTCAAAAACAAGCAATGGTTGTAATTGAAAGCCTAAAAAGTTGGCAATCACGCATATAAAGGAAGAAGCATGAAATTAACACGTTGCCCAATTTGTCATAACGAAATTAATTTAGAAGCATTAGTCGAGGATGATTCTGGCAGAGAACTCCTTATGTTGGTAAGCAATTTAAGCTATAGCTGTGCTAAACCGATGATTGCCTATATTGGGTTATTTCGTACTCAAAAATCAAATTTGAGTAACTCACGAGCAGTAAATTTAATAAATGAAGTACTACAACTTTTTCAACCAAGTAGACATCTAGCACACGCATTAAAAGAAACCGTTAATAATATTCACTCAAAGCGTGCATTGGGTGAATACAAACCGTTTAAAAATCATAATTATCTAAAGTCAGTTTATGATTCTACTAAACATTTATTTGCGTACGTTGAACATAAAGAAGAAGACAAACCAGCTCGTAGCAGTAATGAAGAGTATTTTGAACAGATGTATAGAGCCGGTATCGATTTTAATAAATTAGAAAAAAATATACCCGGTGCACTAGATTGGTATAAGAAGAAAACAGGAGCGTAAATTATGACTAAGTCTGCAATGTCTATTAAACGTCATGAATTACTAACACATGTATCATTATCTGTTGCTAACGAAGCTATGGATTATGGATTACCTGAAGACATTGCCAATCAATTAGGGGATAGCATAGCAAATACTATTTCAGAATTATTTGGTGGTCAAAATTTCACATTTCCACGCGATTACATTTTCAAATTAAATCAGCGAGACTTGCAGATTTATGATTCATTCAAAGGTAATAACTACGCAGAACTTAGTCAAAAGTATAATATGACAGAGCGAGGCATTCGCAAGGTAATTGACCGAGTTCACAAAAGAATGTTAAAAGAAAAACAACCAACCTTATTTGATTTCAACAATGCCTAATCAAATTTAGAGCAAAAATTTTTAGGCAATTTTTTATTTCATATTTTGTAACACTCTTTCAAAAAACAATTTCATTATTTCCCCTTTTATTTTGTTATATCCCATTTATCACCTCATTCTGTTATTATTTATCATGTTCTATTTCATTTATAATTTATTTTTTTGATACTAAAAATAGATAGTTAGCTATCTTGTTGTCGCCTTTATTTTTATAAAGTTCGGCCGTTTTTGCTACATTACTTCGACGACTTGCATCATATGCAAAAAGTTGTTTAAACATTAGATCTGCAGTTTTTTTATCGCCGTTTTGGATAGCACAATAACCATATTGCTCGTAGGTATCTGCTTTCCAGCGGTGTCGATCTAGTTCTAGACTTTTGGCAAATTGTTGTTTCGCTTCTTGGTAACGATCTCTACCACATAAAAAGGATCCATAGTGCACACGATATAAACCATTACCTGGTTGCATTAATGTGATTCGTTTATAAATCATCTCAGCTTCATTATATTCACCAACATGTTGATCAAACATTGCCATTGCTAGCATGATTTGAGGATTATTGGGTGAATACTGCGCGGCCAATTTTAGATTATAATGTGCCGCTTTAACGTTATCTTCAGATTCATTGGCTTTGGCTAAATAACCTAAACCTAATCGCATTCTTGCTAATGCAGCGGTTTCTGGATCAAAATCCTCACGACCATTCATTTGGCAACCTGTTAGCATCAGCATGGCCAAACTGCTTAATGCTATTAATGCGTTTTTCATGTACAACTCCTTGGTTATTTTAGGCGATTTGTTGAACAAGATTTTGCTTTTTATAAAGCGTTCGTTTGGTACGATCTACAACTTCGCCTGCAAGTTGACCACAAGCTGCATCAATATCATCGCCACGAGTTTTCCGAACGATAACTGTAAATCCGTAACCCATTAATGTTTTCATAAAACGATCAATTCGGGTGTTTGAACAACGCGCATAAGGCGCACCTGGGAAAGGATTCCATGGAATTAAATTGATTTTACTTGGTACATTTTTCAGGAATTTAGCTAGTTCATGGGCATGTTCGACACTATCATTGATCTGGTTGAGTAATACATATTCGATGGTCACTTTACCATGATTAGCATTCGAGGTTGAAAGATAACGTAAAATTGAATCACGTAACATTGCCATATTATATTTTTGGTTAATTGGCATAATCTCACTACGAATTTCATCATTTGGTGCATGTAATGAAATAGCTAATGCTACATCAATCATGCCAGCTAATTTATCTAAAGCGGGTACAACACCAGAAGTAGAAAGCGTCACGCGTCTTTTTGATAAACCATAACCAAAATCATCTAGCATAATTTCCATTGCTGGTGCGACATTGGATAAATTAAGTAAAGGTTCACCCATCCCCATCATAACAACGTTAGTGATAGGTCGATCGGCTAATTTACCTGTTACGCCAATGGCATTTGATGCGCGCCAAACTTGGCCAATAATTTCAGATACGGTTAAATTACGGTTAAAACCTTGTTGCGCTGTTGAACAGAATTTACACTCCAAAGCACAGCCTACTTGTGATGAAACACACAAGGTCGCACGATCACGTTCAGGAATATAAACCGATTCAATCATTTGATTATTGCCTACATCTAAAGCCCATTTTATAGTGCCATCGGATGAACGTTGCTCGATGGCGATTTTAGGCGCTTTAATTTCAGCTAATTTTTTTAATTGCTCGCGTAATTTTTTGTTAATGTCGGTCATAAGATCGAAATCATCTATCCCAAAATGATAGATCCATTTCATCACTTGATCCGCTCTAAATGGTTTTTCTCCTAACGAAATAAAAAATTCTCTTAACTGTTGTCGGGTAAAGTTAAGTAAGTTTATTTTTTCGTTAGTTGGATTGGTGGTGTTTTGATTAGTTGTATTTGTCACGTCCAAACAATTATCAGACGATTTGTGTGTAGCTGATGTTAACATATGGCCTCGTTTTTACACATTATGGCTATTTCAATTTTTAGGGAAAGGATTATACTGGTTTTCACCCTGTCTGGCTAATATAATATTAATTAGAATCTAAACGATGAAAAAAATAATAACATTGAAAACAGTTACTCATTTTAGCTCAACTTTAACTTTACTCTTATGTTCAACGTTTGCTATGGCACAATCTATTCCATTAAATAAACTTACTGGGCAATTTGATGAAAAAAAAGATAGTAATTATATTGCTCTCGACTCAACAATATTACCAGTAAACAAAAAAGGTATGTATTTACAGAAGGAACCAACTGAGCAGTTGATTAAGGCTTATAATGATTTTAAAAAATCTTATCCTAATATTCCTTTTATTGTAGTGAGTGCTACGCGTAATTACACCTATCAAAATGGTATTTGGCAACGTAAGTGGGATGCATTAGTACCTAAGTTGAATAATCCACAAAAAATTGCCGAACAAATTTTAAAATTATCTTCAATGCCTGGTACATCAAGACATCATTGGGGAACAGATATTGATATTACTAGTGTATCATCTGAATATTTTAAAAATGATAAACAGGGAATTATTTTATATAAATGGCTTCGTGAAAACTTACCGAAATATGGTTTTTGCCAACCATTCAATGAGGGGCGAAAAGGGGGCTATTTACCAGAAGAGTGGCATTGGTCATATAAACCAATCGCCAAACAATATATTGCTGAATATAAAGCAATACTTGACAGCAATCCACAGATGATTATGCAAAATCTAAATTTTACTGGTTACGATAAAATTACCTTAGAAAGTCTGGTAAAAGAATATGTATTAACCGTTAATCCGGATTGTTATTAATTTTTTCGCCAATAAGGTAGTTTGATTGTTACCACTAAACCACCACCATCGCGATTATTAGCTTGAATAGTACCGTTATGCATAATAACGGTCTTTCTGGCGATGGCTAGACCTAGTCCATAGCCTTTACCTAACTGTGCTGACTGAATACGGACAAAGGGTTCAAAAATACTCGATAATTTGCTGGCATCGACACCCGGACCACGATCTTTAACTTCAATTTGTAAATATTTTCCTGCTTCTTTTAATGATACCTCAACCGTTTGGCCTGCATTAGAAAAGCGGATAGCATTACGAATAATATTTTCAATTGCGCGTCGTATCTGTTCAGAATTACCTTTAACAATAGAGTGATTAATGGATGATAAGTTAAACTCTACTTCAATAGATTGGTGATTGGCTTCGTAGTTGGCATCATTAACCACTACACCAATTAACTCTTTTAAGTCAAAGTATTCATCGGTTCGATTATTCATTTCAGCCCGTGAATAATTGAGAATTTCACCAATTAATTGATCTAATCGTTCCGACTCTAACTCAATTCTAGCTAAAGCTGTATCGATATTTTGTTTATTTTGTTGGGCAAGACCGATTGCCAATTGTAAGCGGGCCAGAGGGGTTCTGAGTTCATGAGAAACATCATGAAGTAGCGCTTGTCGATCAGATATTAAGATGTTGAGTTGCTCAACCATCATGTCAAAATCTTTACCTAATTCACTCAGTTCATCACGACGAGGTTTTAACTTTTTAAATAACCTAACCGACAGATCGCCTTGCGAGACGCGGAAAAATCCTTGTCTTAGTAATTTCATTGGCCTAGTTAAGTTCCATGCTAAAAATAGACTGAATACTAAACCAACACAGATCCCCATTAACAAAATAGGGGTCGGCATATTAAATAAAGTTTTATTTTTGCTATTGCTGTGATCTGTTTTATCGTCTTTAAATGATACCGAATAGAGGGTGCCATCAGGTGCTACTGCCATCCTTTGATATACATAAGTGCTAGGTTCTAATTCATCTGTGATGATATTAACTTGATCATATTGCGGAGACACCAATTTTATTGACAATAAAACTCGCTCACGTTCGGGTAGATGGGCAATAAAATTGAGTGTTTCATCTTCACCGGCAACATGCAATAATTGAGCAATCATATCCACTTTAGTTGGCATATGATTTAAGAATCGTTGATTTCTATTTTCTATATAATAAGAGAAAGCAATCCAAGTTAATTGGAAGGTAAGATAAAAAATTATCCAAAATATAACCAATATTTTCCAAAATAATCGACGATTCATAGCAAACCTATGGTTTGATTAACGGATACGATAGCCAACCGCTCTTATTGTTTCAATGGTCACATCATTTTGTGCTACTTGATGTAGTTTTTGGCGAATATTGCTGATATGAACATCGACGCTACGATCATATAATTCTCGAGCACGACCCAGACCTATTTCAGACAATTCTTCTTTAGTTACCACTCGTTCACTATGTTTAACCAGTAAAACTAACAAGTTAAATTCAGTAGAGGTGAGATCTATTGGTTGACCATTCCAAGTACAAAGTCGTTGTGGAAGATCTAAAGTTAAGCCATTAAAATGATATTTTTTCTCATCGACTAATTCGACTGAACGTTCGTCAAATCGACGTAATACCGCTCTTAATCTCGCTAATAACTCACGAGGATAACATGGTTTTGGAATGTAATCATCAGCACCTAATTCTAGCCCTAATACGCGATCAATATTATCGCCTTTGGCAGTTAGCATAATAACTGGCATATTACATTGTTGACGAATGCTTTTTAGGACATCAATGCCATTAATATCAGGTAACATAACATCTAAAATTGCTGCACGATATTTACCTGACAGCGCTTCATCAATACCATCCTTACCTAAATAAACACTTTTAATATTAAAACCTTCATTGGTTAAATATTCGCTAAGCATTTGTGATAATTCTACATCATCATCAATTAATAAAATATTTATCATATCTCGCCATTATTATTTAATTTTTGATAGTTACATTATTGCAATAATAAAAAAAAAGTCAGGTGGTTTTACTAAAATATTACATATTTTGAACTATTCCTGATTAATTTATTTACTATGCAGTTAAGTATAGATGTTTCAGATTTAGTATATTTTTGTCGTATATATTTTAAACAAAAAATGGTTGAATAAAAATCTGTTTATAGTGGTATAACGTATTAATAAAATCAGTATAAAACTGATAAATTATGTTCACTTACTCTTTAATATGTGAGCTTAACATTTAGTTTTCAAGTTAAATAGAATAAAATAATCACTTAATTTTGTGGCTAAATGTTTCACTTGCTAACATTACGGTTAGTAATATGGAGATAAAAAATGGAACAACAAGTAATGTGGCAACAATTAATCAAATTGGTGAAACATGAAGTCTTGCCGGCACTTGGTTGCACTGAACCTATCTCACTTGCTTTAGCTGCTGCTACGGCAACTCAATATATTGATAAAAACGAAATTAGCCACATTGATGCTTATGTCTCCCCCAATCTTATGAAAAATGGCATGGGTGTTACTGTTCCGGGTACTGGTATGGTGGGATTAGCTATTGCAGCGGCCATTGGTGCCATTGGTGGTGATGCTGAGGCTGGTCTTGAAGTCCTTAAAAATATTACTCAACAACAGATCGAACAAGCAAAAACGATGCTCAATGAGCATAAAGTTAATGTGCAAATGGCCAATAATAATACTGCTATTTATTCTGAAGCTAATATTTATACTCGTCGCGATCATGTCCGCGTCTGTATTGAAAACTCACATACTAATGTGATTTTGATTGAAAAAAATGGTGAAATAATTTTTAAAGCCGATAACCAAAGGCAAGATGATTCGAAAGATGTAGTTATCATCAAATCAATGTCGGTAAAACAGATATATGAGTTTGCCTCGCAGGCTGATTTTGCTGATATCGAATTTATTTTACACTCAGCAGAATTAAATGATGCCTTATCTCAGGAAGGATTAAGACGAGATTATGGCTTAAGTATTGCGGCGACATTACATGAACAAACTAAAAATGGCTTATTAGCCGATGATCTATTGTCTAAAGTAATTATTCGTACTACTGCTGCATCAGATGCTCGTATGGGAGGTGCAACGTTACCGGCTATGAGTAATTCAGGTTCAGGCAATCAAGGTATTACTGCAACTATGCCAGTCGTTGTTGTTGCCGATTATTTAGAGGCAATGCCAGAGCAATTAGCGAGAGCACTTATTTTATCGCATACCATTGCCATTTATATTCATAGTAAATTTCCGCCATTATCTGCACTTTGTGCAGCCTCAACAGCAGCCATGGGATCGGCTGCCGGTATGGCGTGGTTACTGGGTAAAGGCCAATATGAGCCAGTTAATATGGCCATATGTAACATGATTGGTGATTTGTCTGGAATAATTTGTGATGGTGCATCAAATAGTTGTGCAATGAAAGTTTCAACTTCGGTTTCATCCGGATTTAAAGCTGTATTAATGGCACTAAACCGAATTCGTGTTACAGGTAATGAAGGTATTGTTTGTGATAGTGTTGAAACTTCAATTAATAATTTAGGGGCGATTGTTAGTAATAGTATGAAAGCAACTGACACTCAGATAATTGATATTATGTCGCATAAAGCCTAATTTTTTGGGGAAACGCTAAAAGAATAACCTTTTAACGCTTTTAATATAACCAATTGGTATTATTTTTAAAAAATATGCTGGACAATATTATTTTTTATGCGTAATATTTCGTCCTGCTTCTATGGTGGCTATAGCTCAGTTGGTAGAGCCCTGGATTGTGATTCCAGTTGTCGTGGGTTCGAGTCCCATTAGCCACCCCATTTTATATTTAGAATGTGAAGCAATTTCTGACGGCGAGTAGCGCAGCTTGGTAGCGCAACTGGTTTGGGACCAGTGGGTCGGAGGTTCGAATCCTCTCTCGCCGACCAATTTAATAAGAAAGCCTACTCATTTGAGTGGGCTTTTTTATTATTACACCGACGCATTTGATTCGAACCGATAAGAGGTTCGAGCCGAGTAGCACGAGACAGCGTTGCTTTAGCAACGACCCGTAGGGCGAGCATGAAATGCGAGTCAATCCTCTCTCGCCGACCAATTTAATAAGAAAGCCTACTCATTTGAGTGGGCTTTTTTATTACTACAACGGTGCATTTGATTCGAGCCGATAAGAGGTTCGAGCCGAGTAGCACAAGACAGCGTTACTTTAGTAACGACTAGACATTTTTATCCTTCTAAATTAGCTAAGCTGTAACTATGCATGTTTACCATGCCCTTTATAATTAACTCTATAAAGGCTTTATACTCCGCTCCTTCTTATGACTTGATAAAATTGCGTTTTTACATTGAGTTTTCTTCAAGTCTTCCTTTATTGCAAATCAAATAAACACATACATATTTTAAATATAACGTATTGATTTAATTGTAAATAATAATAAAAACTGTGATCTATACAACAAATTTGGTACTTAAAATTGACAACATGTATTTTTTTGTTTATTTTTTAACAATGTTTACGTTATATTAACGTATATCTATTTTATAAAAAAGTCCATCAATGGAGTGTGTTTTTTGGAATATCGTGAAATAGCTTCAAAAACTTATGTTGAAGAACAGATTAAAGCTAATCCGACTATTGTCAGTAAGAAATTGACAGAACGAGCACTAGCAGAACATTTTGGTGTAAGTCGTACAACAATAAGAAACGCTTTAAATGATTTAGCTATGGAAGGTTATGTATTCCAAAACGATACTGATGTGGAACCGAATAAAATTTTTGAAATTAATATGTTAAAAATGTCTTCTTTCAGTGAAGAAGTTAAAAAAGAAGACGATATTGACCTTAATATTAAAGTACTTACCAATCAAATTATTAATATGCCAGCTGAATTGAGATCTTTTTTTGGTACAAATGAAAAATTGATTAGAATTGTTCGGCAAAGGATATTAAACAAAACTCCGCTTTCCTACGAAGTAACATATTTACCATCTAATAGATTTAAAGGCTTAGAACAAGTGGATTTAAATAATGTTTCTCTTTATCAATTTTTGAAAGAGAATTATCCATTCAAGCCAAGTCACGGTCGTGAAGAAATTACTTATGAGTCAGCAACCGAAGATAAAGCCAAATATTTAGAGGTTATTGAAGGAACACCCATTTATAAAGTATCGAGTAATAGCTTTGATATTAACTTTCAACCATTTGAACATACCGAGCAATATCTATCAGGAAAACGATTTAAATATCATCTATCGGCGAAAAATATCTTCAATTATGGAGAAAAACAATTATGAAATTGTTTGAAAAAATTGCCGATCATTTAATGGGGCAGATCAACTCGGGTCAATATGGTGTGGGTGCGGAGCTCCCCCCAGAAGTTCAATTACAAAAAGATTTTGATGTCAGTCGTACTACTGTTCGTAAAGCCATTGACCTATTAGTAGAAAAAAATTTGGTTGTACGAAAAAAAGGGGTTGGTTTATTTGTTGCACCAATGCTGTCTACCCAAAATATTCTTGAGATGACTGGTATTATTAAACCGGGCACTTATCAACATCATAAAAAAATTCTTAAAGAGAATTATTTAAGAAAAGCTGGCCCTTACTATAGCCAATTATTAAAGATAAAACCGTCAGCACTAATTTATTATATTAGTTTTTTAGAAGTTGCTAAAACTAGTGTAGTAAAAGAGATTTTTCTTTTACCCCTTCACTATTTTCCTGATTTTCAAGTTTCAATAATAAAAGTGCTATCAGCGCTTGAAATTACTAATTCGGGTAAGAAAAAAGTCGATAAATTAGAACAAGATTTACAGCTAATTGTTGCCAATGCTGAATTGGCTAAGCAATTACGCTGCCAAATTGATGAACCATTATTTAAAGTGTCTAATCACTATTTTGATATAAATAGCGAACCGATTGCTATTGAATACAAATTCGCTAGTAATACCAAATATGTGGTGGATTTCACCTAGGAGGAAGAAAACCAATGATTAAATTGTTACGTGTCGATCACCGCTTATTGCATGGTCAGGTTGTTGTTTCATGGTTCGATAATGTTGGAGCTAATACTATTTTAGTTGCCAACGATGCTGTTGCTAATGATGAATTTCGTAAATCAGCGATTCGATTAGCTAAACCTGAAAATTCCAAACTAGTCATGAAGTCAATTGATGACAGTATTGGTGCTATTAATTCTGGTGTAACAGATAAATATCAGATGTTAATTGTGGTGGAATCGGTAGAAGATGCAGAAAAACTCATCCGCGGAACTCAGGGACAAATAACTAGTCTTAATTTAGGAGGAACTAAACCTCGTGAAGGAACCAAAAATTATTCTAAAACAATTAATTTGACAGAGTTAGAAGCAGACTTATTAGCTGGATTACAACAAGATGGTGTTGAAGTGTATATACAACAGATCCCAAGTGAATCTAAGCAAAAATTTGAAAAATAGACAAAAAGGAATACAAAATGAGTATTGTTATTACAGCAATTATTTTGGCCTTGATTGCTATGTTAGCCAATGGTGAATACTTTTTAGGTTCATCTATGTTATCAAGACCTTTAGTTACTTGTACCTTAGCTGGGCTAGTAATGGGGGATGTTACACAAGGAATTATTATCGGTGCGACATTAGAGTTGGCGTTTGTTGGTTCTTTTTCTATTGGTGCATCTATCCCTCCAGAAATTATTTCAGGTAGTGTATTAGGAACCGCGTTTGCGATTGGTGCCGGTAAAAGTACGGCAGTTGCCTTAACTTTAGGGATTCCAATTGCTTCTTTGGTTTTAGTGGTTAAAAACTTATGTTTCTTGTTCATTTTACCTTACTTTGTGCATAAAGCAGATAAGTATGCTAGTGAAGGTAATGGTAAAGGCGTTGATCGCATGAATATTTTCGGCGGTTTCTTTTCTATCAACCTACCAATTGGCTTAGTCGTTGGTTTTTCTTACTTATTTGGAAGTGAAGCAATAAAAGGCTTACTTGATGTGATCCCTGAGTTTGTCATTAACGGTTTAGGAATTGCAACAGGCTTATTACCTGCATTTGGTTTTGCTATGTTAATGAAGATTATGATCAAAAAAACCAATGCAACATTCTTTATTCTTGGTTTTGCTGTAGCAGTATATATGAAAGTACCTGTCACTGGTGTTGCCGTTTTTGGCGCTTGTATGGCGTTAATTCTTACCGGTTACTCTTCATTTACCGGCAAAAAACTTACCACCTCAGACAATCAAGAAGTTAATAATCAATCAGGCAATGCTTTAGTAGGACAGGAGATCAATTATGAAGATGAAGAATTCTAATTTAATTACTAAAAAGGATTTAATGCGAACATTTTGGCGCTCTTTCACTGCTGAGTGGTCATGGAACTATGAACGACAAATGAATCTAGGTTATTCTTTTGCGATTCGTCCTGCTTTAGAAAAAATTTATAGCCAAAAACCAGAACAATTAACTACTGCTTATCAAAGACATTTAGAATTTTATAATGTTACGCCATGGTTAATTACTTTCCCATTAGGTATTTCTATTGCTATGGAAGAGCAAAATGCCGTAAATGAAAATTTTGATGAAAGTTCAATAAATGACGTCAAAATTGCATTAATGGGACCACTAAGTGGTTTGGGAGATTCATTCTTCTGGGGAACATTACGGGTTATTGCAACAGGTATTGGTACTTCACTGGCGATGCAAGGTAATATCTTAGGGCCACTACTATTTTTATTAATTTTCAATATTCCAGCCATTATTGCTCGTTATTTTGGTCTATTTATTGGTTATAACATTGGTGCATCTTTTATTGAAAAAGTACAAAAAACTGGCTTGATGGATAAATTGTCTTATGGCGCATCTATCTTGGGGCTCTCGGTGGTAGGGGCCATGGTGGCGACGATGGTGACATTAAATATGCCACTAACCATTGGCTCAGGCTCTGATGCTACGTCATTACAGGATATTTTCGATGGTATTGTTCCGCAAATATTGCCGTTATTATTTACTTTATTTATCTTTTTATTAGACAGAAAAGGACTAAAAGCACATTGGATCTTATTAATGATTGCAGGTATTGGTGTCTTTGGTGCTTGGAGTGGATTACTAGGTTAATAAAAAGGAAGATGTAATGAAAAGTATTGCTGATTATGTAGCATTAGAACCTGAATACTATCAAAGTATTTTAGACAATTATCAAACATTGTTTGTTGATACTATTGATTCAAGTAAAGTTAAACAATTTAACTCAATTGTTATCTTTGCTACAGGTTCAAGTTCTAACGCAGCTTATGGAGCGAGACCTTTAATGAGTAAAATCTTAAAGGTTCCCGTTTATATTGAAGATCCTTCAATCGCTGCTAATTATTTACATTACAGCGATCCTAATACCCTCTATTTTGCTATTTCACAAGGGGGTGAAAGCTATTCAACGATTCATTTAGTTGAAGAGTTTATCAAGAATAATCAAATTATCTATACGCTTACCAGCAATCCTGATAGTCCATTATATAAAATTAGTAATAATGTGTTATCTATGGGCATTCCTATTGAGGAAATGCCTTATGTCAGTGCTGGTTATAGCGTTACGATTCTTGATTTGATAATTATTGCTTTAGTCATTGCACAAAAAAATGGCAGCATGGATGATCAACAATTTGCTAGTTATTTCGATCAACTTAGAAAAGTTGCAGGTTTGCTACCTAAAGTTATTGAACAATCGCAAGCTTGGGTAAATCAATATCAACACAAATTTTATCATTCTCAACGAGTCATATTTATTGGCTACGGTGCAACCTATGGTATTGCTCGAGAAGGTGAAACAAAGTTTACCGAAACTATACGTAATAGTGCTTTTGGTAAAGAGCTCGAAGAGTATATGCATGGCCCATATTTAGGTTTACATGAGAATGATAATATCGTTTTTCTTGAACCACATGGCGTGTTATCTAACCGTGCTGAATTGTTAAAAGTATTTTTAACTAAACATGTTAAAAATATTTCTACGATTTACGCCAATAACAGTAGCAACGTTAAACAAGACGATTTGTGTCTTAATATTGATATAGATGAATTGTACGCATCACTATTTATGACAATACCGATTCATCTATTAAGTTACCAAGTTTCACGATTAAAAGGTCATAACCTTGAAAAATCAACCTATCCAGAATTTGATGAAATAACTAGCTCGAAAATTAAGAGGATTTAAAAATGAGAAAATATGACGAAAAGAAAGAATTAGACAGCATGAATGGTGCATTAGCATTAAGACCACAAATCAATGAATTTATTGATAAAATCCACGCGCGTGGTTATAGCAACGTTTGTTGGTTAGGTATTGGTGGTACTTATGCATCATCAATGCAAGCAGTTGTACATATGAAAGAAAAAACAGCGATTGAGACCTTTGTGCAACACGCTGCTGAATATTTAGTAACTGGCAACAAACGTATCACTAAAGATACGCTTATCATTATTTCATCAGTAACTGGTACGACACAAGAAGTGGTTGCTGCTATTGAAAAAATTCAAAAAGAAGTTGGTTCAACTGTATTTGCTTTCATGGATAAAGCTGATACTCCATTAGGAAATATGGCTGATCATGTAGTTGTTTATCCAATGAATGAACAATTAAAATTCTTTATGACTGCTGATCGTTTAATGTTTTTAGCTGGAGAATTTCCTGATTATGACGAGTTCTACCAACAAATGGATCAACATTTTGCTAAAAATATTGTTGCCGTTGCGAAAAAAGCAGATAAATTTGGTCAAGAAGTTGCTGAAAAACATCATAATGATCCAATGCACTATTTTGTTGGCGCGGGTAATCAATGGGGAGCAACTTATTCTCATGCTATGTGTTATTGGGAAGAACAACATTGGTTACGTTCAAAATCAATTGAGTCAGCGGAATTTTTCCATGGTACATTAGAAGTTATTGATCGTGATACTGCGGTAACCGTTTATGTCGGTGAAGATACTCAACGCCCATTAAGTGAAAGAGTCGCTAAATTCTTACCGCAAATTTGTGGTAATTATACTATTATTGATACCAAAGATTATGAATTACCAGGTATATCAGAAAAATATCGTGGAAATCTTTCACCATTTGTTTTCCGTGCTATCAATAATCGTATCGATGCTTATGTTGAACATTTAAATCGTCATCCAATGTCAATCCGTCGTTATTATCGTTGTTTAGATTACTAAAATAGGAACTTAAATCGATGATTTCTGTATTAGTCAGTACACATGGTTCAACAGCGAAAAGCTTAATTGAAACGACTGAAATGATTTGTGGTAAACAATCTCAGTGTGAAGCGGTTTCGTTTGCAATGGGGCAATCAACAGATGATTTTCAACAACAACTGCAAAAAAAGCTAGAAGAGTTACAACATTTTGGCTCAGAAATTGTCTGTTTTGTTGATTTAAAAGGTGGCACACCATTTAATACTTTAGTTAGATTGATGGCTGATTTTCCTACTATAGAAATAGTCACTGGTGTAAATGTTCCTATGTTGTTAGAAACCTTTATGCAACGCACTGACGCAAATCTAGTAACATTGTTACCAGATATTATACAAGCCGGAACTCAAGGGATTGAGCGGTATAATATGGCAGCAATGGCAGTAGATGAACCAAGTGATGAAGATTTCTAAAATTGACAACGCACAAAACTAAAATAAGCCCGATAATTCGGGCTTTGTTTTATCAAAAACTAATTATCTAAATTGCAATAATAATCTATATTTTAGACGAAGAGTAAGCCAAAACGAATGAATAATAATCATTTGATACATTAAGATATAAATGATAGAACTAGATAATTATTCTAGTTTTATTTTTTATAGAGCATGATAAAAGGAAATCAATAATGTTCTGGTTAAAAAAAATTTTTTTTATCATTATTGTCTTTTTATCATTAGTAAACTGCATTAGTTGTGTATCGAATAATTCTTATTCCTCAGTTGACAGTTATGGTTGGATGGAAACAGAAAAGGATCTAACTAATAATTGGTTATTATCTGAATCAAATCGTTCAATGAAAATTCTTGAAAAACTCGATTTGTTCTCATCGATTGAAAAACGATTCAGTGAATTAACAGATTATGGAACTGAACCAATAATTCATAATATTAGACTAAAGGGTGATAATACTTTTTACTTGAAACGAACAAATAAGCATCCTTATAACCGTTTGTTTGTTAAAGATCGATTCGGCAAAGAAAGATTATTAGTCGACCCACCAGTTGGTTATATATATAATTTGTACCCTTCAAATGAAGGTAAGTATGTTGCTTATGCTATTTCTGAAAATGATTCTGAAATTTCATCAATCAAAGTGATTAATGTAAAAACTAGAGCACATCTAGCCGATAGCTTATCCGGCATAACTGCTTCAAATATAGTATGGGCGAGTGATAATTTATCTTTTTTCTATCATCGTAATAATTTTGCTAATTCTAATAATCGAAAGTTAGGAACAGAAGAACTCTATCTTCATCGTTTAGGCTCCAATAGTGACAAGGATTCGGCTATTTTTGGCAAAGCCAATATCGAGGATTATCAAGCTAATACTGACCAAAATATCAATTTATCTTTATCTGCTAGTTGGGCCGTTGCTTCAGTGGAATCTTCAATATCCGGTGATACCATAGATTTGTATTTAACCGACTCTAACTCTCTTTATCTGGAAAACAAACATTGGAAAAAGATCATCGATAGAAAACAAAATGTAGAGGATTTTTTTGTACGAGATAATTGGCTTTATTTGGCTAAATATAATAACTTTTCAGGTTATACCATTTCTCGACTAAACCTTAATCATATCCATTCTCCAGAAGAAAAAATAATTGAATGGAAAAAAGGCGAATTGGATCTGTTTACAGTCAGTAAAGATGCTATTTATCTTGCTTATTATGACTCTGGAAAGTATAAATTTGTGACTATTCCTTTTGCTGATCTGCATAACATCAAAATGATTCCTGTTAGTGATGGTAATGAGGTAACGGCTATTTTTTCTAGTTCAGATCATAAAGAGATTTTATTTACCCAACAAAATTGGAATATACCACCAAAAATATGGCAATATGACCCTGATAGTCAGTTAATTGAAGATTCTAAAATAATAAAGACTGATGCATCACTATTTGCAGATTATGAATCAGAGCAAAAATGGGTTAAATCCAATGATGGCGAACTTATTCCTCTTACACTTATTCATCGAAAAGGAATTAAACTTGATGGCAATAATCCAACTTGGTTAACGGCTTATGGCGCTTATGGCGAAAATAGTTATCCTAATTATTATGATACCACTCGTTTAATTTGGCTTGAGAAAGGTGGTATTATTGCCATTGCCCATATTCGTGGTGGTGGTGAGTTAGGGCCTAAATGGCATTATGATGGAAAGGGAAAAAATAAGATAAATTCAGTCAATGATTTTATTAAATGCGCAAAATATCTTATTGATCATCGTTACACCAATTCATCCAAGCTAGTCATAAGTGGCGCCAGTGCAGGTGGTATTGTAATTGGCTCTGCATTAGCCAGACATCCAGAACTTTTTGCCGCCGCATCAATTACCTCAGGTATGTTGAATATGAGCCGCTTAGATCAAATACCAATTGGTAGTGTGAATTTTGCGGAATTTGGTTCGCCTTTCAATAAACAGGAATTTAAAAATCTGCAAACTATCGATGCTTATCTTAATCTACGTGAAGGTGTTAACTACCCACCTGTGATGCTTTCAGTTGGCTTACAAGATGCACGTGTATCTCCTTGGCAGAGTGCCAAATTTGCAGCCCGACTCGGTGAGATAAATCGTTCTCAAAATGAAAACGTCTTTATTATAGCTAACCAAGAAGATGGCCATTTTATTAATTATTTTATCGATATGATGGTGTTTTTTATGTGGAAAACAAATATTAGTGACTAGTTTATGATGTACTAGTTTTTGTGTCACCTTCAGTTTTGTCGATAAAATTATATATAACACCACGTTATCATATCCGCGACTACAAAAATAATTCTTATCTGACTTGTTTTATGGTGATTTTTTGCTTTAATAGTAAATGAATATTTCTTTATATAACATCTACTTTTGGAAATAAAATATGAAAAATGTTGGTTTTGTCGGTTGGCGAGGAATGGTGGGCTCTGTTCTTATGCAACGTATGGTTGAAGAACATGATTTTGATTATATCAATCCTGTTTTCTTTTCTACTTCTCAAGCTGGTCAAGCAGCTCCTTCGTTTGGTGGAAAAACAGGAATATTACAAAGCGCCGATGATATTGATGCTTTAAAAGCATTAGATATTATTGTTACCTGCCAAGGTGGTGATTATACCTCTGAAATTTATGCAAAATTGCGTGCAACCGGTTGGCAAGGCTATTGGATTGATGCTGCGTCAACTTTACGTATGGAAGATGATGCAATTATTGTTCTTGATCCAGTGAATAAAGCTAACATTCAATCAGCTTTAGATAGAGGCATTAAAACTTTTGTTGGAGGTAACTGTACAGTAAGTTTAATGTTGATGTCACTTGGTGGATTATTTGCTGAAAACTTAATCGATTGGGTTTCTGTGTCAACTTATCAAGCTGCTTCTGGTGGTGGTGCACGTCATATGCGTGAATTACTTACTCAAATGGGAATGTTAAACGCTGAAGTTGCTAAACAACTCCAAGATCCTAACTCTTCTATTTTAGATATTGAACGCAAAGTGACACAAAAAATGCGTGATGGTAGTTTACCAACTGATAATTTTGGTGTGCCTTTAGCGGGCAGTTTAATTCCTTGGATTGATAAAGCTCTTGATAACGGTCAAAGTCGTGAAGAGTGGAAAGGCCAAGCGGAAACCAATAAAATTCTAGGAACGAGTCAGATTATCCCTGTTGATGGACTTTGTGTACGAGTTGGGGCATTACGTTGCCATAGTCAATCGTTCACGATTAAATTGAAGAAAGATATCAGCATTCCTGAGATTGAAAAACTACTTGCTGCTCATAATGATTGGGTTAAAGTTGTACCAAATGATCGTGAACTTTCTATGCGAGAACTGACTCCAGCTGCGGTTACAGGTACTTTAAGTACGCCTGTTGGACGGTTACGTAAATTGAATATGGGTAAAGAGTATCTATCAGCCTTTACAGTTGGCGATCAGTTATTATGGGGTGCTGCTGAACCATTACGAAGAATGCTACGCATCTTAGCTTAATGATGAATAACAAAAGCCCTATTTATGGGCTTTTATTTTTATTGTAAAGCAATTTATTAGATCGTTTCTAACAAGGTCATTAACAGCGAACCGTTAAATAATGCTTGTTGTACTAAGGCAAATGCACCAATTGCTGAACGGTCATTAAGTGTTGAACAATTGATAGTTAGATTGTTTCTTAACTCTTCTAAACTTTGAGCATTTAACGCACTAGTTACTGCATTTAATAATACATCGGGTGATTTTGTTAATTCGCCAGCTAATACAATCCGTTGTGGGTTAAAAATATTCACCATTATCGCGACAGCTCTACCCAGATTTTCACCGGCATCTTTAACTAACTTAAGTGCTAACTCATCTCCTTGATTGGCATATTTGCAAATATTGCTGATATTCATGTTATCTAAACTTAATTTAGTCGGATAACCTTGCTCTATCATCTGTTTTGCTCGTGCCTCGATGGCCTTGTGAACTACACGATTTTCTAAACAGCCAAAATTTCCACAATGGCAACGTTCACCTAATGCATCAATTTGGATGTGTCCAACTTCACAAGCTGTTTGGTTATGGTTAGTAAGTAATTGTTGATTAATAATTACTCCTGAACCAACACCACGATGTACACGAATTAAAATTGAATCATCAACATCTTGAGTTGAACCGAAATAGCTCTCAGCTAATGCCAAACTTTGAATATCATTACCAATAAAAATCGAAACATTAAACTGATCACGTAATACATCCGCTAAAGGCCATGCCTTAACTTGAATATGTGGCGTATAACGAATAATTCCGCGAACTGAGTCAATTAAGCCCGGTAGTACTACTGAGATGGCAACAAGGTGTTTAACTTTTTTATTATTTTTTTCGATGAACTGTTTAATTAGTGCAATTAAATATTCTTGTGCTAACTGTTCGGTAAAAGTAGTCAATGGATAAACTTCAGATATTAAGCAATTGGCTCCTAGATCATAAAGTTCAATTGTGACATGTGAACGACTCAACTGAATAGCAATTGTCTGGTAATAGCTAAATTTTGCTTGTATTGAAACCGCAGGTCTGCCCCCTGTTGATTGTTGGGCATCAACTTCTTTGATCATATTTTTTTTAAGAAGTTGGCGAGTTATTTTGGTGATACTAGCGGGTGCTAATTGACTAATTTCGGCGAGTTGAATACGTGAAATGGGCGCTTGCTGAACAATCAAACGATAAATCATTGCATAATTTAATTGCTTGATTAGTTCAGCATTGCCGACTAGATGTAGGTAATTAAAGGTCATATTTTATCTCAATATTTTCATTAACTATCCGACATTCTAACGGCTCATCTCTCCATTAACAATAGTTTTCACATTTGAAAAGTCACGATTAAAAATAACTAAGTTGGCAATTTTGCTTTCACTAATTGTACCTAGTTGTTTATCTACACCAATCGCTTTGGCTGGGTAGAGTGTTGCCATTCTTAATGCTTCATCTAAAGCAATACCAACATACTCTACTGCATTTTTTACTGCTTCAATCATGGTTAATGCTGATCCACCTAGCGTGCCATTTTCATCAACACAACGGCCATCTTTATAATAGATAGTTTTGTCAGCAAATACTCCTGAAGTTAAATTAGAACCAGCTAATAACATCGCATCAGTAATCAAAATTAAATGATCTTGTTTAATTTTGTGGCTATTACGGATATTCGCCCAACTTACATGCTGGCCATCAGCAATGATACCGACATACACTTCTGGTTCATCATAAATTGCGCCAACAACACCCGGTTCGCGACCAGTAATATAAGGCATAGCATTAAATAGATGCGTACCTAGGCGGATACCAGCATTGAAACCACGACGGCAATCATCATAGTGGCCGTTAGAATGTCCAACTGAAACATGAATTCCGGCATCGCATAATTGTTTAATATGTTTAGCATCAACTTTTTCTGGGGCTAGAGTAATAATTTTAATTACATCGGCGTTTGCACAAAGAAAGTCGATCATCTCCTGTGAAGGTTGACGAATATAATTTATATTATGAATACCTTTCTTCTCAGGATTAATATAAGGTCCTTCAAGATGTAAACCTAATGCTTGGTTAGGGTGCTTAGCTAAATATTCACGCATCACGTTTACTGCTTTAATCATAAATTCGTCAGTTGAGGTGATTAAGGTTGGTAAATAGCTAGTACAACCATACACAAGGTTAGTTGCTTGCATAGCTTCTAAGGTTTCAATACTTAGTGCATCAAGTGTTTCATTAAATTGCACACCACCACAGCCATTGACTTGGATATCAATCAAGCCTGGTGCAACATTAGCACCTTGTAAATCTTTAATGGTGATGTCGGCTGGTAATTGTTCTTGTTTACAAATTTTTGCAATTTTATCACCGTCAATAATAACAGCGTGATTATCAAGAATTTCATAACCAGTGTAAATACGGCAATTGGTTAATGCGTACATTGAGTTATCCTTTATAAAATGGTTACTTGAAGATTATCTGCTTCCATTTGTTTAAAATATTTTAGTGTTTTTACTTTAAGATCATCAGTGCTTGTCTCATCACAAACAATAATTGATTTTGGATGCATTTGTAATGCGGAAACAGTCCATAAATGGTTAACACTTCCTTCTACCGCTGCTTGCAATGCCAAACTTTTGTTGTGTCCACAAACTAATAAAATTACCTCTTCGGCATCCATTAATGTTGCAACACCAATGGTTAATGCATGTTTTGGCACTTGTTTGATATCATTATCAAAAAAGCGTGAATTGGCAATAATGGTATCTTCAGTTAAGGTTTTGATACGAGTTCGTGAACAAAGTGAAGAACCTGGCTCATTAAATGCAATATGTCCATCTTGGCCTACCCCACCAAGGAAAATATTAATTTTGCCGTAGGATTTGATTTTTTCTTCATATTCTTGGCATTCTTGTTCTATATCAGCTGCATTGCCATTTAATATATGGATGTTGTTTTTATCAATATCAATATGGTTGAAGAAATTTTCATACATAAAAGTGTGATAACTTTGTGGATGATCTTCAGGAATACCGACATACTCGTCCATATTAAATGTCACGACATGTTTAAAACTTACTTTACCCGCTTGGTACTGTTTAATTAGTTGTTGATACATTACTAATGGTGAACTTCCCGTTGGTAAACCTAGTAAAAAAGGACGATCTGCAGTTGGATTAAATTGATTAATTTTGTTTACGATGCGCTGAGCAACCCACGCGCCAACTTCTTGCGCATTTTTTAAAGGAATAAGTCTCATAAAATATAATCTCTTCTGATATAATGAAATAAATCTTTTTTTTTAAAGTAAAATATGTTGTAGTTATTTTACTATATTAAACTAATTAAGCAAAAAAAAAGCGTGATATAAATCACAAAAAGCAAACATTTAATTTGCGAAGTAAAATAATATAATGTCAAATATATTTGACTTACTTCTTTTACTTAACGATGTGAGATTTTATTATTTTTAAGTAACTCCCTAATGATAATATGAGGCAAAACTATGGGAATTTTAGCTTATTTACAACGAATTGGGCGCTCTTTAATGGTGCCCGTGGCAGTATTACCTGCTGCAGCAATACTTTTAGGTATTGGTTATTGGATTGATTCAGATGGTTGGGGTGCCAACAATATTGCTGCGGCATTTTTGATTAAATCCGGCAGTGCTATTATCGATAATATGCCAATTCTTTTCGCAATCGGTGTTGCGTATGGTATGTCTAAAGATAAAGATGGCGCAGCAGCATTATCTGGATTGGTAGGCTTTTTAATCATTACTACACTATTATCACCAAATACTATTGCCCTATTTGAAGGTGTTGATACCAGTGTAAAAGGTTGGGAGGCACAGATATCCCCCTCTTTTTTCAAGATAAATAACCAATTTATCGGTATTTTAGTTGGGATTATGTCTGCTGAACTATATAACCGCTTTAGTTCTGTTGAACTACATAAAACATTAGCTTTTTTCAGTGGTAAGCGTTTGGTCCCAATCATTGTATCTATTGTGATGTTACTTGTTTCTGTAGTGCTATATTTTATTTGGCCTATGGTCTTTAGCGCATTAGTATCTTTTGGTGAATGGATTAAGAATTTAGGTTCAGTAGGTGCAGGTATTTATGGCTTCTTTAACCGTTTATTAATTCCTGTTGGTCTACACCATGCTTTAAACTCAGTATTTTGGTTTGACGTTGCTGGTGTTAATGATATTCCTAACTTCTTAGGCGGACAAGGTTCTATTGAATCTGGTAAAGCGATTGCAGGTATAACTGGTCGTTATCAAGCAGGTTTCTTCCCTATTATGATGTTTGGTTTACCTGGTGCTGCACTGGCAATTTATCATACTGCTAAAAAAGGTAATAAAGATAAAACAGCTTCAATCATGTTAGCGGCATCTTTTGCGGCCTTCTTTACTGGTATTACTGAACCATTAGAGTTTGCGTTTATGTTTGTTGCGCCTGTGTTATATGTAATCCATGCTGTTTTAACGGGGATCTCTCTATTTATTGCTGCAACAATGCAATGGATATCTGGATTTGCATTCAGTGCAGGTCTAATCGATATGTTGTTACAATCTCGTAACCCATTAGCTGTACATTGGTATATGTTAATTCTACAAGGTATCGTATTCTTCTTTGTTTACTATATCGTATTCCGCTTTGTAATTGTGAAATTCAATCTTAAAACGCCGGGTCGTGAAGATGATGTTGCTAATGCAACTGAAATTAGTGAAGAAACATCAGCACAAGAAAAAGCACCAGTTGGTGGTGATTTATCTAAACTTGCTGAACAATATATAGTAGTTATTGGTGGTAAAGAAAACTTAACTAATATTGATTCATGTATTACTCGTTTACGTTTGAATGTTCATGATACCGATCTAATTGATGAACAAGCAGCTAAAGCACTAGGTGCAATGGCAGTTATAAAATTAGGTAAAACAGGCGTACAAATCGTAGTTGGTCAACAAGCTGAAAAGATTGCAGATCAAATGAAAAAACTTGTTTAATCGAAATTTTATCTAACAAATTTTAGTAAAATTATCCCTGTGACTTAATCAGTAATGATAAAAGTCATGGGGATTTTTATATTGTTTTAAAAACGATTGATCTATTTTTTAGTAACTAACATCTTGATAAGATTATATAAAAATTTTGAGGAAACGGTTTTTTTAGCAGGCTTTAGAAGCGTAAAATCACATCTTGATTGGCTAATAGTTGAGTTAACTGATTCTTATCAATTACTTGGTTTGCAATATTGAGGGGAGTCTGGCTTAATTTACGTTCATCTAATGATGCTTTACAGACATAAACATCTTCAATGTCATAAAGTTCCAACATATTAAAAGTGGCAATGTAATCACGCATTAATATCAACTCTGGATGTTGATTAGCTAATAGATGAAATACACCATCGCCGATAAAAAAGACAGATATATGATTGAATGTTGAAAGGGCTAAAGCGGTATCTAATGCTTCTCGACCTTTGGCAGTGCTATGTGGTGCTGAGCTAATAATGATTGCTACTTTTTTCATGTTATCTGCCTATATTTAAAATTGTAGAACTCGATCTGAACTTGCTACTGCTTCACTCAACTCGCCAAGACCGGTTAGTTCAAAATATTCGGCAAGATTATTTTCACTGATACCACGTCTTTGCGCGGCTGCTACGCAAACAGTCAGTTTTAACGAATACTGTTTTGCTAAGCGTTGCCAAGCTTTGACTAGATCAAATTCATCATTGGCTGGATCACTATAACAATTAGCATTATAAACGCCGTCAGCATAGAAAAATATGTTAGCAATTGAATGGTTACTATTTGCAAGCAGTGTTTGAGCAAATTGATAGGCACAATAAGCAGATTGGGTCCCATAAGCGGGACCCATAATAACCAATGTATAACTTAATGGTTTCATCAAATTAGTTAGCTGCTGGTTGATTTTGCTCTTGCGTTTGTTCTGGCTCAGTTGATGATGCTGGATTATTTTCCTTATCATCATCAATACCAAGTAGTTCAACTTCAAAAACTAGCGTTGATGCTGGTGTAATACTTGCTTTGTCACCTTGACTCGGGAAGCTTTGGTCACCATATCCTAATTCAGGTGGCACAACTAATTTAATTTTACCACCAACACCAACTAATTGGATCCCTTCTGTCCAACCTTTAATTACTCCATTAAGCGGGAAAGTTGCAGGTTCGTTACGATCATAAGAACTATCAAATGTACGGCCATCTGTTAATGTACCAACATAATGAACAATAACGGTATCTTCTGCTGACGGATGACGACCGGTTCCTTCATTAAGAATTTTATACATTAAACCAGATTTAGTTTTAATTACACCTTCTTGCTTAGCAAAATCCTCGCGATATTTTTCACCAGCAGCAGTATTTTCAGTTTTTTGTTTTTCAAAACGAGCTTGGCTTTCTTCTTGAATTCGTTTACCAAATGCATCTAATACATTTTTAACTTCATCTTGGCTAAGTTGTGAGGCACCACGCATGGTTTCATTAAAGCCACTGATTAGGTATTCTTGATCGGCAGTTACTTCATTTTGTTCTAAATTTGATTTCATATAGTTAGCAAATGAAGAACCTAATGCGTAAGCTTCTTTTTGCGCATCAGTTGATATTGTCACTTTATCCGCTGAGTTTTGCGCAGTCGTTGCTTCAGTTTTACTTTCTGTCGCATTGGTATTAGCATTTTCAGTGCTATTTGCCGGTGCAGTGGTTGTTGTTGCTGGTGCTTTGTTTTCTTCAGTGGTTTTTTTGTCATCACAGCCAGCCAATGCTAATACGATAGCACTACTTACTAATGTCATTTTTATAAATGATTTCATTCTACTCTCCAAGTTAAATATCTTTTTAGCTAAATATTGAACATATTATATATGATCTAATATAGTATAAAATAGTATTTACATATCATTTAGATAATTTATTGCATTTATTTGATTTTTTAGTCATTAGGAATTTTAAAATTTGTGGCTTAAATCACTCCTTGAGTGAAAGTGGTATCCTCAGTTATAATACAAATAATTTATAGCAAATAATGTATAAGGATAGCTATTTTGACTACCGAACTTAATACCCTTGATATTGAAGAAATTATTAGTTTACTTCCACACCGTTATCCGTTTTTGATGGTTGATCGTGTACTTAGTTATGAGAAAGGTAAAACATTAAAAGCCATTAAAAATGTAACTGTAAATGAACCATTCTTCCAAGGTCACTTCCCGAATAAACCTATTTTCCCAGGCGTTTTAATTTTAGAAGCGATGGCGCAAGCAACTGGAATTTTAGCCTTTAAAAGTATTGAAGAATTGTCACCAGGACAACTTTATTATTTTGCTTCAATAGATAAAGCTCGTTTTAAACGACCAGTGGTGCCAGGTGATCAAATTATGCTTGATGTTGAATATATTAAAGAGCGTCGAGGCATTGCATTGTTCCATGGTGTTGCAACTGTCGATGGCAAATTAGTTTGCGAAGCTGAAATGATGTGTGCTCGTAAATAATAATGATTTTTGAAATATCCCAAAAGTATTAAGGAATTGCTATGGCAACGGAAATACACCCAAGTTCAGTAATAGAAAAGGGGGCAAAGATTGGTGATAATGTCAAAATCGGGCCTTTTTGTTATATTGGTGAAAATGTTGAAATAGGTGATGGTACCTTTTTAAAATCACATGTTGTCGTTAATGGACACACCAAAATTGGTCAAAATAATCAAATTTATCAATTTGCTTCAATTGGTGAAGTTAACCAAGATCTGAAATATCGTGGTGAACCAACTCGCACCGAAATTGGTGATCGCAATATGATTCGTGAAAGTGTGACGATTCATCGTGGCACAGTTCAAGGTGGTGAGTTAACCCGTATTGGTAGTGATAATTTATTGATGATTAATGCCCATGTTGCGCATGATTGTATCATTGGTGATCGTTGTATTTTGGCTAATAATGCCACGCTCGGTGGTCATGTTCAGTTAGATGATCATGTGATTATTGGCGGTATGACCGCAGTACACCAATTTTGTGTAATCGGTTCTCACGTTATGGTTGGCGGTTGTTCTGGCGTTGCTCAAGATGTACCTCCTTATGTTATTGCTCAAGGAAATCACGCAACACCACATGGCGTCAATTATGAAGGCTTGAAACGTCGTGGCTTCAGTAAAGAAGCACTACAAGCCATCCGTAACACGTACAAAATTCTATATCGAAATGGATTAACGCTTGACGATGCAAAAGTTGAAATTGCAATGCTAGCTAAACAGTATCCAGAAGTACAGCTGTTTAACGACTTTTTTGCTCGTTCAACCCGAGGCATTATCCGTTAATGACAGATAAGCAGTTAACTATTGCTCTGGTCGCTGGTGAAACATCTGGCGATATTCTTGGTGCCGGTTTAATTCGCACTCTTAAAAAACACCATCCTAATATTAAATTTGTCGGTATTGCTGGTCCACTAATGCAAGCTGAAGGTTGCCAAGCTTGGTATGAAATGGATGAGCTATCAGTGATGGGGATTGTTGAGGTATTAGGTCGGCTACGGCGTATTTTAGCTATTCGTCGTGATATTACTAAACGTTTGATTGATCTCAAACCCGATGTTTTTATTGGTATTGATGCGCCGGATTTTAATCTCTCGTTAGAAGGTAAACTTAAGCAAGCTGGTATTAAAACGATTCATTATGTCAGTCCTTCTGTTTGGGCTTGGAAGCAAAAGCGGGTGTTTAAGATTAAACGCAATACAAATTTAATTTTAGCTTTTCTGCCTTTCGAGAAAGCCTTTTATGATAAATTTGATGTACCTTGTCGATTTATTGGTCATAAAATGGCTGATGATATTCCCCTCGAACCCAATCAAACAGCTATGCGTCAACAGTTAGGTATTCCTGTTGATTGCCAATGCTTAGCCTTATTGCCTGGCAGTCGCCATGCCGAAGTGACATTATTATCTGAGCCTTTTTTAAAAGCAGCGCAATTGTTACGTGATAAATTCCCTGATTTACATATTGTAGTTCCATTAGTGAATAGCAAAAGAAGAGCAGAATTTGAACAAATAAAGGCAGAGATTGCACCAGAGCTTAAGCTGCAATTATTAGATGGTCATGCTCGGGAAGCGATGATTGCCAGTAATGCTGCAATTTTAGCTTCAGGGACGGTGGCACTTCAGTGTATGCTGGCTAAATGCCCAATGGTTGTTGGCTATAAAATGAAAGCTTTCACCTTTTGGTTGGCAAAAAAACTTATCAAAACCCCTTATGTTTCTCTACCTAATATTCTAGCGGGTAAAGAAATCGTCCCTGAATTATTACAGCACGACTGTACACCAGAAAATATCGCTAATCATGTTTTACCTTTTTTAGAAAGTGACAACACCGAACTAAAAGCAACATTTTTAGCTTTACATAAACAAATTCGCTGTAATGCTGATGAACAAGCTGCCCAGGCGGTATTAGATGTATTAGAGGATTCCCCTTGTTATTAGAGTTTACTTACCCTGATGCGACATTAATTGCCGGTGTTGATGAAGTTGGTCGCGGACCACTTTGTGGCGATGTCGTAACTGCTGCGGTGATTTTAGATCCGAATAAACCGATTGAGGGATTAACTGATTCTAAAAAATTATCAGAAAAAAAACGTGAAGCACTCTTTGATATTATTAAACAAAATGCATTAGCATGGTGTGTCGCTAGAGCATCGGTTGATGAAATTGATGAACTCAATATCCTACATGCTACCATGCTGGCAATGCAACGAGCCGTGTCTGGCTTAAACATTAAACCAAATTATGTGTTAGTTGACGGTAATCGGTGCCCTAATTTTGGTATTCGAACCCAAGCAGTGGTTAAAGGTGATCTGTTAGTGGCTGAAATTAGTGCTGCATCGATCTTAGCCAAAGTGACCCGTGATCGTGAAATGGTTGAGCTTGATAAGTTATACCCTCAATATGGTTTAGCTAAACATAAAGGCTATCCAACCAAAGATCATTTAAACGCCATTGAACAACATGGCGTGAATCATCTATATCGTAAAAGCTTTGCACCAATAAAAAGATTATTACTAATTTAATCCCGCTTATCAACAGTGATAAGTAGTGCTGAATTAAATATCGCAACCGGTGATATCACCGTTTCTTGATATGGAATGTTATTACCATAACGTTCTTTTAGTTTTTGTTTAACCGCTGGCGATGATAAATTAAAATCTTTAATTGTTTGTAATTGACCAATTTTTAATTTAAGCGCTCGATTATAAATTTTCCACACTAATTCTGAACAATAAATATATTTGTCATCCCAACCAAACCAAATATCGTAAGGTTTGTTTTCAAATTTATGGGCAACTTGTTTTAAACTGGTAATTTCTTGCTGAGATAAAGAATGATTTTTTAACCGTTTAATCACATATGTTTTATTTTTACCACGATTTATCCATTTATCTAACGGGGTATAAATAACTTTACTTGCTGCTTCAAAAACATAAGGTTTGCCATTTTTAATAAAAATGATTCCTACATGACTATAAGGTGAATTTGTTGCTTGCTCAATGGCTTTACTTTGATTTGATTGAGAAGATTGGAAAATGACATCGCCATCATGTGGCTGATAATTTGCTATAGCTGTGTAACTAGCGAAAAGTAAACTAAAAATGAAAATAAAACGCATCATCTATTATCTAAAAATTGTAATTATGATAATAGTATAAGCGAAAACAGCTACTTAATAAAATTTTTCAGTAGCTGTTAAATATTTTTTAGCAATTAATCACGATTACTAAAAATCGAAGTTGATTTGGTTTTATACATAAATTTGCTAGCACTGGCAAAACGAATAGTTTTAAAAATACCAAGTAAGCTTGCTTGATGCATACGATAGAGTAGTTTGTGGATCATTAAAGCGAAAAATCCTTTCACTCCCATTTCACTATTACCAATTAATTTGACTACACCTTCAGCGGTATCATGTAATGAAATCACAGTACCTTTATCAGTATATTTAAATGTTTTTAATGATTGGTTATTTAATAATCTAACGATATTTTCATAGCAAATTTTTGCCATTTGATGAGCTGCTTGAGCGGTAGGTGGTGAAGCATGACCATTGTCTTGCATTGCGTATGCGCAATCACCAATAACAAAAATACTGTCATCACGAGATGTTTGTAATGTTGGTTTTACCACTAATTGATTTGATCGGCTTGATTCTAGACCAGCAATCTCTTTTAAATAATCAGGCGCTTTAACGCCAGCAGTCCAAATCATCATATCGGCTTTAATGGTTTCGCCTCCTTTCGGATAAAATCCATCACTCTCGGCTTTAGTGATCATTGTATTGGTTAATACATGAATCCCTTGTTTTTTTAGTGTGTTAGTAATACTAGCTGCGGTTTTTTCTGGTAAAGCCGGTAAAATACGATCGGTTGCTTCAATAACTGAAACATCTAACAGATCGGAACACATTTTATTTCGACCGCAAGCACCAAACGTTTCCACCATATGAGGTAGTTCAGAAGCTAATTCAACTCCTGTCGCACCACCGCCAACGATAGCAATATGAATTTTATCTTCTTTTTTGGATTGATCGTCATCAATGATCGAACAAAAACCAGTAAATTTATTAATTAAAGTTTCACGTAGGCGAATAGCGGCATTTTGGTCATCTAAAAAGATACAATGTTCTTTCACACCAGGGGTACCAAAGTCATTAGATGTGCTACCAATAGCGATAACCAAAATATCATAATCAACAAGAACAGTTTCATCGTTATGATTGATAATGCTAATTTGCTTTTGGTTGCGATCAAGGTTGGTGAAGGTACCTTGAGTAAATTCGAAATTATGCTGTTGTCCTTGCGATGCATAATAAATATTATCAACTTGCTCATCAAGTACACCAGTTGCTACTTCATGTAATAGTGGTTTCCATAAATGATAACTGTTTTTATCAATTAAGGTAATTTGAGCTTTATCAGTTTTGCCTAATTTATCGCCTAGGTCGGTAGCAAGCTCTAAACCGCCAGCACCACCGCCAATAATAATTATTTTTTGCATATTTTAAGCCTTATTATTTCAATTAAAAAATATCATACTAAATAAGTAGGTTTTTATCTATTTCTTTTGACTGATAACATTTATAAATAAAATCTATTAAAATGATGGTTTACAATTATTGAAATTTATTTAAGGCTAAAATAGAATAATCTGTAATATAGTTGTAAATAATTCCTTCTAATTGTTATTTGAGCATAAAATATAGCTTTGATTGTTTAAATTCAGCACGATATCCCATGATATAATATTTGTAATTGAAGTATGCTAATTCTTTATTACATACAATTATCCTAATTATTTAGGTCTTATCTGATACTTATTAATCTAAAAAATATATGAATAAAAAAATTTTTATTGTAATTGCATTGATTGTTATTTTAATTTCAATGACGATTTTAATTCGTGCTCATAGTAGCCAGCTAATTTTGCAAGGTGAAGTGGATGCACCTAATGTTAGCATTTCCTCAAAAGCAAAGGGGCGAGTGCAGACTATACATGTCAATCGAGGTGATGATGTTAAGCAAAATGACATCTTAATTACACTCGATAGTCCTGAATTGTTAGCGCAAGTTAAAGCCGCTGAAGCAGCCAGAGAGCAAGCACAAGCACAAGTGCAACTTTCTCAAAATGGTACTCGTGAAGAGAGTATTCGTTATTATGAAGCATTACTTGAACAAGCTAAAGTTGCTTACGATAACGCCTCTAAAGAATACAATCGGAACAAAGCGATTTCGGCCAAAGGCTTCGTCTCTCAATCAATATTAGATAGTGCGCTAAAAACTCGCGATGCGGCTTATCAACAAGTGTTGTCAGCTCAAGCTAATTTAGATCAAGCCAAAAATGGCGATCGGGTTGAACAACGAGAAATCTATAATGCTAAATTAAAAGAAGCCGAAGAACAGCTTAAACAACTACAGATCCAATACGATGATTTGCAAGTTAAAGCGCCAGTAGATGGGGAAGTAGGTTCAATTCCTGCTGAAGTTGGCGAGCTATTTAATCCTAATAGTCCACTATTAACGGTTATTCGCTTACCGCAAGCTTATTTTGTGTTTAATCTGCGTGAAAATATTATGCCTAATATTCACAAAGGTGATCATGTTAAGCTGGAAGTTCCTGCGCTTGGTAATAAAGAAATTGAAGCTGAAATTCGTTTTATTGCACCAATGGGAGATTATGCTACTAAACGGGCAACGCGAGCGACTGGTGATTTTGATTTAAAAACGTTTGAAATTAGACTTTATCCAACTAAACCTGTAGAAGGCTTACGTGCAGGTATGAGTACATTATGGAAAATCGACGACTAATTTTAGACTTCTGGCATCGCTTTAAAGACGCATTTAACGATGAAATCCCAGATATATTTAAGCGCTTTACTTTTCACTGGTTAATGTGGATTTTACCGCTGATTATCTTTGTGATCATCAGTAGTATCTTTTATCGCGGTGTATTATTTGATCTGCCAGTAGGCTATGTCGATCAAGATAAAAGTATTTTATCTCGTGAAATTGTTCGCGATCTTAATGCTGGTGCGCATGCAAATTTATTCAATTATGATAATCAGCTTGAGAGCGCAGAACGAGATTTAGAAAAAGCAAAAATCTACGCTATTTTATATATTCCACCGAATTTTGAAGCTGATGTGTTAGCGGGTCGTCAACCAACGCCGATGCTCTATTATAATGCTTTATACTATAGTGCCGGCCTCTATTCTATAATGGATTATTCAGGTTTAATAGCCTCATTAAACACTCAATATCGTACCACAATGGCGACGAGTATTGGTTTGCCGGTACCGAAACTTGCACAAGTTAATTTCAATTATGATGGGCTATTTAATGCCAGTGGTAACTCAATGTACTTTCAGCAGTTTTCTGCAGTGGTACATTTATTACAATTGTTTGTTGTAACGACAACTATTTATATTTTATCAAAATTACCTAAACGAACTCGACCTAATTATCCGTTTGTTTTGGGTAAATTAGCACCTTATACCATTTGGTATACTATGTTATTAATGTTTGAAATTGCAATGCTGGTGTTATTTTCTGATGCTCGGGTATCAGGTTCGCCATTCGCCATGATGCTGGTGGTGTTTTTTTATGTGATTGCAGCACAAAGTATCGGTATTTTACTTTATACGTTTACCAAAAATGTATTAGATGCCTATACCTATATTGGGGTATTAGTTGGATTGGCATTAACTTATTCGGGGGTAGTTGTGCCAGAACTGTCAATGCCGTGGATAGCGAGATTTATTTCGTCACTTGAACCTTTAACCTATGCGCTTAATAAATTATTCGATCTATTTTTACGGCATTCTAGTTATCTATCCGTATTGAAAACCTGCGCTATTTTAATGATCTATCCAATAATTATTACAGTATTAGTAAGAAAACGTTTAGTCAAACGTTTACATTCACAGTAAGAGGCAATGTTGGCATGCTTAAGCTATTTCTATCTTCAGCAGTAAAAATGTTTTTTTATATGCTAATGCGACCAATGTGGCTGTTGCTGTTAGTGTCTGTCTCGTTAATGAGTTTAGTCTATGTAAATGGTACCATCACCAATTTGCCGGTTGCGATTGTTGATCAAGATCATACTACCACCAGTCGAAGTCTGATTCGTTCTTTAAATACCAGTTCCAAAATTGATGTGCTTACTTATGAAAATTCATTGCAAGCCTACGATGATATTAACAGCCGTAAGTTATTTGCGGTGTTCACCATTCCACGGGATTTTGAAAAGCGACTATTGAATGGTGAGGATGTGACAATCCCAGCTTATGGTGATGCCTCTAGCCGTTTAGCAAATGGTCTGATACAGGTGGATATTAGAGGAATATATCAACAAATATTGACCGAATATAATACGCGGGTGATGCGGAATAGTGGTTTTTCTGATCCACAGATTAATATCATCTTATCACCAATTAAAGGGCAAACTATGCCGCTTTATAATGCTGGTATCAGTTTTGCGGCGATAACGTTTCCTGGTTTGTTAGTTATGTTATTGCAACATACCTTTTTAATAGCTTCAACACGAACTAATCTAACTTTGCATTCACTGCCACAAGGCAAACCGCCAAAAATTGTCATATTTGGTAGCTTGTGTGGTCTTATTCCGATATGGTTATTTTTGTCTTTAGTCCTGTTTGGATTATGGCCATGGGTGCTTGGTTATCGGCAATTAGCTAGCATACCAGCGATTTTGGTGATGACATTTCCGCTATTATTAGGAGTATTAGGCTTAAGTAAATTACTGACTGAATGTTTACATCGAACCGAGATGATTTATTTAACTTTAGCTTTTTTGACAACACCGGTATTTTATCTATCCGGTACCATATGGCCACTTGATGCCATGCCGTTATGGGTACAAACGGTATCACGGATGTTACCATCAACTTGGGCAACCAATATGATTGCTGGAGTAAATCAGATGGGATTAGGTTTATCAGATAATTTATTTAATATCTTTATGATTCTATTTCTTGGTGCAATTTATGGTTCGTTAGGCTTTTTTATTGCTGCATTACGAGAGGGTAAAGTCAGAGGATACATCAGAAAAATAAAGAAATTTATGCATTCCAATAATAAAAAAATTGATAATAAACCATCAATTAGTTAGTGCTAATGGATGAATATACTATCAATTACTGATATGATGAATGATTGATTTTTTCGCAAAAAAACAGTTATATGGCCAATAAATGTTATCCATGGATTATTAGTTTACGTCCGAAAACATTAGCTTTATCGTTTTCTGCTATTTTGTTGGGCAATGCGCTTGCCTATTGGCAACACTCTTTTGATCTAATAATTATGTTGTTAGCAATGATTACTGCAGCGCTGTTACAAATTTTATCAAATTTAGCCAACGATTATGGTGATGCGGTTAAAGGTGGCGATAAACACAATTTAATCGGCCATCAACGTGGTTTACAGCTAGGTCTAATCACTCTTAATCAGTTAAAAATAGCTATCTGGATCACCATTATATTGTGTGTTTGCTCAGGATTGACTCTACTTTGGTTAGCCTGTAATAACGCTTATCAATTATTAATTTTTATCTTATTAGGTTTATCTTCAATCATCGCAGCAATTACTTATACCGTCGGTAAAAAACCTTATGGCTATATTGGCTTAGGTGATCTATCGGTGTTAATCTTCTTTGGCTTAGTTGGTGTGATGGGCAGTTATTATTTACAGACTAAAACTTTATCAGCATCAATCGTTTTTCCTGCAATAGCTAGTGGTTTGTTGGCTGTGGGAGTGCTAAATATTAATAATTTGCGTGATTATGAAAGTGATAAACAACATCATAAACGGACTTTGATTGTGCTGATTGGCAAAACTTATGGTTGTTGTTATCAGTTAGTTTTATTAATTGTATCATTATGTTTTTTTGGTTTATTTGCTTATCAACAGTTACATACTTATTGCAGTGGTATCTTTTTATTAACATTGCCGTTGTATCTCAAACATATGTACATGGTGTTTAAATTTAATACGAATAAAGACGCTGTACCACTATTAGTACAAATGGTCAAACTTGCTTTATTGACTAATTTACTTTATTGTTTAGGTATTATTTTGAGCTAGCTCACGTTTATTCCAAATTTATATCGTTTTACTTCATATTAGCGTTATACTAGAACCGAATAGATATTACAGTATAAGGAGACTCGACCATGGAATTTGATACATCAATTCTTTGCGATTACTACCCAGAAGATGTGAACGTTGTCGAACCGATATTTAGTAACTTTGGTGGTGTGGCTTCATTTTCTGGCCAAGCTGTCACCGTGAAATGTTTTGAAGATAACGGCATTTTGTACGAAGTGTTACAATCCAATGGTGCTGGGAAAGTATTGGTTATTGATGGCGGTGGTTCGGTGCGTCGAGCATTGATAGATGCCGAATTAATTGATATTGCCCTACAAAACCAATGGGAAGGTATCATTGTTTATGGAGCGGTGCGCCAAGTTGATTATATCGCCGATGCTGAAATTGGAGTGCAAGCACTAGCGGCAATTCCTGTCGGCTCTGATGATCAAGGTGTTGGTGAAATAGATATTCGCGTTAACTTTGGTGGCGTGACGTTCTTCTCTGGCGACTTTATCTATGCTGATAATACTGGCATTATCTTATCTGAAATTGCACTTGAAGTAGACGATAAATAACTTGGTTATTCTTTTTAGTTATTCTTTTTAAGGAACCGCAGTATCTTTACAGCGGTTTTTTATGTTGAAAAACCCCGTTCCTCAATTTTTTCTGATAATTTTATATCGTGCGGTTACGAATATAGCCTCCGGTGACGGTGATAATTAAGCCAGCTATTTCCATATCTAATAATTTAATGGTTAACTCAGGAATGGGTAAATCAACTAGCGTAGCGATTGTATCAACAGCAATAGGCTGATGATGAATAACAGCAAAAATTTCTGGATATAAAACGGTATTACTCTCTTTGTTTTCATGATTATTCTGTCGATTAAGTGATGATAAAAAGCCACTATAATGTTCTAAAATATCGGTTGGTTTGGTAACCAGATAAGCGCCTTGTTGGATTAAATAATGGCTTCCATGGCTATTTGGATTATCAATATCACCCGGCAAAGCAAAAACATCACGATTTTGTTCAAGCGCATAACGAGCAGTAATAAGTGATCCACTTTTTTCCGATGCCTCAACCACAAATGTCCCTAAACTTAATCCACTAATAATACGATTGCGGCGCGGAAAGTATTCGGATCTTGCTTTTTCAAATGGATAAAATTCTGAAATGATAGCCCCATTTTGTGACAAAATATCATTGGCTAATCTAACATTTGAACGTGGCGAAATTTGCGCTAAACCGCTACCCAAAACAGCAATAGTATTTCCTGATACCTCAAGTGCACCGCGATGGCAAATAGCGTCCAACCCGAGGGCCAGTCCGCTAGTCACTGTTAAACCATTAATGGCTAATTCGCCAGCAAAATATCGTCCCCATTGTGCACCATACTCACTAAATTCACGACTACCTACCATCGCAATTTGTGGTGAATGTAATAGTTGTTTATTTCCCATTACAAATAGCAATAACGGTGGTGAACTGATTTGTTTAAGTAATGTTGGATAATCTGAATCACAATAAGCAATCAAATGTTTAGCCGGGGTAGTGGTAGCTAACCAATCAAGGATGGGTTCAAAATGAAGATAGGAAATCGCAAAAAAATGACTTTGAAGTGTTTTACAAATGCCTATCTTTTCCAATAATAATGGAACATTATTTATTTTATTAGGTAGACCGGAGCTAAAATATAGCCCTATTTTCTCAAAATATCCCATTCTTTTATGGCCAAGCATTGAAATTCGCAATAAAAATTCATATTTACTCATTACAGCCCTTTTATATACATCTTTCGCTTGAACCATATCTAGAATTGATTAGATATATTTTATCAATAGCCAACTAAGGCTATTCATGGGCATAATAAATGTTTACAATGTATACGAAATTGAGAAAACACCAAATTGAGGAGTAGATCGAAGAATTTATGGCTATTTTACCGGTATTACGTTTCCCAGACGAACGACTTCGCAAAGTTGCTAAGCCTGTCTCTAATTTTACACCTGAGCTACAAGAAATTATCGATAATATGGTTGAAACCATGTACGCTGAACATGGCATTGGGCTTGCTGCAACGCAAGTTGATGTGCATGAGCAAATTATTGTGATTGACGTGTCAGAAGATAAAAGCCAACTTTATGTGATTATTAATCCTGAAGTGATTAGTCAAGAGGGTGAAACAGGCATTGAAGAAGGATGCTTATCGATACCTGACTGCCGTGGATTTGTGCCAAGATCAGAAAAAATCAAGATTAAAGCGTTAGATCGTAATGGTAATCCTTACGAAATCGATGCTGATGAACTGTTAGCCATCTGTATTCAGCATGAAATGGATCATTTAAAAGGTAAACTGTTTGTTGATTATCTCTCACCATTAAAACGGCAACGTATTGAACAAAAGATGAAAAAACTAGCTCGTGAAGAGCAAAAGAATCGATAGTAAAAACCGCCACTAATTTGGCGGTTTTTACTATATAGCCTAACGTTATTTAGCTACAATCACCATTGCTGGTCGAATTAATCGGCCATTAAGTGTATAGCCTTTTTGAATAGTATTAACAATTTGTCCTGATTGATGTTCTGGTGATTCAACCATACTAATTGCTTGATGCAGATCAGGATTTAGCTGTGAATCAGCTGTATTGATAACTTCAATACCAAATTTTTTGACCGTATCTAAAAATGATTTAAGAGTTAACTCTAATCCTTCTACCGTTGCTTTATGTTCAGGATTATTTTTATCAGTAGATTCTAATGCCCGCTCAAGATTATCAATCACCGGTAAAAGTTCATTTGAGAATTTTTCAAGAGCAAATTTACGTGCTTTATCAACATCTTGTTCAACACGTTTGCGTACATTATCAATTTCAGCACGAGCACGAATCATTGCTTCACTCTCGTTTTTCTTAGCAAGTTGCAGTGCTTGTTCAAGTTCGCTAATGCGAGCATCTTTAGCCTTTAACTGATCTTCAACACTTGGTTGTAATGGGCTTTGCTCTTCAGTACTTTGCTCAGTTGGGGTTTCAATGTTTGTTTCATTTTCTGACATATTGTTCTCTTGTTCTGTCATACGGTACTCCAAATTTAGTCGAAAACTTAGTGAATAACAGTTATTATGGGGACAAATTTTATTATTACAAGTTTAACGATAAGATGATATCGTGTTTTTTAATTGATAACTAAAAAATAATGATACTTAAGTCAAAAATGAACAAGGATATTTTATGGGTAGACCATTTAAATGTATTGGTTTGGTTGGGATTCCACGTAAATTAGAGGCGATAGAAACTCATCAGGTACTTTATGACTGGCTAGTTAACTTGGGTATTGCTGTTTTAGTAGAAGATCGATTAGCGCAATATATTAAATTACCTAGCAATGTCTATGCGTCTCTCGATACTATCGGTGAACAAGCTGATTTAGCTATTGTGGTGGGTGGTGACGGCAATATGTTACGTTCCGCTCGTCACTTATCACACTATAAAATCAAAGTAATTGGGGTGAATCGAGGTAATTTAGGATTTTTAACTGATATTTCTCATGATCATGTCATCGAACAATTAACCCCAGTTATCAAAGGTGAATATGATGATGATCCTCGATTTTTGCTGGAAGTATCAATCTATAGTGATGGTCAGTTAATTAATTCTGGTTTTGCGATAAATGAAATAGTGGTTACCCCCAATACGGTTGCTCATATGATCGATTATGATGTGTATATCAATGAGCGTAATGCATTTTCGCAGCGTGCTGATGGTTTAATTATTGCCACACCGACTGGTTCTACCGCGTACTCACTATCGGCCGGTGGTCCAATTCTTGCACCACATTTAGATGCGTTAATTATTACACCAATGTTTCCACACTCTTTGGCAGTTAGACCTTTAGTGATTAAGAGTGATGATCCGATTCATCTTAAATTTCCAACTACCGCTTTGGATCTTAATATTGCTTGTGATAGCCAAATTATTTTACCGGTTAGGCCAACCCAAGATGTGATAATCCGTCGCTCCAATTATGAATTTAATCTAATCCATACTAAAGACTATGATTATTTTAATAATTTATCGAGTAAGTTAGGTTGGTCACAAAAAATGTTTTAAGGGTTGCTATGCTAAGTAACTCTTATTTTCATATTGAAATTATCATTTAAAGATAGATTTATCTTTAAATGATAAAGGTTAACAGATAAACCGATAATGATGAGAAGATTGCGGCGATCACATCATCAACCATAATGCCAAATCCCCCTGGTACGCGTTTATCAAACCAACGGATTGGCCAAGGTTTGGCCATATCAAAGATTCTAAATGCGACAAACGCAATCGTTACCCATAAAATCGAAATCTGTGGAATAAAAAATAAAGTTATCCACATACCGACAAATTCATCCCATACTATATGCCCTGAATCATGGGTGTGGGTATCATCCGAGGTTTTTTGACATAAAAAACAACCAAAAATAAAGGCGACAACTATTAACACCCAATATAAATACGGTTGCAAACCATCAAATAGTAACCAAAGTGGAATAGCCATTGCTGATCCCATTGTGCCGGGCATAATAGGTGACATTCCCGATCCTAAACCCACCGCAAGTAAATGGATAGGATTTGTTAATTGGACATATTTTTTAAAGTCTCTATTTCGCTCTTGTTTTGTCATTATGATAAAAATCTTTTGATAAAATTATGCCGACATTAGGTCGGCAAAAAGTTGCTTAGCCAAGCCAAGCAATGATGATAATCAAATATATTATTAATCTTTAGCTAACGTTGCAACCATTACAGCTTTAATTGTATGCAAACGGTTTTCAGCTTCATCAAAAACGATGCTATGTTTAGATTCAAAGACTTCATCTGTCACTTCTAAACCATTTTTTAAACCATACTGAGCAGCCATTTGTTTGCCAACAGTGGTATTCATATCATGAAAAGCCGGTAAACAGTGCATAAATTTGACTTCTGGATTACCAGTTAAATTGATGACTTCCTGATTTACTTGATATGGTGTTAATAATTTGACTCGTTCGTCCCAAACTTCTTTTGGTTCGCCCATCGATACCCATACATCGGTATATAGAAAATCCACATCTTTAACACCATTAGCAACATCTTCCGTTAAAATGATTTTTGCGCCAGTGGTTTTGGCTATTTCTTGGCATTTTTGTACCAATTCTGCTTCTGGCTGACAAGCTTTAGGAGCCACTAAACGAATTTCCATGCCCATAAGTGCTGCACCTTCCATTAATGAGTTACCCATGTTATTACGAGCATCACCTAAATAAGCAAATTTAACACTGCTTAATGCTCGCTCACCAATATGTTCTTGCATGGTCATAAAATCAGCTAAAATTTGAGTTGGATGTGCTTCAGTGGTTAAACCATTCCAAACTGGAACATCAGAATATTTAGCTAAGGTTTCAACAATTTCTTGCCCATAGCCACGGTATTCAATGCCATCATACATTCTGCCTAATACTCGAGCGGTATCGGCAATCGACTCTTTGTGTCCGATTTGACTACCACTTGGCCCTAAATAGGTAACTTGTGCACCTTGATCAAATGCACCAACTTCAAATGCACAGCGAGTACGAGTTGAGTCTTTTTCAAAAATAAGCGCAATATTTTTACCAACTAAATGTTGTTTTTCAGTACCTTGTTTTTTGGCTTTTTTTAATTCAATAGCTAGATTAATTAATTGATTAATTTCTGCTGGAGTAAAGTCAAGTAAACGTAAAAAATGACGTTGATAAAAACCGTGCATACAGAGCTCCTAATAGCCGTAAAAAATTATTAAGATTCTATTTGAATAATTATGCAATTTCAAGTTAAACATTTCATATTTATGTGATATTAGTTTTAAATTATGAAATAGTCTAAAAAATTAGACTTTATTGTTTAATTATTTTTTATAATATCGCTTTTTTTGTTTAAAAAATTGTAATAAAATGACTAAATATTGTCTCTTTAGAAAATAATTAATTGAATTTTTATTCATAGTTATTGATTATTTAATCAAAAGGTCGTTTAATCATGCAAACTTATGCCCTCCTTATTTTACAAGATGGTTCGCAATTTATTGGTAAATCAATTGGTGCTGATGGTCAGACTGTTGGTGAAGTTGTGTTTAATACTTCTATGACAGGGTATCAAGAAATTCTTACCGATCCTTCATACTGTGAACAAATAGTGACATTAACTTATCCGCATATTGGTAATGTTGGTACCAATAGTGCTGATGATGAATCAACACAAGTTTATGCAAAAGGATTGATTATTCGAGATTTACCATTAATCGCAAGTAATTATCGTAGCGAAATGGATCTTTCAAGTTATTTAAAAAAACATAATGTGATTGCTATTGCTGATATTGATACACGTGGTTTAACACGTATTTTACGTGAAAAAGGGGCACAACATGGCGTGATTATTACCGCAAATGATAAACAGACTTTACTTGATAAAGCAGAAAATGCCAAACAGCAGGCAGTAGAATATAAGGGTTTAAGTGGTTTAGATCTGGCTCAAGATGTGACGTGCAGTAAAAGTTATACATGGACCAGCAGTATATGGACAATTCAACAAGAGCATCCAACTCCAAAAGCAGAAAGTGAATTACCTTATCATGTTGTTGCTTATGACTTTGGTGTTAAACAAAATATTTTACGGATGTTAGTTGCGCGTGGATGTAAGTTAACTGTTGTTCCCGCTAAAACGCCAGCAAATGAAGTGCTGGCACTGAATCCGGATGGTATCTTTTTATCAAATGGTCCAGGAGATCCGGCGCCTTGTACTTATGCCATTGAAGCGATTAAGCAGTTTCTGACTACCGATATTCCTGTTTTTGGTATCTGTTTGGGGCACCAATTGTTAGCGCTAGCCTGTGGTGCTAAAACGATCAAAATGAAATTTGGTCATCATGGTGGTAATCATCCTGTTAAGGATCTAGAAAATAATCGTGTCATGATTACCGCGCAAAATCACGGATTTGCTGTCGATGAGAACACCTTGCCAGCACATTTACGCGCCACACACAAATCGTTATTCGATGGTTCATTACAAGGTATCCATCACAATCAAAAACCAGCATTTAGTTTTCAGGGCCATCCAGAGGCAAGTCCTGGGCCTCATGATGCTGCGCCACTTTTTGATCACTTTATTGAATTAATTAAAATTTATAAGCAGGAGCAATAACATGGCTAAGCGAACAGATATTAAAAGTATTCTAATTATTGGCGCAGGGCCAATCGTTATCGGTCAAGCTTGTGAATTTGATTATTCCGGTGCTCAGGCATGTAAAGCATTACGTGAAGAGGGCTATCGAGTTATTTTAGTTAACTCGAATCCGGCAACCATTATGACCGATTCAGAAATGGCTGATGCTACCTATATTGAGCCTATCCACTGGACATGTGTGCGTAAAATTATTGAGAAAGAGCGACCTGATGCCATTTTACCGACAATGGGGGGGCAAACGGCATTAAATTGTGCATTAGAGCTTGAAAAACAGGGTGTATTAAAAGAGTTTAATGTTGAAATGATCGGTGCTACTGCCGATGCGATTGATAAAGCGGAAGATCGCAAACGCTTTGATCAGGCGATGAAAAAAATTGGTCTTGATACAGCTCGTTCTGGTATTGCTCACTCATTAACAGAGGCTTATGCGGTACTAGAACAAGTCGGATTTCCTTGTATTATTCGTCCTTCTTTTACAATGGGGGGAACCGGTGGCGGTATAGCATACAATCAAGAAGAATTTGAGGAAATATGTACTCGAGGCCTTGATTTATCGCCGACTAATGAATTACTTATTGATGAATCATTGATTGGATGGAAAGAGTATGAAATGGAGGTCGTGCGGGATAAAAACGATAATTGTATTATTGTTTGTTCGATTGAAAATTTCGATCCTATGGGGATCCATACTGGCGATTCAATCACGGTTGCACCGGCACAAACCTTAACAGATAAAGAGTATCAAATTATGCGTAATGCTTCAATTGCGGTATTACGTGAGATTGGCGTTGAAACTGGCGGTTCAAACGTGCAATTTTCGGTTGATCCACAAACGGGACGATTAATTGTCATTGAGATGAATCCTCGGGTATCTCGTTCTTCAGCGTTAGCATCTAAAGCAACTGGTTTTCCTATTGCTAAAATCGCGGCTAAATTAGCGGTTGGCTATACACTTGATGAACTCTGCAATGATATTACTGGCGGTAAAACGCCTGCTTCTTTCGAACCGTCTATTGATTATGTCGTTACTAAAATACCACGTTTTAATTTTGAAAAATTTGCTGGTTGTAATGATCGCTTAACCACGCAAATGAAATCGGTGGGTGAAGTGATGGCCATTGGCCGAACATTCCAAGAATCGATGCAAAAAGCACTACGAGGGCTAGAGGTTGGCGCCAGTGGGTTGGACGAAAAAATCGATGATTATAGTGATGAAAAGAATCTAACTAAAATTCGTTATGAATTGCAGGAAGCTGGTAGTGAGCGTATTTGGTATCTAGCTGATGCGTTTCGTGCTGGTTTCACGCTGGATGAAATCTTTTTATTAACCCATATTGATCGTTGGTTCTTAGTACAAATTGAAGAGTTAGTGCAAATAGAAAATCGCTTAAAGCAACAAACCATTAATGATCTTGATCAAGAGGCATTATGGCAACTTAAACGTAAAGGCTTTTCGGATCTTCGTATTGCTAAACTGCTTAATACTCAAGAACAAGCCGTGCGAGATCTGCGCGTACAATATGATATTCACCCAGTTTATAAACGTGTGGATACCTGTGCAGCCGAGTTTTCAACCGATACAGCCTATCTTTACTCAACATATGAACAAGAGTGTGAGGCCAACCCACAATTTAATCGTAAAAAGATTATGATTTTGGGCGGTGGGCCTAATCGTATTGGACAAGGCATTGAATTTGATTACTGCTGTGTACATGCTGCTTTAGCTTTACGCGAAGACGGCTTTGAAACCATTATGGTAAATTGCAATCCCGAAACGGTTTCAACCGATTATGATACTTCCGATCGACTCTATTTTGAGCCAGTTACCCTTGAAGATGTGCTTGAAATTGCCCACGTTGAAAAACCTGATGGCGTGATAGTGCAGTATGGTGGACAAACTCCGCTGAAATTGGCGCGGGCTCTTGAAGCTGCCGGAATTCCAATTATTGGTACTTCACCTGATGCCATAGACAGAGCCGAAGATCGCAAACGCTTTCAAGAAGTAGTTGATAAATTAAAATTAAAACAGCCTGTTAATGCCACCGTAACCGATATTGATGAAGCGGTAATCAAGGCAGAGCAAATCGGTTATCCACTTGTGGTGCGTCCATCTTATGTATTAGGCGGACGAGCAATGGAAATTGTATACAATGAACAAGATTTACGACGCTACTTTAAAACCGCAGTAAGTGAATCCAATAATGCGCCAGTACTACTTGACCACTTTTTAGATGATGCCATTGAGGTGGATATTGATGTGATTGCCGATGGCGAGCAAATCGTTATTGGTGGCATTATGGAACATATTGAACAAGCGGGTATTCACTCTGGCGATTCCGCTTGTTCACTGCCAACTCATACCTTAAGCCCTGAAATTTTAGCTGAACTGCGAAAACAAGCGAAACAATTGGCGTTTGAACTTAATGTAAAAGGTTTAATGAATGGGCAATTTGCTGTAAAAGATAATCAAGTTTATCTAATTGAAATTAATCCGCGTGCAGCCCGTACGGTGCCATTTGTTTCGAAAGCCACAGGGTTACCATTGGCCAAAATTGCAGCTCGGGTGATGACAGGAAAATCGCTGGCACAACAGAATGTGATTAAAGAAGTGCTGCCTCCTTATTACTCAGTTAAAGAAGTGGTATTACCATTTAATAAGTTTAGTGGTGTCGATCCTATTTTAGGCCCTGAAATGCGCTCAACCGGTGAAGTCATGGGAATTGGTAAAACGTTCGCCGAAGCCTTTGCCAAAGCACAACTTGGCAGCTTGTCGAATATGAAAAAATCCGGCAAAGCATTACTTTCTATTCGTGAACAAGATAAACCACGTTTATTAGAAGTTGCTAAACGATTAATCGCTCATGGATTTAGTATTGATGCTACACTTGGCACAGCAAAAGCATTGCAACAAGCAGGAATTGCCTGTCAAATTGTCAAGAAAGAAAATGAAGGTCGGCCAAATATTCATGATCATATCAAAAATGGTGAATACAGTTATATTCTTAACACAACCTCAGGGCGAGCTGCCATTGAAGCCTCTAAAATCCTGCGCCGTAGTGCTATTCAATATAAAGTCCATTACGATACCACTATGAATGCTGCTTATGCCACAACATCAGCACTGGATTACGATCCTGCTCACAGTGTGATACCATTACAGGCACTTTATCAATAACCAAAAAGACGAGCAATGCTCGTCTTTTTTTATAAATAGATTAAATTATAATTTATTTTTTAAGCCTTTCCTTCAGCCATTGCTAAAATATCTGCTTCAGTTAATTTGTGAGTCTGATTAGCAAACGCATAGCAAGTTGGTTTTTTATCAATAAAGACTTCAGCCGTGAATTTTAAATCCTTAATATCGTCAAAGATCCAAGCAGCAATATAATAATTTTGCGTACCTTTTAAATGATAATAAAGATGAGAGCCACACTCTTTACAAAATGCTCTTTCCGCCCATTGTGATGAGTTAAAATGGGTAACGTTCTCTTGTCCTTCTATCGTTAAATCACCACTGTGCGCTAAAGTCATTAAAGGTCCAGCACTCCATTTACGACAAGTTTGGCAATGGCATGCACTAAAATCCGTATTAGCAAACGGCACAGATAATTTAACTTTACCGCATAAACAAGATCCATGATATTGAGTAGACATATTTTTTCCCTTTTCCAGTTAAATAAACATTATGTAATTTTAATGATGTTAGCATAATGGTAATTAAACCATAAAATAAAATTTTGTTAAAATATTCAGTCTAATAAATCGGTAAAATAAAGAATAAGTGTAATCTAATAAGTTTAATAAAATGTTATCATTGGTTATTTTTTATAACTAACTCCAAAAATGAAAAAAATATTTAAGGTTTGTTTATTCGCTATCGTGCAACTTATTTTGTTCTCGTTACCACTCATTGCTATTTACTCTTTTTTCAAAGGATGTAGGCAAAAAGTGAGTTTAAAAGATAACTTGAGGCATATCGGTCAGCACTATTTTCTAGGATTTCTATTTTCTAAACCTAACGTAAATAGTTGCATTATGATTCATGCTATTTCATTAGGTGAAGCAGACGCTGCAATTAACTTAATTAACTCTTTTCAACCACAAATTAGACAAAAAATTATTCTTACCGTCACAACAATTCAGGCTTATAAAAAATTAACTAACCAACCAAATGATATAACAATAGTATATTTTCCTTTCGATTCTTTAGTTCATCAAAGTTTATTTATCCACCATTTCAATATTAGAAAAGCAATAATTATTGAGCATGATTTTTGGCCTAATTTTCTTGCTACAATGGATCTACTTAACCGGGAAATCATTTTACTCAACGGGCATTTTTCAGATAAAACCATTAATCGTTTAAACAATCGCTATTATCAAGCGTTACTGTTTTCTCCGATAAAAAAAGTGTTTGTACAAACTGCCGAGCTTAAAACAAAAATGCTACCTGTAATGCCTAATGTTTCTATTTCGGTAACACCAAGTTATAAACTCCCTTTAAATACCACAGTTTTAGATATTAAAAATATAAACAGTGAAAGAAAAATAATCACTCTTTCAAATTTCCATCCTGAAGAACTTAATACAGTATCTGAGCTGTTAGCTAAATTGGTTAAATTAGATTATAAAATTATACTTGTACCTAGACATATACATCTATTTGATAATTTGATAAAAAAATTGGAAGAAGCGTATCAAAATCGCTTTGCTGTTATAACGCAATGGAATAATGCTGACAATATCACTGCGGATATTACTTTTGTAAAAAGTTATGGTGTGCTCAGTAAAATTTATTCATTATCTCATGCAACCATCGTTTTTGGCTCTTTTGATCCGAGTTTGAAAGGACACAGTTTATTTGAACCCATTTTATATGGCTCTATGGTTTATTACGGTCCTTATTTTTCTTCTCAACAATATATGGATGAATTTTTACGTCGTATCATTACCAATATAAAACATGATACAGACTCGATAGAACAACAGATAAAACATCTATCAACACATGACAGAATTGATATCTACAACAAATTTATGGTGAATATCGAAAATGAGAAACACATTTTAATTAATCATTTTAAAGAAATAGAGCAATGGATTAAAAATAATTAAAGTGATTTTGTAAAAATTATTCAGGAGTGTATACCGTTTCAGCATTTAAATTACTTTTATTTATAAATAATGCCTTATTAATCGTTTTAATCACACTAAATTTAAGCTAATCAGTAAACTTAGTTAAGTAGAATTTTGTAAAAAATATCCACAAGCAGATTCCATTTAGTATATAAATTGTCTTTATTTGTTAAGGAATGTGTAAAAAAAAGACAGTTAGACTAGTAAGGTATTGCTTTATTATTTTATTGATATAATATAGCCACCTCTTTGACGCGGGGTGGAGCAGCTTGGTAGCTCGTCGGGCTCATAACCCGAAGGTCGTTGGTTCAAATCCAGCCCCCGCAACCAATTCTACCAAACCTTTCTCATATTCTTACAAACAACTAAATAATTACGCTGATTTTGGCACCGCAAGTAATGTTGATACCGCTTCGCTAATGCGTCTAGCAATGTAACTATTGTTCATTGTATATAAATGGATACCATCAACATTTTGTGAGACTAAATCAACAATCTGATCGATAGCATAAGCAATACCTGCATCACGAAATGCATCAGGGTGATGTTCATATTTTTCCATCATCTGTTTGAACTTTTTAGGTAAATTTACGCCACACATTGAAACCATTCGTTCAATCTGATTTTTATTAGTAACTGGCATAATACCTGCTTCAATTGGTACATTAATATCCATGTCATGTGCTTTATCTAAAAAGGCATAAAAATAATCATTATCAAAAAATAGTTGTGAAATTAGCTGATCGGTACCGGCATTTACTTTTTCTTTTAGATGGATTAAATCTTGTTTAAGCGTCGTTGCTTCAAGATGCCCTTCTGGATAGCATGCGCCAATAACATTAAAATCGCCGTTTTCTTTAATAAAGGTGACTAATTCGCTAGCAAAACGAAAATCATCTTTTGGTGGTACATTGGGGCTGATATCACCACGTAATGCTAATACATTATCAATTCCGGCACATTTGAGGTCGTGAAGAATTTTTAGCATTTCGGCTTTGTCGAAGTTGATCCCCGGTAAATGGGCGACACTTTCAATACTATAAGTATGTTTAACCGAATGTGCAATATCAATTGTAGTTTGGCCATTTAAGCTACCACCAGCACCATAAGTGACACTAATAAAGTCAGGTTTAAAATAACCTAATTCGCGTAATGTGCTATAAATTGTCTCTAATGGTGACGTTTTTTTAGGTGGAAAAACCTCAAAGGAAAATACTGTTTTTTGGTTAAATAATAAATTTGTTTTCATTGGTACCATCCATTCTTGCTATCTTTTTTACTCTACTGACATTACCGCCGCCTATAAAGGCGGCGGTAATTAAGACAGACAAAGCTAATTAACTTTATAAAAAACAGTGTTAATTAAGAGTCTTTCTCACTTCTAAGGTTGCTTGAACTAGATGTTCTAAGCTTTCAACTACTTCTTTTTCACCGCGAGTTTTTAAACCACAGTCTGGATTAATCCACAATTTTTGCTTATCAATTTTAGCCACTAATTTTTCAATGGTTGCTTTGATTTCAGCTACTGGTGGTACACGCGGAGAGTGGATATCATATACACCTGGTCCAACTTCTGTTTTGAAGTTATTCGCTTTAAGTACATCAATTAATTGTAGATTTGAGCGTGATGCTTCAAATGAAATAACATCAGCATCCATCGCATCGATATCTTTGATGATGTCAGCAAATTCGCTATAACACATATGAGTATGAATTTGGGTATCAGCTTGTACTTTGCTGTGAACCAATCTAAATGCTGGAATTGCCCAATCTAGATATTCACTATTCCAATCAGCTTTACGTAATGGTAATTTTTCTTTTAATGCCGCTTCGTCAATTTGGATGACTTTAATGCCAGCCGCTTCAAGATCTAATACTTCATCACTGATCGCTAAACCAATTTGGAATACTGATTCTTTTTGTGAGATATCTTCACGTGGGAATGACCAGTTTAAGATAGTCACAGGGCCGGTTAACATGCCTTTAACTGGTTTATCAGTTAAACTTTGCGCATATTTTGAATATTCAACCGTAATTGGTTTAGAACGGGAAATATCACCCCAAACAATTGGTGGCTTAACGCAACGCGTACCATAAGATTGTACCCATGCTTTTTCAGTAAAGACAAAACCATTTAAGCTTTCACCGAAGTATTCCACCATGTCATTACGTTCAAATTCACCGTGAACTAATACATCAATACCGATCTCTTCTTGCAGTTTGATACATTCAGCTATTTTTTTCTTATTAAATTCAGTGTATTCATTTAGGCAAATTTCGCCTTTTTTGAATTTTGCACGATTTAAACGTACATCTGGTGTTTGTGGGAATGAACCAATAGTTGTAGTAGGTAATAATGGCAGATTAAAGGCTTTTTTCTGAGCAGCTTCACGCACCGAAAATTCAGGTAAACGAGTAAAATCAGACTCTTTCAGTGCCGCCACTTTTTGACGAACTGTTTGGTTAGCCCCTTCACGTTCACGGGTAAACAGAGTTTGGTTAGCTTTGTAAGCGGCATTATTATCTGGATTTGCTTCATTAAGTAATTGGCCTAATTCAGCAAGCTCTTGTAGTTTTTCTTGAGCGAAAGCAAAATAAGCACGTTGTTGAATAGTTAATTTAGTCTCATTTTGTAATGTATAAGGTACATGCAATAATGAGCATGAAGTATTCACCACAACGTTTGCAGCTTTTTGTTTAATTTTAGCTAATAATGTTAAGGTTTTTTTGTAATCATTTTTCCAAATATTTTTACCATTAACGACACCTGCAAATAATACTTTTTCAGCAGGGAAGCCATTATTTTCAAGTAAGGCTAAAGTTTGTTTACCTTCAACAAAATCAAGACCAACACCATCAAAAGGTAATGCAACAAGTTCTTTATAACAGTCACGTACATCACCAAAATAAGTTTGTAATACGACTTTCGTTTTACCTTTAACAGATAAAATAGCTTGATAAATTTCGTTAAATAACTCGATATCTTGTTGAGTAAGATCAGTCACTAAAATTGGCTCGTCAATTTGAATCCAATCAGCGCCAAGAGCAGTGAATTTTTGAATGATTTCTTGATAAGCTTTAATAATATCAGCTTTAAAATCAACTAATTGCTTTCTACCTAAGTATTGAGCTAATTTGAAAAAGGTTAAAGCACCAATGATAACCGGTTTCGTTTGAATGCCGAGTTCTTTGGCTTCTTGGTATTCATCAAATGGTTTGCTACTGGCAATTTTTATTTCTAGTGAATCTTCGATTTCAGGAACAAGATAGTGATAATTGGTATTGAACCATTTTTTCATAGCTAATGCACGAACATCACCTTTATCGCCTTGATAACCACGAGCCATAGCAAAATAACGATCGAGTTCAGGTAAACCTAAATCTTGATAACGTTTTGGTACAACATTTAGTAAACATGCTGTGTCTAGAACTGCATCATAAAATGAGAAGTCATTTGATGATATAAATGCTATTTTTTGAGCAGCTTGTTGATTTAAATGTTCTGCACGTAGCGCTTTTGCTTCACTTAATAGCTCCGCTTGAGTTTTATTTCCTTTAAAATAAGCTTCGGTAGCAAATTTTAATTCACGAAGCTTACCAACACGTGGATATCCAATAACAGCAGTATTCATTTTATTTTCCTTTCATTTCATCGCAGTTCTTTAGTAGCTAAAAAGATAACAAAAAAAATTGCTATTGAATAATTCCAGTTTTTTATGGATTGATATAGCTTTTAACTATATCAAAATAATCTAGCATTTTCAGTAAACCCAAAATTAAGTATATTTATTTACTAAATGGATATAGGATAAGAAGAAATTCTAGATCATGATCAGTAATAGTTACTATGTGTATTATTCTTTATTTAATTTACTTTCTTGAACTTACATTGATCTGTCCATCATTAGGTAATGACCATAGCGGTGTTATGACGGTTCAGTCGATTTTGAACTTTTTTATTATGGTTTTTTTCTTGTTTAACTGCATTGTCAATATTCTGTATTGCCTATTTAAGTCACGTAAACATTGGTTTGATTATACTGCGGTTGGACTATTGTTTGCGGTTATTATTTTTATTCCGGTAAATAATTTTATGGTGGAAAAGACAAAGGAAGCTCGTCGATCGCACCGGGTTGAGCGACAACTTAATGATATAAATGCGGAGAGAGTAGAGAAGATTAATCTAAATATTTTACAAAAATGATTAATAATTAATTTTTATAGTTAAGATTCAAAACCCTCCTACCTTGATTGGGATAGAAGGGGAGTAAACAATATTTATTTTCGCCATTCGCCTCGGATTGGCCTGGAAAAGTGCGCTAGTACTGCAATCATACAGATCTCGATAGAAACACCCCAATAAATATGGCCTAAAATTTCACTCCATAATTCATAGCCATTTAAATTCCACAACCAACCAATTGTTCCTTCTGGTGCGTAAGCAGGATGGCGGAAACCTAATAAAGGAATAAAAAATCCGTGCATGACAACGGTAATAATTAATCCATAAAATGCCCCATACCAAAGTCGGATTTTATTCCAAAAATAAGCAATAAATACATAAACAAAAGCAAAAGCGAAACTGAATAACCAATGATAAAGCGTGACTGCACCCAAAACATTGGTTCCTTGATAAATATAATCAAGAGAATGAGAATTAATGCCTAACCAACCAAGCCAAGCATCAATATGTGCCGCTGGTGGCGAAATTTCACCGGGAACTCGAGGAGGCATATTAACTTCAGATCCCCATTTGACTAATGAACTGATAAAACCACCAATAATTGTTGTCCAGATGATAATTTGACGATTTGTTTTATTTCCAAACATTGAAGTTATTCCTTACTATATTTAATAGAATTGAAATTAAATAGCCAATAATATAAATAAATTGTGTTCTATCTAAGTTCTACCTAAATTGGGTAGGACGTTTTATTGTATATTCGTTTAAAACAAAATTTGTTTGCTCAGCATTACTTTTGGGGTGGACTAATATAGCTTTAATCAGTCATAATGGATAGATGCCGACATACCGATTTATAGACTAATTACGGTTAAATAATATACGCTTTTAAATCTAAATAATACACATTATCCCGATCATAATTTTTAAAAACACCTAAAATGATTATTTTAATTGATAATGATTCTCATTATCATGTATAATGGCAATATATCAATTTTGAGGTTTTGATTATGTTGAAAATATCCACAGTAAGTTTAGAAGAGATCAATAATACTGTTCATATTCCCGATCCGAATGCGAGTTTTTTTCGAAAACTGTGGGCTTTTTCTGGTCCGGGGGCTTTAGTAGCGGTTGGTTATATGGATCCTGGGAATTGGATAACCTCAATTCAAGGTGGAGCTCTTTATAGTTATTTGTTGCTATCAGTGATATTAATTTCTAGCTTGATAGCCATGTTATTACAGGCCATGTGTGTCAAGATTGGCGTAGTCACCGGCATGGATCTTGCACAAGCAACTAAATCAATGGTGGGTAGAAAGGTAGCATTTTGCTTATGGATATCAACTGAATTAGCGATTATTGCCACAGAAATTGCCGAAGTAATTGGTAGTGCTGTTGCCTTAAACCTATTATTTGATATTCCATTATTAATTGGGGTTTTATTAACGGTATTTGATGTGGTTATTTTGTTAATTCTAATGCGGTTTGGTTTTAGAAAAATAGAAGCTATTGTTTTTTGTTTAATTGCGACAATATTTATTATCTTCACTTATGAAGTGTTAAGGGCATCTCCAGAATTCAGTGACATTATAAATGGTTTTATTCCTCGAACAGATATTTTTACTGCCTCAATTAAAGGGCATGATTCAGCATTAGTTATAGCATTAGGTATTGTTGGTGCGACTGTTATGCCACATAATTTATATCTACACTCTTCAATCGTTCAAACCAGAAAATATGACAGAAAGAATCGAACCAGCCTAAAAGATGCAATTAAATATGCCACCATTGATTCCAATATACAGTTATCCTTTTCGTTCATCATCAATTGTCTATTATTGATTCTTGGTGCCGCCCTTTTTTACGGCAATAATCCCGATGATCTTGGTCGATTTACACAGCTATATGATGCTTTGAAAGATCCACATATGGTTGGCCCGGTAGCCAGTTCGATTATGGCAACATTATTTGCTGTGGCATTACTGGCATCCGGTCAAAATGCAACAATTACTGGTACATTGACGGGGCAAATCGTTATGGAGGGATTTATCAATTTATCAATTCCTCTTTGGGCAAGACGAATAATTAGTCGTGGATTGGCGGTGACTCCGGTTATTTTATGTATTTATATTTGGGGAGATAAAGAAAATATTGTCGAAAATTTATTAATTTATACTCAAGTATTTTTGAGCATCGCTTTACCGATATCCATGGTGCCTTTAATTTGGGTCACTTCAAATAAAAAAATTATGCAGGAGTTTGTTAACAGTAAGTTAACTATTATTCTAGGCTGGATAGCAACTATTTCGTTAGTGATATTAAATTTACAACTAATTTATGAAGTGATTAGTTCATTATATTAACTAACTATATATCAACTTATATATCAACTAATGATTGCTCAAAACCATTGATTCAGTTGTTATCAATGGTTTATATTTTTTCTTATCAATTGATTACACACTTTTATTGATTTGCTCAGTTATTAAGCAAAAGGATCCGTTTTAAAAACTAGGTAAAATCTAGATAGCAACGTAATTCTAGTTAAAATAATAAAATTAAATCGTAATTTTATTTAAAAAGCTGTATTTATTTACAGTGTTTTTGTTGATATACTCGTACTAATTTTAATCAGTTGCATGTGTTTATTTAATTATTATGATAACTCAACTTACTATTAATAATTTTGCTATTGTCGATCAGTTGTTAGTTGATTTTACAACAGGGATGACCGCAATTACAGGGGAAACTGGGGCCGGTAAATCGATTGCGATTGATGCCTTAGGACTATGTTTAGGTAATCGTTCTGATGCCTCTGCCATTCGTAATGGTGCGGAAAGAGTAGATATTTCAGCTAGTTTTGTCCTTGATGACACACCAGCGGCATATGCATGGTTAACTGAAAATCAACTTGATGAAGGTAATGACTGTATTTTACGACGAGTTATCAATCAAGATGGGCGTTCTAAAGCATTTATTAATGGTCGAGCTGTACCGATTTCACAATTAAAAGATTTAGGACAGATGCTAATTCAAATTCATGGCCAACATGAACACCAGCGTTTGTTAAAAAGTGATTATCAACAAATATTACTTAATCACTATATGCATGAACCGAACTTATTATCGCAAATGCAACAGGCCTATAAGCAATGGAAAACGGCTAGCCAAGCTTATCAACAATATCAATCCTCAAAACAAGAGCGCGATGCACATATTCAATTATTGCAATATCAGTTAAAAGAGTTAAATGAATTTTCGCCGATTGAAGGAGAATATCAACAAATTGATGAAGAATATAAAAAGTTAGCCAATAGTGAACAGCTAATTAGTCTTAGCCAACAATCGATGATGTTACTCGACGAAGCTGATGAGTACAATGTGAGTAATATGCTTAATAGTGTTAAACATATTATTAATGATTTAGCTGGGTTAGATCCATCTTTAAATAATGTTTCAGCAATGCTAGAAGAAGCCACTATTCAAATTAAAGAAGCTTGCTATGAATTACGTCATTATAGTGAAAGTTTAGAGTTGGATCCGGCAAGAGTGATGCAACTTGAACAACGCATATCAAAACAGATCGCTTTGGCACGTAAGCACCATGTGTCACCGGAAGCATTACCTGAATTACATCAGAGTTTACTTAATGAATTTAAACAGATTAATCAGCAAGATGAACAGGGTGAACAGTTAAAAGAGCAGATCAAAAAATATCAACAAATTGCCGTAGAATTAGCAACTAAATTACACCAAAAACGCTTAGCAGCTAGCAAAACATTAGCTAAAAAAGTATCGGCTACTATGCATGAATTATCTATGCCAAATGGTGATTTCAGTATTGATATAACATTCGATGAAAACCGCTTGAGTGAAGATGGTGCAGATCAGGTATCTTTTTTAGTTAGTACCAATGCTGGGCAAATTGCACAACCTTTAGCTAAAGTCGCATCTGGTGGTGAATTATCTCGTATAGCGTTAGCTATACAAGTTTTAACTGCACAAAAAATGGACACACCGGCACTGATTTTTGATGAAATTGATGTTGGTATTAGCGGGCCTACTGCCGCTAAGGTGGGACAGTTATTAAGACAACTTGGTGAATCAACTCAAGTTATTACTGTGACACATTTGCCACAAGTTGCTGGTCAAGCTAATCAACACTATTTTGTAAGTAAACAAACCAATGGCAAACAGACCGCTACTGATATGCAAAGATTAGATAAAAATGGTCGTTTAAATGAACTAGCTAGGTTATTGGGCGGTGATAAAATCACAGATGCAACATTAGCCAATGCGAAAGAGTTACTTATTATCTAATTTAATTATGGTAAAATAACGACTTTAATTTTGGACTGAGGATAGCTAGAATCATGAGCTTATCTGGTAAAAATATTTTATTAGGCATAACGGGTGGCATTGCTGCTTATAAATGTCCAGATCTTGTCCGCCATTTAAAAAAGGCTGGTGCGCAAGTACGAGTTGTATTGACCGAGTCCGCTAGTCATTTTGTCGCACCGATGACGTTACAAGCGGTATCTGGTAATGCAGTATCAAAAGAGTTATTCGATCCTACAGCTGAACTCTCAATGAGCCATATTGAATTAGCTAAATGGGCTGATTTAGTATTAATTGCCCCGGCTACAGCGAATATTATTGCTAAGATGGCAAATGGTATTGCCGATGATCTGTTATCGACGATGTGCCTTGCGACGCCAGCCAAAATTGTTATCGCACCAGCAATGAATCAACAGATGTATAAAGCTGCCGCAACGCAGCAAAATTTAGCGACATTAGAATCACGCAATACGTTAATTTTAGGTCCAGATGAGGGTTTTCAAGCGTGTGGTGATATTGGTCCTGGTCGCATGGTTGAACCGACAACTATCGTTGAAAGTATTAATAACTATTTTCAAGCTAATTCCGAACTTGCTGGAACTACCATTACCATCACTGCAGGCCCTACCATTGAAGAGCTTGATCCAGTACGTTATATCAGTAATTATAGTTCTGGTAAAATGGGCTTTGCCATTGCAAAAGCAGCGGCCGAAATGGGAGCAACAGTGAACTTAATTAGCGGTCCAGTTAATTTAACAACACCTGATAATGTTAATCGCATTAATGTAAAAAGTGCTAAACAGATGTATGATGAGGCATTGGTTTTGGCGAAGAAATCTGCGATTTTTATCTCTTGTGCGGCTGTTGCTGATTATCGGGCTGAGACTATTGCTAAGAATAAAATTAAAAAAACTGATGATAGCAATGAGCTTGTGATTAAATTAGTTAAAAATCCGGATATTGTTGCCAGTATTGCGAGATTAAAAGAACACCGTCCATTTGTCGTTGGTTTTGCCGCTGAAACGAATGATGTAAAGGCCTATGCCCTTAAAAAATTGACCACAAAAAATTTAGATTTAATTTGTGCTAACGATGTGTCAGACCAGAATATAGGTTTTAACTCTGATCAAAATGCATTAACCCTTTATTGGCAAAATGGCGAACAAACGTTACCATTAAGCAGTAAACAACAATTAGCAAAACAGTTACTTCAAGCAGTTATAACACGATATAAAGCGAGTCATGATGAAAAGAAAAATTGATATTAAAGTATTAGATAAACGTTTAGGTAATGAGTTTCCACTACCAACTTATGCAACCGAAGGTTCAGCTGGTATCGATTTAAGAGCAATGTTTGATAAAACTACCGAAATTAAACCTGGTGAAACGATTTTAACCCCAACTGGTTTATCTATGCATATTGCTGATCCTAGCTTAGCTGCATTAGTGTTACCTCGTTCAGGACTTGGTTCAAAAAATGGTATTGTTCTTGGTAATTTAGTTGGTTTAATTGATTCTGATTATCAAGGTCAATTATTTGTGCCAGTTTGGAATCGAAGCCAAACTCCATTTGTTATTGAACCGGGCGATAGAATTGCGCAATTAATTATTGTGCCAGTCGTGCAAGCTGAATTTAATATTGTTGATGATTTTGTTGAATCAACACGCGGTGAAGGTGGATTTGGGCATTCAGGTAAGAAATAATCGTGAGTAGCAAAAATAAAAATCGTAAAGAAGATATACTCCAAGCATTGGCAACTATGCTTGAATCTAATGAAGGTACGCAACGAATCACAACGGCTAAATTAGCTGCAACAGTTGGTGTTTCTGAAGCTGCATTGTATCGACATTTTCCCAGCAAGACGAAAATGTTTGAGAGCTTAATTGTTTATATTGAAGATATTTTGCTTTCTCGTATTAATGTTATTATGCAAGATGAACCGAATACCTTTGTTCGACTGCAACTTATTTTAGCCTTAATACTTGGTTTTTCTGAAAAGAACCCTGGTCTGACTCGTATCATGACTGGGCATGCATTAATGTTTGAGCAAGAGCAATTGCAAGATCGAATTAGTCAATTATTTGAACGAATCGAAACCCAGATAAAGCAAGTCATACGAGAAAGAAAAATTCGTGAAGGTATCGCTTTTACCACTGATGAACGTATTTTGGCTGGTCAGTTACTTGCATTTTGTGAAGGAATGATGGCACGTTATTCTCGTTCAGGTTTTAAGTATTTACCCACAACAAACTTTGAAACCCGTTGGGCTTTATTAGCAAAACAGTTAGTTTAATTCGACTCACTAACAATTATCGTTCTAACTATTTCTGTTATTGTTACAGAGGATAATTTCATGAATTTTGAAAATATAACCAATCAAATTCTATTCTTTATAGAAAAATATGATGGGGTAGTATTAAGTTATGTAGCTCATTTTTGTTTTGCCATTCTTATTTTTCTTATTGGCCGAACCATTGCTAAATTTGTTGCTCGCCAATTAAGAAGAATATTAACCAATCGTCATGTTGATCCAACCGTAGTTAAATTTGTCAGCTCTTTATCCTATTACGCCATTATAGTGATGACTTTCGTTGCTGTATTGGGACAACTTGGTGTGCAAACCGCTTCAATTGTTGCGGTAATCGGTGCGGCAGGCTTGGCGGTAGGTTTAGCTTTGCAAGGGTCGTTGTCGAATTTTGCTGCTGGTGTAATCTTAATTATTTTTCGTCCTTTTAAAGTTGGGGAAACCGTGGTTATTAATAACCAAAAAGGGGATATTGATTCAATTCAAATCTTTTCAACCACTATTGTCACCCCAACAAATGAAGTAGTCGTTATTCCAAATGGCCAAGTAGTTAGTGCCAATATTATTAACTATACCCGTTTGCCGGAAAGACGTTTAGATTTAGTCGTTAATGTTGGCTATGATTCAGATATTCAAAAGGTTTATCAAGTTTTAAATCAAGCAGTGAATAAAACAAATAATATCTTAACCAGTAAAGATACAATTATCCGTTTGGATTTATTGGATGCTTCATCGATGAATTTTAATGTTTTAGTTTGGACTCTCAATGCCAATTATGGACCAGTTAAAGCTGAATTGCTTGAAAATATTAAAAATGGCTTAACTGAAAATGGTATTAACATTCCATATCCAACTATGGATGTAAATGTAAACTCTCAATCATAATTTTCAACTATGGTATTCCGTTGTTGGTTAGCAACGGAATACAACACTTCTTTTTGCAGTTAGATATCTTGATCCATATTTAATGCTGGTTTATCACAGTCAGGACAACCAACGATTTTAGCTGGAACACCTGCCACAGTAGTATGTTCTGGTACAGGCTCTAGAACGACTGAACCGGCACCAATTTTAGCACCTTTACCAATTTCAATATTCCCTAATATTGTCGAATGGGCACCAATCATAACGCCTTCACGAATTTTCGGATGACGATCGCCATTTTCTTTACCTGTCCCCCCTAAGGTGACTGATTGTAGGATAGAGACATCATTTTCAATCACTACCGTTTCACCAATGACAATACCTGTTGCATGGTCAAACATAACACCACAACCAATTTGGGCTGCTGGATGAATATCAACGCCAAAAACAATGGCAATTTGGCTCTGTAAGAAGGTTGCTAATGATTTACGATCTTGTTTCCAAAGCCAGTGTGCAATTCGATAAGCTTGTAATGAAAGGAATCCTTTATAATAGAGCAATGGCGTTGAATAGTAATTAGTGGCTGGGTCACGAACGTACACAGCAAGAATATCGGTAATGGCGGCATGGATAATATTATCATCAGCCTGATAAGCTTGTCTGGCTATCTCGCGGATTTCAATTGCAGGTACAACTTGGGTGGCAAGTTTATTGGCTAAAATGTAACTTAAGGCACTACCTAGATTTTCATGATTAAGTAACGTTGCATGGAAATAACTCGCTAACATTGGTTCACTTTCAACTAGCTTCGATGCTTCTTGTCGAATTGTTTGCCACAACATAGCTGGTTTAACAAATTTTTTGCTTGTATTCATGCCAAATACCTATATAGATTTAAACATTAGTCATAATATTTAGTATTGTTTCGCAAACAATGGATAGACGCAAGCTTTAATAGACAAACAGATGATAATTTGTGAAATGGGAACCGACTGTTCCCATTTTTATTCAATTATTGAGTTATTATTGATTATTTGCTTGTTTATTATCACTTAAAGTAAATATCGCGATGCATGAAATGATTAGCACGATACTAGCAAGTATATAAAAAGTCGTTGAATAACCATGATTATCAAATAATTTACCCACAGGTTTTGACAACACAATAACCCCTAAATTTGATGAAATATTAAAACCAACCAAATAAAGTGTTGCTGAAAGTCTGGCATCGAAATTAGCTACAATATATTTGAACATTGCCAAAATAAATAGTGGAATTTCAATTGCATGAAATAGTTTGACCAAAGAGATTAGATAGACATTATCTAAGCTTGCTGATAAACCTATTCGACAAATCATAACTAATGCCGCCACTAATAGTGATTTTTTAGCTCCCAATTTATTAATAAAATAAGGTGCAATAATCATACAACTTGCTTCAAGAAAAACTTGGAATGAATTTAAATAACCATAAATTTTATAACCGGTTTCCTCTTTTTCGAAAAAACTGGTGTAAAAATTCGGAAATAGCTGTTGATCATAAATGGTATAAAAACTGAAAGTACCAATAATAAAGACAACAAATAGCCAAAATTTACGAAGAGCAAAAAGTGATAATATTTCACTGATTGTAGGAATATTTGGCTTCGGTACTATTATTTGCGGTGTGTTATTGCTTACCGATAATTTTTGTGTAGGTTTAAAAAATAAATTGATGATGAAATAGATAGCTGCGACGCCAGAAGCGAGCCAAAAGTTAATATGTGGATCAATGCCAAATGAAAGACCAGCAACAAGAGTCGCAGCAGCATAGCCAAATGAGCCCCAAAATCTTGCTGGGCCAAATTCAAAGTTACATAAACGACTTATCCGCTCGATAAATGAGTCAATTAAGGCACTGCCAGATATAAAGCCTGCACTTAATACCGGTGCTCCGATACAAACACCTAATATAAAATCCTGCCTTAATAGAGGTTCATAAACATAAATCAAAAAAGGGCCAATCAGTATCATCATGATACTTTGAAAAGTAACAACCGCTTTTCCTATCTGTAATTTATCTTGAATGAAACCGTAAAAGATCATAAAAAACATGGCGGCAGCAGAATTAGCTGCATACACAACCCCTAGTTGTTCTCCGGATAATCCAATTTTGCTTTTAAGCCAAATCGCATAAAAAGACCACCAAAGCGACCATGCAGCATAAAAGGTAATAAGATAGCCTGATGAGAACCAATAATTTTTATTTTTTATCATATCTATATTCATTTTTTAGTCTCTTCTATTGGGTAGTTTAACGTTAACATGTTAATGTTAACATTATGGTCATAATTGAAATAAAATAGATACAATCAGATCTCATAAATGTTACTTTCCTCACACTTTTTATCATTTTTATTTGTGGTATCATCACACTAACTAAATATTAATTATTTTTATGCTGAGTAAAAGGATCCAACTATGGCTTCACTAAAGGATGTGGCTAAACTGGCATCTGTTTCATTGATGACAGTGTCTAGAGCGATTAATAATCCTGAAAAATTAAATAAACAAACTTATAAAAAAGTGAAGAAAGCTATTGAAGAATTGAATTATGTGCCCGATTTATCGGCACGTAAAATTCGAGGTGATAATTCAGGACCACATGCTATTGGTGTGCTGGCATTAGAAACGGCAACGACACCATTTTCAGTTGAATTACTTCAGGCAATAGAAAAAACGGCACAGCAACATGGTTGGAATACATTTATTGTCAATTTATTTGATGATAAAGATGCTGATCATGCGATTAATACGCTTTTATCTTATCGGCCTAATGGTATTATTTATACCACAATGGGATTAAGAAAAGTTGAACTACCTGAAAAACTATTAGGTAAGAATCTAGTATTAGCCAATTGTATTAGTGATTCAGAACAACTTGCTTGTTACATTCCTGATGATTATTCTGGTCAGTATCAAGCCATGCAAAACGTGATCAACAAAGGCTATAAAAAACCACTCTGCATCTATTTATCAGAAAATACCTTAGCTGGTAAAATTAGACGTAAAGCGGTTGAACAAGCATGGCTAGATGCAGGTAATGATTTAGCGGATATCACAAGCTATCATACGTCTATATCCCCTGATAATCTTGCGTTAGAGTATATGATGACGGTAGAGATCTTAGCAAAACATTGTATTAAAAAACCTGATTTTGACGTATTGATCTGCGGTAATGATCGCATAGCTTTTGTTGCATATCAATTTTTACTTAGCAAAGGGTTTCATATACCGAAGGATATCGCCGTTCTTGGCTATGATAATATGGTTGGCACTGGTGAGCTTTTTTATCCTGCACTGACTACCGTGCAATTACCTCATTACGAAATAGGACAAGCCGCTGCATTACATATCATTAATGGCCTAAGCGAAAAAAATGTCACGCATATCCCATCGCCTTATTTAGCACGAGAATCTGTCTAGAGTAAAAAAACCACCATAATATGGTGGTTTTTATTGTCAATTATTGATAAATAGATTTTAATTGCCAGCTTTCTAATTTGCTAATTCTTGCTTGTCCATTTTCAGCAAATAAATTAATTAAACGTGTAGCTGGTAATTTTGGATAAATACGGCTTGAAAGACTATATAAATCTTTGTTGACGAAAACCTCGACTGATGATGCATCCACAAAAATATGCAATGTTACTTTTTTGTTTTTTGGTAATGGCACGCTGCGATAACCTTTTAAATCGAGTCCAGAAAGGCTTCGATCAAGAACCAGTCGATTAGATTGCAAGTCAATATACAATAATGTAGCTTGTTTACCATCTGAGGTGGCAGCGAGTTGTAAGCCAAAACGTTCGGCATTACTATTGGCTAAATCAATTTCAACATTAACTTCACAACTAATTGACTCGATATCGGTATTTTTTAATTCATTATTTAATGTGATATTGGTTAATAATTGCGGTTTTTCTCGCAAAGCTTCAAGTTCTTTTACTGGTCGGTTACGAACTTTGTTTTGGCGGTCTAGTATTAATTCACGTGGTAAAGTAAAAACCCCCATCCATTTATCGTGTTTACTTGGCATTTTTGACTCCCACATATCCATCCATGCAAATACAATTCGGCGACCATCAGCGGCAAGAAATGATTGTGGTGCATAAAAATCATGACCAAAATCCATCTCTTGGAATGATTTAATGACGGTAAATGGTTTACCAGGTTGCCAATCACCAACAATATAACCTGACTGGAATCGATTACGATATTGATAACCTTTAGCGTGCATGCCTTGTGGTGAAAACATCAAGATCCATTTATCACCCAACGGGAAAAAGTCAGGACATTCAAGCATATAAACATTAGGATCAATATCACTGATAAGTACTTGATCAAATATCCAATCTTTTAAGTCAGTTGAGCGATAAAGCAATACTTGCCCGATGTCATTGGCTTCTCGTTGCCCAACCACCATCCACCATTTTCCTTGTTGTTGCCAAACTTTAGGATCACGAAAATGCATAATCCCTTCTTTGGGTGTCAGCACAGTACCATGTTTTTCAAAATGAACACCATCTTTACTGGTAGCAAGACATTGGGTTTCACGAATATGTTCATCATTGCCTTGACCATTTAGCCAGATATGACCAGTGTAAATTAAACACAGTTCACCATTATTATCTACGGCAGAGCCAGAGAAACAGCCGCTTTGGTCATAATCATGATCGGGTGCAATAGCAATGGGTAATCTTCGCCATGTAATCAGATCATCACTTACCGCATGACCCCAATGCATCGGCCCCCAATTTTCATCATAAGGATGATGTTGGTAAAAGGCATGATATTGCCCTTTATAATAAACTAAACCATTGGGATCGTTCATCCAGCCAGCTTGCGGTGCTAAATGAAAATGAGGGAAATACTGTTTATTTATTTGTTGTTCTAGTTTTTCTACAGCTTGGTTTGCTTTATCAATTGCAGTATTCATAACATTACCTTCGTTCAAATTGAGTTAAGTTAATATAGTTACATACTACCTTAAAATATTTGTTAACGTTAACTTATAATAAAATAAACGTTAATTTATGTGATACTAGTCACATATTTTTAACGTTAACAATGATTTTTTTTATAAATGTTTTAGTTTATTATTAATATTGATTATCAGCATATCAATTAATTAGTCATTAATTAACTAATTTAATCGAAAAGTATAGTGCAATAACATTAATCGTGTTACATACATTCAATCCCTTTTAACAATAATATGAGTGACAAAATGAAAAATACAAAAGTATGGTCTCTTGGTGATGCCGTTATTGACTTATTGCCATTTGGTGAAATGAACTATCGAGCTTGTGCTGGCGGGGCTCCCGCGAATGTTGCCATTGCGATAGCTAAGTTAGGGCTACCATCGGCTTTTATTGGTCGAGTTGGTAATGATCCATTTGGCCACTTTATGGAAAAAACTTTTTGTGAACATCATGTTGATTGTCAAAGTCTTGAAAAGGACGATGAGCATAGAACGAGTACAGTGGTAGTTGATTTAGGAGACAATGGTGAACGCAGTTTCACTTTTCTTGTTTCGCCTTCAGCTGATCAATTTTTATCTGAACAAGCATTGCCGGATTTTAATCAGGACATTTTACATTTTTGTTCTTTGGCGTTAGTTGGCACAACCTGTCGACAAACATTAAAAACAGCTATTGAAAAACTGACTGCCAAAAATGGCTTAATTAGCTTTGATATTAATTTGCGCGAACAAATGTGGCAGGATAAAAATGAAATGCGCACTATTATTACCCAATTTTGTCACGATGCAGATATTCTTAAACTTTCAGATGAAGAGCTATTCTGGTTAACGGAAAGTCAAGATTGGCATGTAGCACTTAATAAACTGCAACAACATTATAATGCACCACTTAAATTAATCACTAAAGGTAAAGACGGTAGTATTGTGTTATGGCAAGGTAAAACGTTTAGTTTTGACTCTTTCCACGTTAATAGTATTGATACAACAGGCGCAGGCGATGCGTTTGTTGCTGGATTACTTAGTAGTATTGCTTCATCGGGAATGCCGGAAGATAAATTAATGTTAGAAAGTATGATGACGATAGCCAGCGCTTGTGGGGCATTGGCTACTACTAAAAAAGGCGCATTAACAGCATTACCGGATAGTGCATTTTTACAATCCTTTATTAGTGATAACCCAGCGCTAATTGCTAAACAAATGGTGTAAATAATGACAGAAAAACAAAAAATGCTAACAGGACTACTTTATGATCCTAGTATCGATGAACTTGAAAATGAACGGCTTTATGCCCAAGATATCTGTTTTCAGTTAAATCAATTATCGCCAAGTGCTATTGATAAACGGCAACAATTATTCAAGACATTATTAGGAAAAACGAAACGGAAATTTACCATAATGCCAGGTTTTCAGTGTGATTACGGCTATAATATTGAAATCGGCGAGGATTTTTTTGCTAATTTTAATTGTATTATATTAGACGCAGCTAAAGTAACATTTGGTGATAATGTGCTTGTCGCGCCTAATTGCGGTTTTTATACTTCAGGTCATCCACTTGATAGCCAAACAAGGAGTAGTGGTTTAGAGTTTGCCAAACCAATAACAATCGGTAATAACGTTTGGATTGGCGGTAATGTTATTGTATTACCGGGTGTAACAATTGGTGATAATAGTGTTATTGCTGCCGGAAGCATTGTTGATCGTGATATACCTAGCAATGTTATTGCTATGGGGTGTCCCTGCCGAGTTCATAAAAAGTTAGCAGGGGAATGATCTTAACTTTTTGGCCGATTGCTATAAGTTTGCGCAGGTTTGTCTTGCCCATAGATCGATAGCAAATACGTCTTCAATTGTGGTTGGTTCAGGAAAATCAAGTGTTTCTAAAACTGTTGCTACCTGTTTAGCAATATCCATAAAGCCGATTTTATTTTGTAAAAATGCCGCTACCGCCATTTCATTAGCCGCATTGAGTGCCGTTGTTGCTGCTTGTCCTTGATTGAATGCCTCAATAGCTAACTTTAAACAAGGATAACGGTTAAAATCGGGTTGAGAAAAAGTCAGTGATGAAATTTGCGTAAAATCTAATGCCGGCACGCTTGATGCAATTCTATCAGGATAAGACATTGCATAAGCAATTGGTGTACACATATCTGGAATGCCGAGTTCGGCAATCACACTGCCATCTTGGTAACGAACCATCGAATGTATAATTGATTGAGGATGAATGATAATTTCCATCTCTTCTTCACTGGCATTAAACAGCCAACGAGCTTCAATATATTCTAGTCCTTTATTCATCATGGTAGCAGAATCGACAGAGATTTTCTTACCCATTGACCAATTAGGATGAGCAACTGCTTGTTCAGGCGTAACTGTGGTTAATTGATTTAACGGTAAATCTCGAAATGGTCCTCCAGAACCGGTTAGGACAATTTTGGTGATGCCATAATCGGCTAAATTAGCAAATCCTAAATTTTGTTGAACTTCTGATGGCAGGCTCTGAAAGATTGCATTGTGCTCACTATCAACTGGTAATAATTGTGCTCTATATTGTTTAACTGCCTGCATAAATAAATGGCCACAAGTTACCAAAGATTCTTTATTCGCTAACAAAATCCGTTTGCCTTTCTTTATGGCAGCAAGCGTTGGTTTTAATCCTGCGGCTCCCACTATAGCTGCCATAACCATATCTACTTCAGTAAGCTCTGCTAAATCGCATATAGCTTGTTGACCATGAAATACTTCAATATTTAATTTTAGGTCTACGAGATTTTTTCTAAGTTGCTGTGCTGCTTCTTCATCAGCCATTGCGACATAATTTGGCCTAAATTCCAAACATTGTTCAGTCATTTTGCCAACATTCTGCCCACCAGTTAAAGCAAATGCTTTAAATAAATCTGGATTTTGTCGAATAACGGCCAAAGTGCTGCAACCTATTGAACCAGTTGAACCTAAAATTGTGATATTTTTCATATTAGTAAATTAAACTTATTTTGTTTTCATTAAAAAGAGAGACAAATTGCTCATCGGGCAGTTTATCAGTAATTATCTGATCGAACAAAGTCAATTCACTAATAAATGCCGGCTTTATTTGATTAAATTTAGTATGATCGGCAATCAATATTTTTTGCGCTGATTTTTTCATTGCTTGTTGCTTCATATCTAATTCTTCAAAATGATAACAAGTTACTCCTTGTTGCAAATTAATACCTGCTGCTGAAATAAAGGCTTTATTCGGACAGATAGAATCTAACTGGTTGGATTGATGTAAACTTGTAAAGATAGCATTATTTGGTTGGAATTGACCACCGCATAAAATGATCTTACATTTAGGTTTATGTTGTAGTGCCAATAAACTATTTAATGAATAACAGATAGCAGTAAATGCAATATCATTATCTATTGCATTAATGATAAAAGGCATGGTGGTGCCACAATCAAAAAATATTGTATCGTTTTCATTGATAAATTGACTAACAAGTTTTGCAATATAAGCTTTTTCTTCAACTTGCTTATCCTGCTGATCTGAAACGAAATATTTTGCGATTGAATGACGGTCTTCATTGACAATATAGCCACCTAAGACAATTAATGAGGAGGGGCAATTGTTAAGATCACGCCTGATAGTCATTTCTGACACTGCTAATTTTTTTGCCGCTGCTTTTAGGTGGATCTTGTCAGTGTTTTTTAGGATTTCAAGGAGTTCATTTATTCTTTTTTGTGGTTGAGTTTCCATTGTTTTTCCTAAATAACAATAAGCTACATAATATATATGTAACTTATTGTTATGATTGATTAGTAATTGCTAGATGATGTACTGTTACCTGAAACGATTGCAATACCAGCACTTGCGCCTAAACGATTTGCACCAGCTTGAACCATTTTTTCGGCAGTCATACGATCACGAATACCACCAGACGCTTTCACGCCCATATTTTTACCGACCGTTTCACGCATTAATTTTACATCTTCAACTGTTGCGCCAGAAGTACTAAAGCCAGTAGATGTTTTGACAAAAGCAACGCCAATATCTTTACAAATTGTACAAACTTTAACAATTTCTTCTTTGGTTAATAAGCAAGTTTCTAAGATAACTTTTAATGGTACTGAACCGCAGGCTTTGAATACCGCTTCGATATCATTTTTAACTGCATTCCAATTATTGCTTTTTAGCCAACCGACATTGATTACCATGTCAATTTCTTCGGCACCAGCTTTAACAGCCATTTCTGTTTCATAAGCTTTAGCTGACGTAAGCATAGCACCAAGTGGAAAACCGACTACTGAACATACTTTTACATCACTACCTTTTAATAACTCTGCCACTAAAGGTACATAGCCAGAATTAACGCACACAGAATAAAAATGATATTCTTTTGCTTCATCACAGAGTTTTCGAATCTGATCTTCAGTCGCATTCATCGCTAATAAAGTATGATCAATATACTTTGCATAATCCATAAGGGTTTCCTTAAATTTTTTATTAATGTTAAATCTAGTTAATTTTGTTAATCTGTAAATAGTAATGTTATAAAAATAACAAATATAACCAAATAATGTTACTTTAATAACATTATATCGCTAATTTGTGAGAATTTGAAATATAACAACTGCTATTAATATGTTAAAGAAATAAATAAAAACGCCCAATTTTATTAAATTGGGCGTCAAAATGGTATTTATGAATTTTTGAAATAGATTAGAATTCCATTAATTCTTTCTCTTTCTCAGCAAGTACTGCATCTAATTTTTTAATAGCAGCATCAGTAGCTTTTTGAATTAAATCTTGTGATTTACGTTCATCATCTTCAGAAATTTCTTTATCTTTCAATAATGCTTTGATTTGATCATTGGCATCACGACGGATATTACGGATCGATACACGGCCTTGCTCTGCCTCACCACGAACAATTTTAGTTAAATCACGACGGCGCTCTTCAGTAAGCGGTGGTAACGGAACTCGAATAACGGTACCCGCTGATGCCGGATTTAATCCTAAATCTGAAGTTAAAATTGCTTTTTCAATTAATGGTGTTAATGATTTATCAAATACTGTAATTGCAAGGGTTCTTGCATCTTCAGCAACTATATTGGCTAATTGACGAAGTGGTGTTGGGCTACCATAATACTCAACCATAATGCCATCTAATAAACTTGGCGATGCACGACCAGTTCTAATTTTAGAAATATGATTCTGAAACGCATCAATACTTTTTTCCATGCGCTCTTGCGCTTCTTTTTGAATCTCATTTAGCATAATAAAAACCTTTTTAAATAAATAAGACTAGCAGCTAACTGTAGCCTGATTATTGATTAATGTTCCTTCTGATTCGCCTAGAATGACGCGACGTAATGCACCCGGTTTATTCATATTAAACACACAAATTGGTAGATTATGATCACGAGCCAATGTAAATGCGGCTAAATCCATCACTTTTAATTCATCATCTAACACTTTCTCGTAATTAAGTGTTTTATAAAGTGTTGCATTAGGATCTTTTACCGGATCGGCTGAATAAACACCATCAACTTTGGTTGCTTTTAAAACCACATCAGCTTCAATTTCAATACCTCTTAAACAGGCTGCTGAGTCAGTTGTGAAAAATGGGTTACCGGTTCCAGCTGAAAGGATAACGACTTTACCATGTTTAAGCAAGCTGATTGCTTCAGTCCAGCGATAATCATCACAAACGCCGTTTAATGGAATTGCCGACATCAAACGGGCATTAACTTCAATTCGGTGCAATGCATCACGCATAGCAAGACCGTTCATTACTGTGGCAAGCATACCCATATGGTCACCAACAACACGGTTCATGCCTGCTTTAGCAAGTCCTGCACCACGAAATAGATTACCACCCCCAATAACAACAGCAACCTGAACTCCCATGTCGATAAGTTCTTTAATTTCTTGAGCCATACGATCAAGAACGGTTGGATCAATACCAAAACCTTCATCACCTTGCAGCGCTTCACCACTAAGTTTGAGAAGGATACGTTTATAGAAAGGGGTTACCATATGAAGTCTCACTATTTCGTTATTTAATTACTTAAAAAGCTAGCATAACTAGCCGGCAATCATTTTAAAATATTTTGTGGATAAACAAAACCGCCATGAAGGCGGTTTTGATAAAACAATTAAGATTGTTTCGACATCGCAGCCACTTCTGCTGCAAAATCAACTTCGACTTTTTCGATACCTTCACCCACTTCAAAGCGGATAAATGATGCAACAGTCGCTTTTTTCTCAGTAAGTAAATCACCAACTGTTTTGCTTGGATCCATTACAAATGGTTGACCAGTAAGTGATACTTCACCAGTGAATTTACGCATACGGCCTTCAACCATTTTTTCTGCGATTTCACGAGGTTTACCAGATTGCATTGCAATATCAATTTGAATATTACGTTCATGCTCAACCACATCTGCAGGTACATCGCTAGGGTCAACATATTCTGGTTTGCTTGCTGCAATGTGCATTGCAATGTGTTTAACTAATTCTTCATCACAACCACTGTTAGCTGCAACTAAAACACCAATACGTGCACCGTGTTGATAACTACCAACTACATCGCCAGTAATTTGTTGAACACGACGGATGCCGATGTTTTCACCGATTTTAGCAACTAATGCAGTACGTTCTTCTTCAAATTTTGCTTGTAAAGCTGCAATATCAGTGATTTTATCATTTAAAGCAGCTGTTGCTACTTTATCACTGAATTCTAAGAAACCAGCATCTTTAGCAACAAAGTCAGTTTCACAGTTAATTTCTAAAATAACACCAACTTTTTTATCTGCTGAAATTTTAGAAATAATTACACCTTCAGCTGCTACACGACCTGCTTTTTTAGCTGCTTTGGCTTGACCTGATTTACGCATGTTGTCGATAGCAAGATCGATATCACCATTTGCTTCAACTAATGCTTTTTTACATTCCATCATACCTGCGCCAGTTCTTTCGCGCAGTTCTTTTACCATAGAAGCGGTAACTTCAGCCATTTTAAAATCCTCTATTTAACCATTATGATGATTTTCATTAGAATGGGTCGACGATATTATCGACCCTGAAAATATTTGAGTTTATTATTCTGCTGCTGGAGCTTCTTCAACAAAGCTTTCTTCAGATACTGGAGATTGGTTTTGTTCACGACCTGAACGTACTGCTTCAGCAACTGCATTTGCATATAATTGAATTGCACGGATTGCGTCATCATTACCAGGAACAATGTAATCAATACCATCTGGATCTGAGTTAGTATCAACAACAGCAATGACTGGAATACCTAAATTGTTAGCTTCTTTGATTGCGATATGTTCATGGTCTGCACCAATAACAAAAATCACATCGGGTAAGCCACCCATATTTTTAATTCCACCCAAGCTATTTTCTAATTTAGCCATTTCACGAGCACGCATAAGTGCTTCTTTCTTGGTTAATTTATCAAATGTACCATCATTAGCTTGTGTTTCTAAATCTTTTAAACGTTTGATTGATTGACGTACTGTTTTCCAGTTAGTCAACATACCACCTAACCAACGGTGATTAACGTAGTATTGTCCACAGCTTTCTGCTGCTTGTTTAATTGCTTCACTTGCAGCACGTTTTGTACCAACAAATAGAATTTTACCTTTACGCGCAGCAACTTTGTTTAATTCAGCTAATGCTTCATTGAACATTGGTACTGTTTTTTCAAGATTGATGATGTGAACTTTGTTACGAGCACCAAAAATAAATGGTTTCATTTTTGGGTTCCAATAACGAGTTTGGTGTCCAAAGTGTACACCTGCTTGTAACATATCGCGCATTGATACTGTAGTCATGATTTCCTCATTTTTACGTTGGGGTTATGCCTCCACATATCCGCTTTATCCGACCTTATTACTTTAAGTAAAAGGCACCCCGGCAAAGAGTAATGATATGTGTGTGTTATAACGTTAATTAATTATTAAATTTTATGCTGATGTTTCATTATTATTTTCAATAAAAATAATCTGAAATATAGCGCGCGTTTTATACCACATTTAAATTAAGATTACCAGAAGTATTTATTTTTATAGGTGATGAAATATTAGTTTTTTATTAAAGGTTGTGGATTTGGTCTGGAAAAATAACGATATAAGCTAACAAAGTCAATTTATTAGCTTATATTAAAAAAGTTGCATGTTGCTTTAAATCATTAAGCCTTTTTAACAAAACAAGCTTTAAGCATTACTTTCATGCCATCGATTTTACAATCAATTTCGTGGTCACCGTCTACTAGACGAATGCCTTTAGCTTTAGCCCCTTTTTTGAGGACGGTTGATGAGCCTTTTAATTTTAAATCTTTAATCAAAATAATATCATCGCCATCAACTAACAAATTACCATTGCTATCTTTAACTTGTAATTCATCGGTTGTCGAAGTTTCTTGATTTGGATCCCATTCGTGTGCACATTCCGGACAAACATAAAAAGTACCATCGTGGTAAGTGTGTTCAGATTGGCAAGCCGGGCAATTAGGTATAGATTCCATAGTTTTTCATTAATCCAAATTAAATAAAATGATGTCCACTATAGCAAAAAAAGACTATTTAGTCATGATATTCAGCTATACCTAATAGTTTTTTATTATTTCGGTTTGACACTACAGATAGCAATGTAATTAAGGTATTTTTTATTTTTTCTAAATGTTTTAAACATTTTGATAAATTGTGGTCGATTTTGTTTATGTAATGCATTACCAACAATTTTGATTGCACCAAAAAATCCTTCATCGGTAATCATACCTCGTGGTGACATTAACGTCATAGCGGCATGTTCTGATTTTATATTGATAAATCCTATAGTTGAAAAAAGATTAATCCATTCATCATGACTCATAGGCTGTGCATTAACATTGATCGCATTATGAATTTGTGCCGTGACGTCTTGAGAGTTTTCTGGATTTACTAACATAATGTCATGCGTTAATAATTTTCCACCTGGTTTTAATACTCGAAAATACTCGCTGAGTAAGCGAGCTTTCGCTTTGTCTGCATACATGGTTAACATCGCTTCATTAATTACAATATCAAAGCTGTTATCAGCGAAAGGTAATTTGGAAGCGTCGGCTTGTTGTATATCGACTAACTGACTAACATTATTTTTTATAACATTTTGTTTGGCTTTCTCTAATGCCATTTTATCCATGTCGATACCAATAATATGGCATTTAAATCGCTTAGCTATTTCGATAGAGGTCGTACCCATATTGCATGCGATCTCTAACACTTGGCTTTGTGGCGTAAATTCTGCTTGTTTAAATAACCATTCTGTAGCTTTCTTTCCGCCTGGTCTTAAACGTGTTTTACCGAGACGGGCCAAAAATTTATGGCCGGCTTCTTTTTTAATTTGTTCCATTGTCTATCCTTAGTTTAATTAGTCTTTAATGTGATTTCTCTCAACATAATTAATAGCATTTTTGCTGGTATTGGTGCTTCAACAGCATGAGGGATATTAGCTGGCATTTTTACTATCGTTCTTGGTTCAGCTTTAACTGGTTTGCCATCAATAATTAAATTTAATTGCCCTTCTATGACCATAACGATCGCATCAAATGGTGCACTATGTTCAGAGAGCCCTTGTCCTTTATCAAAAGCAAATAAGGTTAAGTTACCACCAGATGTTTTAGCTAATACTCGACTAGCAATACCTTGCTCCGTTTGTTTAATTAATGAAGCTAAATTTAGTTCTTGTGCTGGAGGAATAGTATTATTTGGCATAAGATGCTCCTGTTTTTCAGTAAGTGCAAAACAAAATATAATTGTTATTTTGGTCAATGCTTATGATATAGGTTATAAGTGGTTAAATTATTATTGTTAAAAAACATTATATTTCATATGGTTATTGATAATTAATAATAAGGCTTTATTTATTGAAATAAGAATTATTATCAATTATATTGAAGTCATTCTAAAGTTATTATTAGGCAATCCCTATGACATTTGTCAAAAATATACCAACTCAAGCTGAGATTTTAACTTGGTTAAATAATGTAAAAATGTTTGATGGGTTAACCACTGATGCATTAATACCAATCCTTGAAAATGCTAGTTATATGGAATTTAGTACCTGTGAGCTAATTAGTTATGAAGGTATGCCTTTTTCTGGTTGTTCTTTGGTTCTTGCTGGTAAAGTTGAGGTATTTAGAAATACTTATTTAGGTGAAGAAAAAGTTTTTGGGATTTTTTCGCCTTATGAATTAGTTGCCATTGCTGCAGTGTTTATGCCTCATAATCGCTTTCCCATGACAATTCGAGCAAAAACTAATTGCTCATTATTATTACTTGAAAAAAATAGCGTATTACAAGTTTGTATGAATAATCCTATTGTTATGCAACGCTTGTTAGTGCAATTTAGTACTAAACTATACGAACAAATTAATAACATCGATTGGTTAACATCCAGTTCGGCAGAACAGCGTTTAGCTGCTTATATTTTATCGTTATCTTCGAAACAAGATACAAGTTTTGTGTTACCAATATCACGCAGTCAATTGGCAACTAAGCTCGGTATCCGTTATGAAACGTTAAGCCGACTAATTTCTAGTTGGCGTAAACAAAAAATAATTGAAATTAAATTGAATCAGGTAACAATTTTAAAGAGAACCTATCTTCACCAGCTTACGCTTCCTTCACAACGTTCATTTTAAGTAGCTGTATCTGACAGCATTACTGTCAGATACACTTTTTTAGAAGTGATAAACAAGCCCACTATTGAGATTGAATCCCATAGCTGGGAATAAAGTATTTTCCTGTTTTGATTTTACTACATCATTAGCAACCGAGGCGGTAGCATAATGTTTGTTGGTTAGGTTATCTGCAGTTAAATAAGCCGACCAACCATTAGGATTTTGATAATTAATTTTAAAGCCTAAAGCTACATATTTATCTCGGTATTGAACATTCATATTATTGGCATGATCAACCGGCGTATTAGTTGGGGACCAGTGAATATTTGGGCCAAGTGTCCAGTTATCATATTTATATAAAATTTCTGCAGTAATCGTATTTCTTGGGATGCCGGCAATATAATTACGATTATATTCGCCACCCATAAAACGAAAATCGTTATACGTCCAAGCTAAACGATATTCAATATCGCCAGAAATAAAAACTGAAGGTATTAGTCCTTTTAGGCCTGCTTCTATCCCTTGATGACGTGTTTTGGCGCCATAATTAAATACTCCTATTGCCGTTCCACTTGAGTCGTAAGTGGTAATATATTCATCTTTAATGATGCTTCGATATAAAGCAATATCCCAGTTTAGTTCTTGGGTTATCTTTCCATTACCACCAATTTCGGCAGTAATGCCTTTTTGACGATTTAATTTGTTAATTTTGGCTTTCATGCCATCGCTAGTAATAATTTCACGAAAGGATGCGGGTTCGTTACTGGTGCTTAAATTGGCATAAAATCGCGTATCATTTGTTTGATGCCAAATTACCCCTAATTTAGGTGACCAAAATGTCCATGCTTGATCAAGGGCGTTTTTATTGTGCCGCGCATCAACCTCTCGTTTGGCATGCATAATTTTAGTATCTAAATTGAGTTGCCATTCATTGTTGATTTGCCATGAGGAACCAATGGATCCATATACGTTTTCTGCGGTAGCATCATATTTTCCCAGTGAACGTTTATTCATTTTGGTATGACGTCGATTCATCAATAATTGACGATCAAGATTGGTTTTATCCCATGCTAGAGCTGATCGATAGCTAAAATTATCAAAGGTCATATTATAAGTTAATTGACTACCAATAGTGTTACTATCACTTAAAACATAATCGGTTGGCGTAACAAAATTATCATGTGTACGCTGATACCATAATCCTAGCTCAATGGCTTGGTTATCTAGGGTCCAATTTGCGCGGTTAGCAATACGCCCCTGTTGAACATTACGATGCGGATCTCGCATTTGCACAACTTTAAAAATACTCGTTGGATCACTTTTGCTTTTACGTTGCGATAAAGGTCCTGGAATATCAAAACGTAAATCTGTCCAACTTAACCATGTTCTATTTTCAAAGTTTTCATTACTATAACCAAAGTTAGATCGAACTGTTTTCCGTTGCGAGGTTGAATGATCTCGATAACCATCAAAATGGTCATAAGATAGGCTAATGCGACCATCCATATCATCACCGCTATGACCTAATGCTATTTGCGCGGCTTCTCGACCAAATGCTCCATATTCATAACGAGCACTACCAAGTTCATCTTTTCCTGTGTAGGAGATGAAATTCAATTCTCCCCCTAAACTATTAGCTTGAGGATGAGTATTATTGGCTCCACGGTAGACTGAAATTAACCGAGCTTCACGCATATCTAAGGTACTAATATGGAAATCACCATCAGCATCCGTGATAGGTAGCCCATCTTGTAATAGTAAGACACCTCGTGATAGCGGGGCACTTTGCACTCCAGAACCACGAATGTTTAATCTTGGTTGATCTGTACCGCCAAAAAAGTTTTGAATAATAATTCCAGGTTGATAATCAAGCGCATCTTGTAGTGTGGATAATCTATTTTCCTGTTCTGGAATGATTAAGTTAGTTGCCCCAGCAGTTTGTTTTTGTTTAACTTGTTCCTGCTGAAAAGTCGGAGACAATGAATTTTTTCTATTATCACTATCATTAGGGGTAACAATAATTGTATCATGACTTGTCTCGGCTAATGCATAACCGCTAAACATCATAGGCGAATAGAATAGGGTTAATATACTTATTTGAATAACTTTATTTTTTCTGCACATAACATCTCACTTCTCATTCGATTTAATGATAATGATTATTATTTACACAAAAAACAAGAAACACTATGACATTTGTCAAATATAACAAAAAATAAACAATAAAAGTTTAAGGAATAGATTATCTCAGGCTTTTGTCAATCAAGAATAATAGTATAAATTATTTTTCTTAGTTGCTTTTTCTTAGTTTTGGTAATGCCTTTAGCAGCTATATATAGCTGCATCTTCACTGATATCGCCTTTAGCTTGATACCTAGGTCTAAATAGGTTAATTAACCTGTTTAATTCGTTTAGTTAAATATTGAGGACAATAAAAAAGGTGCACAGAGTGCACCTTTTTGGAACTGATAAGAGCATTTAACATGCTCTTTAGTTACGCTTAAATTATTTGATAACTTTAGCAACAACACCAGCACCAACAGTACGACCACCTTCACGGATAGCGAAACGTAAACCGTCTGCCATTGCGATTGGGTGAATTAATGATACTGTCATTTTGATGTTATCACCTGGCATTACCATTTCTACGCCTTCTGGTAATTCAATAGTACCTGTTACGTCTGTTGTACGGAAGTAGAACTGTGGACGGTAACCTTTGAAGAATGGAGTATGACGACCACCTTCATCTTTACTTAGAATATACACTTCTGATTCGAAATCTGTATGTGGAGTAATTGAACCTGGTTTTGCTAATACTTGACCACGTTCGATTTCTTCACGTTTTGTACCACGTAATAATACACCTACGTTCTCACCAGCACGACCTTCGTCTAGTAATTTACGGAACATTTCTACACCAGTACAAGTTGTTTTAGTTGTTGGTTTGATACCAACGATTTCAACTTCTTCACCAACTTTGATTACACCGCGCTCTACACGACCTGTTACTACTGTACCACGGCCTGAGATTGAGAATACGTCTTCGATTGGTAATAAGAATGGTTTATCAATGTCACGCTCTGGTTCTGGAATGTAGCTGTCTAATGCTTCTGCTAATTCTACAATTTTGTCTTCCCATGCTGCATCACCTTCTAACGCTTTAAGCGCTGAACCACGAATTACTGGTGTATCGTCACCTGGGAAATCGTATTGAGATAGAAGTTCACGTACTTCCATTTCAACTAATTCTAATAACTCTTCATCATCAACCATATCACATTTGTTTAAGAATACGATGATGTAAGGTACACCTACTTGACGACCTAAAAGAATGTGCTCACGAGTTTGTGGCATTGGACCATCAGTTGCTGCTACTACTAAGATAGCACCGTCCATTTGTGCCGCACCAGTGATCATGTTTTTAACATAGTCAGCATGGCCTGGGCAGTCTACGTGTGCGTAGTGACGAGTTGGTGTATCGTATTCAACGTGTGAAGTATTGATGGTGATACCACGTGCTTTTTCTTCTGGTGCGTTATCGATTTGATCGAATGCACGAGCTTGACCACCGTATTTTTTAGATAATACTGATGTGATCGCTGCAGTTAAAGTTGTTTTACCATGGTCAACGTGGCCGATTGTACCAACGTTAACGTGGGGTTTTGTACGTTCAAATTTTTCTTTAGACATCTTAATGTTCCTTTATTAAATCACTTCCCTAACAATAGGGAAGTGTTACTTATTTATATAAATAATTATTTCGCTTTACGAGCTTCAATAATTGCAGTTGCAATATTGGTTGGCGCTTCATTGTACTTCAAGAACTCCATTGAGTAAGAAGCACGACCTTGGGTTTGTGAACGAAGGTCAGTTGCATAACCAAACATTTCTGAAAGTGGAACTTGTGCTTTAACTGTTTTACCAGTTGCAGTATCTTCCATTCCTTCGATCATACCACGACGACGGTTTAAGTCACCGATAACGTCACCCATATAATCTTCAGGGGTTTCAACTTCTACTTTCATGATCGGTTCTAAAAGCACAGGTTTAGCTTTCATGAAGCCATCTTTAAACGCCATTGAACCGGCAATTTTAAATGCCATTTCTGATGAGTCGACATCATGGTAAGAACCATCAAAGATGGTAACTTCAACATCAACAATTGGGTAACCAGCAAGAACACCATTTTTCATTTGTTCTTGACAGCCTTTATCAACTGCAGGGATGTATTCTTTAGGAACTACACCACCAACAATTTCATTGTTGAATTTGTAGCCTTCGCCACCTGCTTCTAATGGTTTAATTCTTAACCATACATGACCATATTGACCACGACCACCAGACTGACGAACAAATTTACCTTCTTGTTCAACTTCATTGCGAATGGTTTCACGGTAAGCAACTTGTGGTTTACCAACATTTGCTTCCACTTTAAATTCACGTTTCATACGGTCAACGATGATTTCTAAGTGAAGCTCACCCATACCAGAAATAATTGTTTGACCTGATTCTTCATCGGTGTGAACACGGAATGAAGGATCTTCTTGTGCTAGTCGACCTAAAGCAAGTCCCATTTTTTCTTGGTCAGCTTTAGTTTTTGGTTCAACAGCAACAGAAATTACCGGCTCAGGGAACTCCATTCTTTCTAGAATGATTGGTGCGCTCTCAGCACATAATGTATCACCAGTTGTTACCTCTTTAAGACCGATAGCTGCTGCAATGTCACCTGCGCGAACTTCTTTAATTTCTTCACGTTTGTTAGCGTGCATCTGAACGATACGACCAAAACGTTCTTTTTTATCTTTAACAGAGTTAAGAACGGTATCACCAGAATTTACTACACCAGAGTAAACACGGAAGAATGTTAAGTTACCAACAAATGGGTCAGTTGCAATTTTAAATGCTAATGATGAGAACGGTTCATCATCACTTGAATGACGCTCTGCTGCTTCACCATTTGGTAATTCACCTTTGATTGCTGGAACATCTGTTGGTGCTGGTAAATATTCAATTACTGCATCAAGCATGAATTGAACACCTTTGTTTTTAAAGGCACTACCACAAGTTACTAAGATGATTTCGTTAGCAAGCACACGTTCGCGTAATGCTAATTTAACTTCTTCTTCAGTTAACTCTTCACCACCAAGGTATTTTTCCATTAACTCTTCATTTGCTTCAGCTGCTGCTTCCATTAAGTTTGCACGCCATTCTTCGACTTGCTCAACCATATCTGCAGGAACATCTTCATAAGTGAAGCTTACACCTTGATCAGCATCATTCCAGTTAATTGCTTTACGTTTAAGTAAATCAACTACACCTGTAAAGCCTTCTTCAGCGCCGATAGGTAATACTAATGGAACTGGTACAGCGGCTAAACGAGTTTTGATTTGATCAACAACACGTAAGAAGTTAGCACCCATACGGTCCATTTTGTTTACGAACGCGATACGTGGAACTTTATATTTGTTTGCTTGACGCCATACTGTTTCTGATTGAGGTTGAACACCACCAACCGCACAGTAAACCATTACCGCACCATCTAAAACACGCATAGAACGTTCAACTTCGATTGTGAAGTCAACGTGTCCCGGGGTGTCGATGATATTGATTCGGTGTGGTTCAAATTGTTGACCCATACCAGACCAGAATGCAGTAGTTGCCGCAGAAGTGATAGTGATACCACGTTCTTGTTCTTGTTCCATCCAGTCCATGGTAGCTGCGCCATCATGAACCTCACCAATTTTGTGACTTACGCCAGTGTAAAACAAAATACGTTCAGTTGTCGTAGTTTTACCTGCGTCAATGTGTGCACTGATACCGATATTACGGTAGCGTGCTATAGGGGTTGTACGAGCCATATTAATCCTCTATTTAGAATCGTTTGCTTATAAAATATCTTTTTGGGGACTGATAATAAATATTAATTATCAGTCTAATTTCAAGCGTCTTATATAAGCGCTTAAATTACCAACGATAGTGTGCAAACGCTCTATTAGCTTCAGCCATACGATGAACATCTTCGCGTTTTTTCACAGCGGTACCTTTGTTTTCAAAAGCATCCATAAGTTCATTCGCTAGGCGTAATGCCATTGATTTATCGCCACGTTTACGTGCAGCATCTACAATCCAACGCATTGCAAGTGCATTACGACGAACAGGACGCACTTCAACAGGAACTTGGTATGTAGAACCACCAACGCGACGAGACTTAACTTCTACAGTTGGTCTTACGTTATCTAATGCAACTTCAAAAGCTGCTAAGTGGTCTTTTCCACTACGCTCAGCTAATTTATCAAGAGCTGAATATACGATTGATTCTGCGACAGATTTTTTACCATCTATCATTAAAATATTTACAAATTTCGCCAGCAAATCTGAACCGAATTTCGGATCAGGTAAAATTTTTCTTTGACCGACAACATGACGACGTGGCATTGGAATACTCCGTTTATATGTTACAAATTTTCAGGTTTACCCAAAACTCAAATGAGTTATATGGAATTTATATAGTTTGGCCTTACTTAACGGAGTTCCATTAAGCTTTAGGTCGTTTCACACCGTATTTAGAACGGCTTTGTTTGCGATCTTTAACACCTGCGCAGTCTAATGCACCACGAACAGTGTGATAACGAACACCAGGTAAATCTTTAACACGACCACCGCGGATTAAAATCACGCTATGTTCTTGTAAGTTATGACCTTCACCACCGATGTAAGAAGTTACTTCAAAACCGTTGGTTAAACGTACACGGCATACTTTACGTAATGCTGAGTTTGGTTTTTTAGGTGTAGTGGTGTAAACACGTGTACATACACCTCGTTTTTGCGGGCATGCTTCAAGTGCAGGAACGTTACTTTTCGCTTCCTTTAGTGCTCTTGGTTTGCGTACCAGCTGATTAATTGTTGCCATTAATAAGCTCCTGATTAATTAAAATAAATTTAAAAATTGCTTTTTAGATACGTAATTAATAACTGTAGCCCAAAGCCTATTTATATAAGTTTTGGGTCGCAAGATTCTAGACCTCAATAGCTATAATGTCAAGTATTAGCACAGGTTCTTTATGTTATTTATCAATAATTTTTATGCATGAATAAATGCGAAATAAAAATACATTTTTTTATTTTATTGGTGCTTTTTATCGCACTAGTTTATCCTAATAGATGGGATATAAATTAATACCAATATATAAATGTGACAATGAAAGATATACAGGTTGAAAGTTACAAAGTTGTTTTGCTATTTAATGCAAACAATATTTATGATCGACAAATCCTTAAAGGAATAGGTGATTTTCTAAAAGCGAATAATATTCACTGGAATATCTACATTTCCGAAACCATGCGTTATGACACCAATACTGCTTTCCATTTTGATTGCGATGGTATTATTGCTAATTTTGATGATCCAGATATTCAAGATCTACTAACTAATGTTGATATTCCAATAATTGGGGTAGGTAGTTCACATCATGATAATTCAAGTTATCCAAAAGTTCCTTATGTTGCTGCGGATAATTTTGCGATTATTGAGAGTGCTTTTAATCATTTATGTTCTAAAGGCATTAATCAATTTGCCTTTTATGGTCTACCACCACATCGGTCTTGTCGTTGGGCGGCAGTAAGAGAACAGTTTTTTGCGCAAATTGTAAGTCAAAAGGGTTATGAAGGGTTTATTTATCAAGGAACAACTACATCTCTTGATAATTGGCAAGATAGCTTAGATAAACTTTCTAAATGGTTATTATCTCTGCCAGTTAATACCGGCATTATTGCCGTAAATGATGCTAGAGCCCATCATATTTTACAAGCTTGTGATAGAGTTGAAATTAAAATACCTGAAGAGCTATGCTTAATTGGTATAGATAATGAAGAAGTAATCAATGATCTATCGATGGTTTCCTTATCTACTGTAAAACAAGGAACCGAGGAGATGGGATTTGAAGCAGCTAAATTATTGCAAAAAATATTTAATAAAGGAAAGGTCTCTACCTCGCCACGGTTAATTTCACCGAAAAAAGTTATTGAACGTCGTTCGACCGATTACCGTTCAATACAAGATCCTTATGTTATACAAGCTATTCATTATATCCGTGATTATGCTTGTAAAGGTATTAAAGTAGATCAAGTAACTTCGGAATTGCAAATATCTCGTTCTAATTTAGAACTTCGCTTTAAAACATCATTAGGCAAAACCATTCACACGGTCATTCATGAAGAGAAGTTTAATCGAGCCAAATATCTATTAATTGAATCCTCATTATCGATTCAAGCAATATCTGAGCAATGTGGCTATCCATCAGTGCAATATTTTTATTTTTTATTTAAAAAGTTATATGGCATGACTCCGAAGGATTTCAGAAGTAAATTTACCAATCTTAATTTACTATAATCAACTTAACATAAAGTTAAAAAATAGATTTATTAACTCGCTAAAAAGCAGAAGAGTGTTACAAAAGATCTTCTGCTTTTTAATATCAAGACATTAGCGGTTTTAATTGTTGATAAATGTTTCTAAACATAGCACGCTGTTGTTGGTAATATTCATGTTTTTCCCTATCGGGCTGGTGAGTTTGAATGGTTGGTAATGGTGCTAACCATTGCCCTAAATCACTATCTGGGTTACAAGCGATTTGTGCTAGTTTAGCGGCGCCTAAAGCGGGACCAACTTCGCCACCCTCACAATAAACTATAGTATAACCAGAGATATCGCTAATTAATTGGCGCCAATATTTACTTCTAGCTCCGCCACCAATAACAATAATTTTATCAGGTGAAATGCCGGTTTGTTTTACCACATCTATACCATCTGCTAGGCCATAACTCACACCTAACAAGATTGCTTTAGCTAAATCGACTTTATTATGTTGATAGGTTAAGCCAAAAAATACACCTTTAGCTTCAGGGTTATTATGTGGTGTTCTTTCACCTGATAGATAAGGTAAAAAATAGACTGGCGGTTTATCGTCAGATGGTTGTTCTTCTATCAAGCTAAATAATGTAGCAACATCTTTAATGTCTAACAATTGGCATCCCCAATCAAGACATGAAGCACAACTTAACATAACCGACATAAGATGCCAGCGATTAGGTAATGCATGGCAAAAGCTATGAATTGCCTGTTCAGGTTGGCTGATAAATCGATCAGTAACGGCGAAATAAACCCCCGAAGTACCAAGCGAAAGCATTGCTTGTCCTGGTTGATAAAGACCAACACCGATAGCACCGGCAGCATTATCGCCACCACCGGCAATAACTGGAATTGAATTTATATTCCAACGTTTAGCAATATCATCAGTAACATAACCAGTTATTTGATTGCCTTCAAATAAGGTTGGCATATGTCGTCGATTTAAACCGCAAGCATTTAATAATTGATCGTTCCAATCTCGTTTTTCAACATCTAACCACATGCTGCCAGCAGAATCAGACATATCTGATGCATATTCGCCTGTAATTTTAAAGCGTAAATAATCCTTTGGTAAAAGTACTTTATCTATTTTGGCAAATATTTCTGGCTCGTGTTTTTGCACCCATTTTATTTTGGGTGCAGTAAAACCTGCCATCATCAAATTGCCAGTAATTTTTCTAGAATTTGGCACTAATTGTTCTAATTCATGACATTCAATATCACAACGACCATCATTCCATAAAATTGCTGGCCTTAATACTTGAGATGAACTATCTAATAGCACTGCTCCATGCATTTGTCCACTTAAGCCAATTGCTTTGACTAGTGTTAAGTCATGTTGATGGCTAAGTTCTTGTAGTGCTGAATCTGTTGCTTGCCACCATTGCTGGGGATCTTGTTCTGACCATAATGGGTGGGGACGGGATACGGTGAGTGACTTTGTATTTGACGCCACAATGCGTTGTTTTTCATCCATTAAAATTACTTTGACACCAGAGGTGCCTAAATCAATACCAATATACATATCTGCCTCCATTATGCAGCTATCAGAACTATAAATATAATAGTTCTGATAGGTAAATACACAATGATTTTTTAGCCAAAAATAGATTTATTAACAATATTTTCTAATTGTTCTTGTGCTCCGCTACGTGCTTTAGGTTGCAGATTATTTACAAGACTATATTGTGCAATTTCTTGTAGGGACATATTCCCTTGTAAAATATCTTTACCTAAATTTTTGTCCCAATCGGCATAACGCTCAGCTACTTTTTGATTTAATAGTTTATCTTCAATCATTTTCGCTGCACATTTTAATGATAATGCCATAGTATCGATAGCACCAATATGTCCATGAAATACATCATATTTATCAATGCTTTGTCGTCTTATTTTGGCATCAAAGTTAAGTCCACCAGTGGTAAATCCGCCACTTTTTAATATTTCATACATAACTAGTGCGTTTTCCTCGACACTATTCGGAAATTGATCTGTATCCCATCCCAATTGTGGATCACCCCGATTAGCATCAAGTGAACCAAATATATCTAAGGCAATAGCTGAAGCTACCTCATGTTGAAATGAATGGCCGGCAAGTGTTGCGTGATTTGCTTCAATATTGACCTTGATTTCTTTTTCTAAGCCGAATTGTTTTAAAAAGCCATAAATGGTTGCAACATCATAATCATATTGATGTTTGGTTGGCTCTTGTGGTTTTGGTTCAATCAATAATGCGCCATTGAAACCAATCTTGTGTTTGTTTTCGACAACTAGTTGCATAAATTTACCAAGTTGTTCACGTTCTTGGCGTAAGTTAGTATTTAACAGCGTTTCATAACCTTCCCGGCCACCCCATAATACATAATTTTGACCACCTAACTTATGAGTAGCATTCATTGCATGGACAACTTGAGTGGCAGCACAGGCAAAAACTTCCGGATCAGGATTGGTGGCCGCACCAGCTGCATATCTTGGATTTGTGAAACAGTTAGCGGTTCCCCATAATAAATTAACGCCGGTTTCCTGTTGCTTTTGTAACAGGATATCCGTCATCATGGATAAATTAGAGATATATTCTTGAATTGAATTACCTTCTGGGGCAACATCGACATCATGAAATGCATAAAAAGGCACATTCATTTTATAAAAAAATTCAAAAGCAATATCTGCTTTTGCCTTGGCATTAGCTAGTGGGTCAGCCCCCTTTTGCCACGGATAATTAAATGAATTTGCACCAAACATGTCGGTGCCAGCCCAACAAAAAGTGTGCCAATAACAAATAGAAAAGCGTAAGTGCTCAGCCATTGTTTTTCCCAAAATTATCTGCTCTGGATTGTAATGTCTGAACGCAAAAGGATTATTAGTTTGTGTTCCTTCGTATTTAACTCTTTCTATTTTTTCATAATATTGACTCATAATGTACCTCTAAATACCATTAATTAACTTAAAATCTATATTTTGGTTACTAAGTTTTCTAGATAACTAAACGTTGCTAAATCAGGTAATCAATATGCATGAGTTTTAACAACAACAACAATTACTAAATTTTGTAGCGATTTTATGTTTTTTGTTTTTTGTGACGCAGATCAAATTCTATAAAGGGCTAAAAGAAGGTGAAATGATTGTTGTAGTCTGTTTGAAATTTCAGATGAAATAATTGTATGGGGGGGAAGAAGCTATTTCTACCATGTTAATGGTAGAAATAGTTTGATGAAATTAATGATGATCAATAAAGATGAATTTTAAAGCAAACAGTAGTGCAAAAACTATCACACAAAGATTTAATTCTTTAAATTTACCAGTAAATGTTTTCAATATCACATAAGAGATAAAGCCAAGAGCGACCCCTTCAGTAATAGCAAAAGCAAATGGCATCATTAATGCGGTAATAAATGCTGGTGTTGCATCAGTTAAATCAGACCAGTTAACTTTCATTAAACTTGATACCATTAAGATACCAACAAAAATTAGTGCACCTGATGTGGCATAAGGTGGTACTAAATGTGCTAAAGGTGATAAGAAAGTCATCATTAAAAATAATAAGCCAACCACCACTGCAGTTAAGCCAGTACGTCCACCAACTGAAATGCCTGCGGAACTTTCAATATAAGTTAATACAGATGAAGTACCAAATAACCCACCAAGTGAAGAACTGAAACTATCAATTAATAAAGCTTGACGCATTTTAGGAAAACGACCTTTTTCGTCAGAAAGTCCTGCTTTATCGGTTAAAGCTAAAATAGTACCCGATGAATCAAACAAGCTAACAATCATTACTGAAAAGATTACCCCGAGGATACCAATATTCAGTGAACCAGCAAGGTCAACATGGCCAACAACGCTGCCAACACTCGGTGGAACTGCTGCAATTCCTTGATAACTAATATTTGGATCAAGCCATAGCGCTAGTAGGGTCACGACAAGAATAGAAACTAACACGGCAGCATGAAAATTGCGGGTAGCAAGGATAACGATAATAAAAAATCCAAGCGAACCTAATAAGACTTTAAGTGACAAAATATTGCCTAAGGTTAGTAATGTAGCTGGCGATGCGACCACAATACCCATATTTTGGAATCCCATAAAAGCAATAAATAAGCCAATACCAGCACTAATACCGGCGCGTAAACACTGTGGAATATGTTCGATTAACCAATGGCGGACTTTAAATAGTGATAATGCAAAAAAGACCAATGAGCCCCAAAATATCGCTCCCATCCCAACTTGCCAAGAATAGCCCATTGCACCGCATATTCCATAAGCAAAAAAGACATTTAGCCCCATAGCAGGTGCTAAAGCAATCGGTAGATTGGCAAATAATCCCATCATAATTGTCGCAAAAGCGGTGACAACACAAGTTAGGACAAACACTGCTGATTTATCCATTCCTGTTGCAGATAAGATTGAAGGATTAACAAAGATAATATAAACCATGGTTAAAAAAGTGGTGCAACCAGCGATAAGCTCGGTACCAGGGGTGGTTTTTTTTTCTTTTAATTGAAAGATTTTTTCGAATAGTGAATTCATAAATTAAAGCCCAATTTAGGTTGATAGTGATCCATTTTGATATAATTTTATATCTTTATTTTTACCGAAGTAAATTTACGGTAAAAATAAAAAAGATATAAAGTGATTACTTCATATCTTTAAAAAACGTAAAAACACTGCGCTATTATTGCCAGTAATTTATTTTGGTCAAGCGTTATTCTAAATAACAAATAGCATTTTATTAGTGATCAGTCATGCTGATAACTTAGCGCTAACATAGTTTTTAGCCATTTAATGTCACACTGGATAACATGCTGATTATCAATAGATTAGTTAGCCAAAATATCTAATTTATTTTTAGTAATTTTTACTTTTAAAATCCGATGACTTTCAATCTCGGCGACTTCAAATAGATAGTCACCAATCTGTATGGTTTCACCAACATTGAGAAGATGTTGGGCTTTTTCCATCAATAATCCCGCAAGGGTATGATATTCTCGCTTATCATCAATCGGAATCGGTACAAATCTTACTAATTCTTCTACTGGGATGTAGCCATTTGCAATCCAACTATCATCATCTAAACATTGGATGTCATGTTTAGCATCGATCTCTTCTTCTTCAGTTGGAAAGTCACCGGCAATGGTTTCAATAACATCGGTCACTGACACCACACCTTGCATTGATCCAAATTCATCAACCACAAAAGCAAAGTGAGTTTTGGCTTTTTTGAATTGTTCCAGCGCTACAAGTAATGATACTGTTTCAGGAAAAATTAATGGTTGTTTGATTAATGAATTAATATCAAAGGGTTGTTTATTTTGTAAAATATCTTTTAACAGATCATTAACTTGAATGATACCTAATGGTTCATCAATTGAAGCATTATCAGTCACTACTAAACGTGAATGAGGATTGTCAAAAATTTCTTTTAATATTACTTCTCGATCATCATTGATATTGACCATATCAACATCTAATCGAGATGTCATGATACTGCTTACTGAACGTTGAGCTAACCCTAATACTCGCTCAACCATGTTTAATTCTTGATGATTAAATACTGAGGTTTTTTTATTATTATCAGATACCACATCAATGGTATGGCTATCGGGATCTTCTTCAGCATCGCCTTTAAGTAAATGTAAAATAGCTTCGGCGGTACGTTCACGTAGAGGTTTTTTGTTTAATGCTTTTCGACGGTTAAATATGGCTAGTTGATTAAAGAATTCAATCATAATCGAGAAGCCGATAGCTGCATATAAATAGCCTTTTGGAATGACAAAACCGAAACCTTCGGCAACCAAACTAAAGCCAATCATCAATAAAAAGCTTAAACATAAAATAACAATCGTTGGATGGGAGTTAACAAAATAGGCTAATGGTTTACTTGCCACCATCATAATCGCAATGGCGATACAAACTGCGATAATCATAACGGGTATATGCTCAACCATTCCCACTGCAGTAATGACTGAATCAAGTGAGAATACGGCATCAAGTACCACGATTTGCGCAACAACAGTCCAAAAATGTGAGGTTTTTTTCGGTTTGCCATCTTCGTGTGATGCACCTTCTAAACGCTCATTGAGTTCCATTGTCGCTTTAAACAGCAAAAATATTCCGCCAAGCAACATAATTAATTGCCGAGCATTGAAACTAATACCTGATATAGAAAATAGTGGGGTGGTGAGAGTAACTAACCAGCCAGTAAACATTAATAACAATATTCGAGTTATTAATGCAAAAGCAAGGCCTGTAATGCGTGCTTTATCTCGTTGTTGAGGCGGAAGTTTCTCGGCAAGAATGGCAATAAAAACAATGTTATCAATGCCAAGGACGATTTCAAGTACAACTAGAGTGGATAAACCAATCCAGATTGTAGGATCCATGATCCATTCCATATGTCAGGTGATTACCTCTAATGATCACAGCACATGCTGCTTGGTAATTCTGTCTGTAATTAGCAAAATAATCAATAAAATATTTAAATTTTTGACTATTTTATCAAAATTTGTTGATTAAAAGCCTTTATTAGGCGTAAAAATTAACTTCGCCAGAATGTCGGCGTGAATAAAACTAATAAAGTAAATATTTCTAGTCGACCAAATAACATGTCAACGACCATGACCCATTTCACCATATCACTGACATGAGCAAAATTATCACTGACACTACCAAGGCCAACGCCTAAATTATTTAGCGATGAAGCAACGATATAAAATGAGTCAGTTGCATCAATTCCTGTTGCCATAATAATAAATAAACTCACTAAAAATACTAATGCATAGGCAGAAAAGAATCCCCATACTGCTTCAATGATACGTTCTGGTACTACACGATTATTGAGTTTTAAGGTATAAATTGCATTAGGGTGAATAAGTCGTTTTAACTCCCGCGAGCCTTGCATAAATAACAGTAGTACGCGGACGACTTTTAATCCCCCTCCAGTTGAACCCGCACAGCCACCAATAAACGAAGCACATAATAGAAAAATTGGTAATGAGGATGGCCAGGTATTAATATCATCAACGGTAAAGCCGACAGTTGCAGAAACCGATACCACTTGTAATACAATTTTATCAATACTTAGGTTTCGTTGTGGTTGATAAAAGTAGATAACAAAGGTACAGATAGCAATTAAAGTAAGAAGGATAAAGATAAACGTTCTAAACTCTTGATCGTGCCAATATACTTTGAGTGAAATGCCATTTAATGCGGCAAAATGTAGAGCAAAATTACATCCTGACAAAATGAGGAATAAGGTAACAATATAGTTAATTGTTGCACTATTAAAATAAGCTAAATTGTTATCATGGGTCGAAAAACCACCCATTGATATCGTTGAAAAGCTATGTGAAATAGCATCAAAGATATCCATCCCCGCACACCACAAACTTATTGCACATAAGGTAGTGAGTAAAATGTAAATCGACCAAAGGGTTTTTGCTGTTTCGGCAATACGTGGTCGCATTTTACTGTCTTTTTGTGGACCAGGAATTTCAGCTCGATAGAGCTGCATACCCCCGACCCCTAATAGTGGTAAAATTGCGACCGCAAGTACGATGATCCCCATACCACCTAACCATTGCAACATTTGACGATAGAAAAGTAGCGCTTTGGGTAAATGATCCAAATTGACAATAGTGGTGGCGCCAGTGGTTGTTAATCCAGAAAAAGACTCAAAAAAAGCTGTGGTTAAATTAAGATTGATATGATTATCAAATAGGAACGGGAATGCGCCAATAGTGCCTAAAACGACCCAAAATAATACCACGATGAAAAAGCCTTCTCGAGTACTTAATTCATGGCGTTGATGACGATTAGGAAACCACAATAACACACCTAAAATTAATGCTGCAAAAAATGAACGAACAAAAATAGCACCTGCGCCGTCACGATATATTAACGCCACTAGTGCAGGTATTAACATAAATACTGACAATAGTGATATTAATAAACCGATAATTCTTACAATTGAGCGCCAATGCATCATATATAGTAATCTCTATTTAAAGCCACGTGATGATTTTATAAGATCGTAAGCAGCTTGAATTTCTTGTGCTCGCTTTTTGGCTGCTTCTAACATCTCTTTTGGTAAGCCTTTGGATACCAATTTGTCTGGATGATGTTCATTCATTAATTTGCGATATGCTCTTTTAATTTCAGAAATTTCAGCAGATGAATTTATTCCTAATATTTTATAAGCATTTGCTAAATCTGATTGCCTAGTACTGCTTTGGTAACCACTATAATTATGATTTTGTTGATATTGATGTTGACTGTTTTGTTGATTGTACTGATATTCTTGACGGAAATGAAAGCTTCCCATCATCATTTGAATATATATTGCCATTTGTGGCCGTGGAATACGAAACTCATCGGCAACAATGAAAAGAATCTCCGACTCTTTGTCATCTAAATGACCATCAACTAAAGCAGCTTGAATTAATTGTTCGCAAAAGATATTTAAGACATTACGTCGATAACGATATTGGTGATATAACTCACTTAATCGTGATCGAAGTGGGTAATCACTCGCTTTACCACGATTGAATGATTCTTGGGCTAATTGACGACTTGTCGCATCAAGTTGGAGTCGATCCATAACTTGCCGAGCAAGATTAATATCATCGCGAGTAACCACCCCTTTAGCTTTACTTAAATGCCCTAATACTTCAAAAACAACCGTTAAGTATAAGTTTGGATTAGACTGTGTCCTTCTCTCAGTCATTTTATTGCCAAATGCTTGGTATAGTATTGGGCCAATAAATAATCCGAGTATAAATCCCAATCCAGATTTTAATACTGAACTCAGTATTAAACCGGTAATAATGGACCAGATCAAAGACATACTATTCGTTTACCTCAATTCGATCTATTTTTTGTAATCCACGTGGTAATGATGTACCTTTACGAGCACGCTCCGCTCTAAATTTTTGTAAATCAGCTGGATAAAGTGTAAGTTTGCGTTTACCAACATATAGAGTTATAGATGTTTCTGGTGTTATCAACATCATATAAGCTAGGCTATCATCGCTACCAGAGAGTGAAATAATTTTATTGCCTTTACCTTTAGATAATTCTGGTAAATCTTTTACTGGGAATATCAGCATTCTGCCAGCTTTAGTAATTGATAACAGCAAGCTTTGCTCTGATAAAATCTCTATTGGTGCTAATGCATCTGCATCTTTAGATAAATTAATCACTGCTTTACCATTACGGTTGCGTGCAATTAAATCATTAAATTGACAAATAAAACCGTATCCAGCACTCGATGCAAGTAAGAATTTTTGTTGTTCATTGCCTGACATCAATACATGTTCAACGGTTGCTCCAGCTGGTAATGCCAGTTTACCGGTAAGCGGTTCACCTTGTCCTCTAGCTGATGGTAATGTACTTGGCTCAATCGCGTAACTGCGACCTGTTGAGTCGATAAATACCACTGGTTGATTACTTTTACCTTTTGCTGCGGCTTTAAAACTATCACCTGCTTTATAACTTAATCCGACAGGATCGATATCATGGCCTTTAGCTGCTCTGACCCAACCCATTTCCGATAATACAATTGTAACTGGTTCAGAAGGGATTAACTCTTGTTCAGTAATTGCTTTGGCTTCACTGCGCTCGACAATTGGTGAACGACGTTCATCACCATATTTTTCAGCATCAGCTTGTAGCTCTTTTTTGATTAAATTACTTAACTTTCTTGGTGAAGCTAATAATGCTTGCAGTTGATCTCGCTCTTTAGCCAGTTCGGCTTGTTCACCTTTGATACGAATTTCTTCTAGCTTAGCTAAATGGCGGAGTTTTAATTCTAAGATAGCTTCAGCTTGTGTTTCGCTTAAGGCAAATCTTTGAATTAATTCTGCTTTTGGGTCATCTTCATGACGAATGATTTCAATCACTTCATCAATATTTAGAAAGGCAATTAATAAACCATCTAAAATATGTAGTCTTTTTAGTATTTTATCTAAGCGATAATTTAAGCGACGAGTTACGGTAATACGTCGATATTCTAACCATTCAGTTAGGATCTCAACCAATCCTTTAACAGATGGACGATTATCTAGTCCAATCATGTTCATATTAACACGATAACTTTTTTCTAGATCAGTAGTGGCAAATAGATGGTTCATTACTTGCTCTAGATCTACACGATTAGAACGTGGCACAATAACCAGACGAGTCGGATTTTCGTGATCAGATTCGTCACGTAAGTCTTCAATTAACGGTAGTTTTTTAGCGCGCATTTGGCTAGCAATTTGCTCTAAAATTTTAGCACCAGAAACTTGATGTGGCAGATCAGTAATAACAATGTCGCCATCTTCTTTTTTCCAAACTGCTCGCATACGTATTGATCCACGGCCAGTTTTATAAATTTTGGCGATATCTTCCGGAGAGGTGATAATCTCAGCTTCTGTTGGGAAGTCAGGGCCTTTTATGTGATCCATCACTTCGCTAAGTGTTGCTTTTGGATTATCAGCTAACATAATAGCTGCATTCGCCACTTCACGAATGTTATGTGGTGGAATATCGGTTGCCATACCTACCGCAATACCGGTAGTACCGTTTAATAAGATATTCGGCAATCGAGCTGGCAACATTTTTGGCTCTTGTAATGTACCATCAAAATTTGGCGTATAGTCAACAGTGCCTTGTCCTAACTCACCTAACAATAATTCGGCATATTTTGATAGACGTGATTCGGTATAACGCATTGCAGCAAATGATTTCGGATCATCGGGTGCCCCCCAGTTTCCTTGCCCATCAACTAACGGATATCGATAAGAAAACGGTTGCGCCATTAATACCATTGCTTCATAACAGGCACTATCACCATGCGGATGGTATTTACCTAAAACGTCACCGACAGTACGGGCTGATTTTTTAAATTTTGCTTGCGCATTTAGCCCTAATTCTGACATTGCATAAACAATGCGACGTTGCACTGGTTTTAAGCCATCGCCAATAAACGGCAATGCGCGATCCATAATGACATACATTGAGTAGTTTAAATAGGCGCTTTCGGTAAATGTTCGTAGCGACTGAACTTCTACTCCGTCATGAGTTATTTCACTCATTATTGTTCCTCTAAATTATTCTGTATATTAGACATCAAGTTCAACTTGGTCACCTTTTTCTTGTAACCATTCTCGGCGATCTTCGGCACGTTTTTTCGCCAGTAACATATCCATTAATGCCATTGTTTCTTCGGCATTATCTAGTGATAACTGAACTAATCTACGGGTGTTAGGATCCATTGTGGTTTCGCGAAGTTGTAATGGATTCATTTCACCCAACCCTTTGAAACGTTGAACATTTGGCTTACCTTTTTTACGTTTAAGCTGATCTAAAATCCCTTCTTTTTCTTCTTCATCAAGGGCGTAATGAACTTCTTTGCCTAAATCGATACGATACAGTGGTGGCATGGCGACAAAAATATGTCCATGTTCAACCATGGCTCGAAAGTGACGTACAAATAGTGCGCATAGTAACGTGGCAATATGCAATCCATCTGAGTCAGCATCGGCTAAAATACAGATTTTACCGTAGCGTAATTGACTTAAATCATCACTATCAGGATCAATACCAATAGCTACTGAAATATCATGAATTTCTTGCGATCCTAATACTTCGTCAGATGAGACTTCCCAAGTATTTAATATTTTACCTTTCAACGGCATAATTGCTTGATATTCACGATCTCGGGCTTGTTTAGCTGACCCGCCAGCAGAATCACCTTCGACTAAAAATAGTTCGGTACGACTTAAATCTTGTGATGCACAGTCAGCCAGTTTACCCGGTAAAGCTGGACCACTGGTTAGTTTTTTACGGATGACTTTTTTGGATGCTCTTAAGCGTTTTTGAGCACTGGAAATTACCATCTCAGCAAGTAATTCGGCAATTTGTACATTTTGATTCAACCACAGGCTAAATGCATCTTTAACAATAGCTGAAACAAAAGCTGCACTTTGTCTTGATGATAAACGTTCTTTGGTCTGACCGGCAAATTGCGGTTCTTGCATTTTTACTGATAACACATAGGCACAGCGTTCCCAAATATCATCGGCGGTTAATTTTAAACCACGTGGTAATAAATTACGAAACTCACAAAATTCACGCATGGCATCAAGCAATCCTTGACGTAAACCATTGACATGGGTACCACCTTGTACAGTAGGAATTAAGTTAACGTAACTTTCAGTTAACAGTTCGCCACCTTCTGGTAACCAAAGTAATGCCCATTCAACCGCTTCTGTTTCACCTGTATGGCTACCAGTAAATGGTTGTTCCGGTAATAGTGTGTAACCACTAACTGACTCTATCAGATAATCTTTTAAACCGTCTTGATAACACCAGCGTTGCTCAGTACTGTTAATTTTGTCTTTAAAAATGATTTCCAGTCCTGGGCAAAGTACAGCTTTCGCTTTAAGCAAATGAGTTAAGCGAGGTACTGAGAAGCGAGGAGAATCAAAATATTTTTCATCAGGCCAAAAACGTACTTTTGTACCAGTATTTCGTCGGCCACAGGTGCCAATTACATGTAAATCTTCGACTTTATCACCATTTTCAAAGGCGATTTGGTAAACTTGTCCATCACGGTTTACAGTGACTTCTACTCGTTTGGATAAGGCATTGACAACAGAGATACCTACCCCATGTAAACCACCAGAAAATTGATAATTTTTGTTGGAGAACTTACCACCAGCATGTAAGCGACAAAGTAATAGTTCAATAGCCGGTACGCCTTCTTCAGGATGGATATCAACAGGCATACCTCGACCATCATCAATAACCTCAAGTGAATTGTCTTCATAAAGGGTAACTTTCACTTGGCGAGCATGACCAGCAATAGCCTCATCGACACTATTATCAATCACCTCTTGCCCTAAATGATTGGGACGAGCTGTGTCAGTATACATTCCAGGACGATGACGAACAGGATCGAGCCCTTTTAAGACCTCAATATCAACTGCATTATAAGTGGATTGTGACATAACTTTTCTGTTTATTCGATTAAATGGGCTTATTATACCAATCTTTCCTTAAGATGCATGAAATTAAATTTATAATAAAAAACAAAGCCATTTTTTTATTGATAATAATTCTTATTTCATTAATTTATTTTAAGTTAATTTCGATTTTAGTCTTTTTTCTGTTTTATAATCTTAACTATAGTATTATGATAATGACATGCCAAATATAAATAAGCGAATAGGATGAGCAAGTCAGATAATCAGATAACTCGGCGCGATTTTTTACAAAAATCATTGGCAATCGGTAGTGTGGCCGCATTAACCAATGATTTACAATTGCCTTTTGCTTATGCCGCGCCAGAGGCAGATCTTGCCAAGACTTCGGTACCTAATCCAACGAATCAAGAAAAGATTTTTTATAGTGCATGTTTAGTTAATTGTGGTAGTCGTTGCCCGTTAAAAGTACATGTTAAAAACGATATTATTACTAAAATATCTGCTGAAGATGGGATTAATGATGCGGTCTTTGGTCAACATCAAATCCGTCCTTGTCTGCGTGGACGAGCTGTGCGTTGGCGTACCTATGATCCGGAACGGCTAAAATATCCAATGCTACGAATCGGTAAACGGGGTGAAGGCAAATTTAAACGCATCTCGTGGGACGAAGCTATCGATCTATTAGCAGAAAAACTCAAATACACTATTAATCGCTATGGCAATGAAGCTATTTATTACCAATATGGTACGGGTACGACAGGGGCAAATATCTCAGGTCGTAATGCCTGTAAGCGATTTTTAAGTTGTATCGGTGGTCACCTTAATTATCATGGTGATTATTCAAGTGGACAGATCACCGCTATTCAACCTTTTATATATGGTAATGCTAAAGAGTCGTTGCTAGACCAAATCAAACATTCTGATCTAGTTGTGATGTTTGGACATAATGTTGCTGAAACTAGAATGTCGGGTGGTGGGCAGGTTGCTGAGTTATATACTGCATTAGCACAAAGTAAAGCAAGGGTAATTATTATTGATCCACGCCGTAGTGAAAGTGTGGTTGGTTATAATGCTGAGTGGCTGCCGATTATTCCTGGTACTGACGCTGCGTTAGTCGCTGCAATCATTTATGCTTTGCTTGAAGAAGATCGTGTTGATGAGGCGATGCTTAACCAATATTGTGTGGGTTGGAATGCTGATACATTACCTGATAGTGCTCCGCCTTTTAGCGATTACAAATCTTATATTTTGGGACTAGGGCACGACAGAACCGCAAAAACGCCTGAATGGGCAGCTAAAAAAACCGGCATTCCAGCCAAACAAATTCGGCAGTTGGCATTAGATATTGTTAATGCTAAAGCAGCATGGATTTCACAAGGTTGGGGGCCACAGCGCTGGCAAAATGGTGAGCATACTACAAGGGCGATTATGATCCTACCGGTTATCACCGGTCAGTTTGGTAAGCGTGGTACTAACATTGGTACTTGGGGTGGTAGCGTAACTTATCCTGTGCCTGGCTTGAATATGGTTAACCCTGTTAAAACCAGTATTCCTTTCTTTTTATGGACGAAGGCAATTGATGAACCGTTAAGCATGACTGCGAAAAATTCTTATATAAAAGGTAAAGATAAATTAGATGTGGGTATTAAATTTATCTGGAGCTATGCTAGCAATGTTATTGGTAATCAACACTCCGATCTCAATCGGACTCACCAAATTTTACAAGACGAATCGAAATGTGAATTTATTTTAGTTTGGGATACCCATATGACTGCTTCAGCAAAATATGCTGATCTACTGTTACCGGATGTTTCATCTGTAGAGAGTAATGATTTAATCAATAATTCATATGCATCAGGTGCTTATCATTATTTTATTCGTTTGCAACGAGCAATAAAACCACTTTGGGAAAATCGTCCTGCTTATGAGGTTTTGACTGAATTGTCAGCGAAAATGGCAGTTAAAGATAAATTTACTGAAGGTCGGAGTCAAGACGATTGGATTGCTTATAGTTATGAAAAAATGCGTAAGCTCAATCCTAATTTACCGACTTTTGCCGAAACAGATGGAATGGGGATTGTTGATCGTAAATTAGCTGATAGCGATGCACAGATCGGATTAAAAGCTTTTCGCGATGATCCAATAAAAAATCCATTAAATACGCCGTCAGGTAAAATCGAAATTTATTCAGAAGCATTAGCCAAAATTGCCAATGAATGGGAGTTTGATGACGATGATAAACTTTATCCTATACCGGCATATTTACCGGCAATAGAGGGGAGTGAAGACCTGCAAACACAAGCGAAATATCCATTACAATTAATCGGTTTTCATATCAAAGGGCATTGTCATTCAAGTTATAGTAATCTTCCGCAACTGCGAGAAGCGGTAGCTAGTAGTCTCTGGATTAATCCAGTGGACGCAGAACAAAGACAGATAAAGCATGGTCAATTGGTTGAAGTTTATAATGACCGCGGTCGACTTTACATTCCAGCTAAAGTGACACCACGGATACTACCGGGAATTATCGCTCTTCCGCAAGGATTATGGGCCAAGACTAATGCTGCTGGCATTGATATTGGTGGTTGCATTAATCGTTTAACCTCCTTACGACCCTCTGTGCTTGCTAAATCTAATCCTCAGCATACCAATTTGGTTGAAATTAAACCAATAGCAGCTATGCCGTCGGCATCTTAATCGGAAGGAGATGGTTTAAATGCAATATGGTTTTTATATTAATTCTACCAAATGTACTGGTTGCAAAACTTGCCAAGTAAGTTGTAAAGATGAAAAAGATAATGCGCTTGGTGTCCATTTCCGCCGTGTTTATGAATATGGCGGTGGTACATGGAAGCAAGTAAATGGATGTTGGCAAAATGATACATTTACCTATTATTTGTCGATCTCTTGTAATCATTGTCAAGAGCCAACCTGTGTACAAGGTTGCCCAACTGGTGCTATGCATAAACGCCAAGAAGATGGGTTAGTGGTAGTAAATCAAGATGTGTGTATTGGTTGTCGCTATTGTGAAATGCGTTGCCCCTACGGAGCACCACAATATGATCATCAAAAAAAGGTAATGTCTAAATGTGATGGTTGTTATGAACGTGTAGCGCAAGGTTTAAAACCTGTATGTGTTGAGTCTTGTCCTCAACGCGCTTTAGATTTTGATGACATTAATACCTTGCGTCAACGTTATGGTGATGAGTGCGATATTGCTCCGTTACCTAGTTCAGATTTAACCAAACCAAGTATCGTGATAAAGCCACATGCGCAAGCTAAAGCATCGGGTGACTCACTTGGTAAAGTGCTTAATCCAGAGGAGGTTTAGTATGCATGAACTTCCACTGGTATTTTTTACGATATTTGGGCAATTATCCGCAGGAATGATCCTACTTAGTGGTTTGTTTTATCTTGTTTATCGTTCAAAAAATAAATTGGCTATCACTCAAAAAATTAATGCAGTAGCGTTAATTTTCATGGCGATAGGTATGGCGATTGCATCATTTCACTTAGGTCAACCATTACGAGCATTCAATGTGATTTTTGGTATCGGCCGTTCACCAATGAGTAATGAAATTTTTACCTTTGGCTTATTATTTGCTATGACATTTGCTTTTGTCTTGCTTAACTATTTTGTCTTGTATCCAAATAGTACCAAATTACAAATCATCAAACCTCTGTGCCAAAAAATTAACCGTATACCACATTTAAACTATTTATTGGCTATAATCTTGGTTATTTTAAGCCTATTTTTTGTTTGGACCATTGTATTAACCTATATGTTAGCAACAATAAAAACGTGGAATAGTTGTTATACAGCGATACAAATGTATACTGCGATGTTGGTATTGGGAGGAATTGCTGTTACTTGGTTAGGACTATATCGAGTAGGTTATTGCGCTTTTTTTCTTGGTAGTTTACTGATTCTGCTATTAAAAATGCCTTACTTAAAGCTAATGAGTGAAATTGCTCCAGACTTAACCTCTAATCAATATTGCTGGATAATAGCACAGTGCGCATTATTAATTATTTCTATCATATTGGTTTTATTTGCGATTTTAAGAAATCAACATCAGACAATGATTTATCTATTGGCTTTTATTGGTGTATTTATCGCAGAAATTTGCGGACGTATCACTTTTTATAATTTGTGGATGATAACCGTTTAATTGTGCGGTAATTTGATGGTAATGGCATAATTAATTGGCTAATCAATATAGGATTGAATAATTTGGATAACCTGACTTCTATCACGTTGGCGAAATTATTAGGCGCTTTTTTTTATTATCCACCTACCAGTAAACAAGTCACTGGTTTAATTGATGGATTATTACAGCTAGATCAGTTAGCAAAGTGGCCAAACCAACAATTAGTAACTGAACAATGCCAAATCTTGAGTACTCAGGTACAGCATGCAGAAATAGAATATCAATTCTCACTATTATTTGAAGGGCAGGGCATTATGTCGGCGCCACCATGGGGTTCAGTCTATTTAGATCAAGAAAAACTACTAATGGGTGAATCACAAGAACGCTATCGGGAATTTTTACAGCAGCAAGGGTTGACTCTTGATACGGGTATGAATGAGCCAGAAGATCAGTTTGGATTGATGTTAATGGCATATGCGATACTACTAGAAAAGCAGCAATTTGCTGCTGCACAGCAGTTAATGACCGAATACCTTTTAAGTTGGGCACCAATGTATTTGGATTGCTTAAAACAAAATCAAGTCAGTCTATTCTATCAAGCATTAGCGATTATTGCAGAACAATATTTGCAAATGATATAACTCTGGCTATATAGCAAATAAAGCGCTCATTTATTTAAGCCAAAATATGCATTGATAGCTGTTGTTTGCAGCTTTTTAACGAACAGGTATAATCCGCCTATTATGATTCAGGACAATGACAATCTATGTTAGCTTATTTACAACTGATGCGATTAGACAAGCCAATTGGTTGCTTACTACTACTTTGGCCAACATTGTGGGCGATTTGGCTTGCTACATCTACACCATCTATTCATGTTGTTGTTGTGTTTGTTGTTGGTGTGATTATTATGCGCTCAGCTGGTTGTGTGGTTAATGATTACGCTGATCGGCATTTTGATGGTAAAGTCGAACGTACTAAGAATCGTCCTCTCGCGCGTGGCGCATTGAGCGAAAAAAATGCCTTATACACTTTATTCGTATTACTGCTGATTGCGCTTGGTTTATTGCTTACTTTGGATAAATTAACTTGGTTAATGGCTGGTTTTGCATTAATCACGGCAATGATTTATCCATTTATGAAACGTTACACACATTTACCCCAAGTGACTTTAGGCATTGCCTTTAGCTGGGGAATTCCGATGGCCTATGCGGCAACAATAGCTCAATTTCCGATAACTTGTTGGTTACTGTGTCTAGCTAATGTATGTTGGACAATAGTTTATGATACCGAATATGCTATGGTCGATCGCGATGATGATCTTAAAATAGGTATCAAATCCACAGCTATCCTATTTGGTGACTATGACAAGTTTATTATTGGATTACTGCAAATCATAACCTTAGTTTGCCTGACATTGATCGGTATAAATAATCATTTTCAGCAATTTTATTATATTGGTTTAATCATCGCCTTATTGCTATTTATCTATCAACAATGGTTAATCAAAGACCGTGATAGAAAAAATTGTTTTAAAGCGTTTATGAATAATAATTATATAGGATTGTTTATATTTATAGCGATTTTGGTTAGTTAAAAACACCTTTACCATCATTATTTAACTTTCATCGCGGATATTAATTGCTTTAAACGATATATCTTAAATTGTAAAAGTGTAGCTTCTTAAAAAAGTAAAATGGTGGTATAGACTCCTCAATATTTTTTACAAGATTATTCTCAATTTTTTAAATTATTGAATTTAATTTGCCAGCGCCATTCGGAAGAGAATTACTATTGTAATATAGGTAAGGTAGGCATTTACCTACCTTTAAGGTTGTTCGATTGCTAGTAGTAAAACAAACATATTATTTGCAAGTTAATGGTATAGACTCCTTAATATTTTTTACATCTATACCAGCTAATTTATAGATTTTGTTCTGCTAATGTGGCTTGCACTATTCGCATGGCATCGAAGGTTTCTTTGACATCATGAACACGGATAATTTGCGCTCCTTTCATTGCTGCAATAACTGCACAAGAAACACTACCTAATACACGTTCTTTAGGGGGAACATTTAGCACTTGCCCGACCATCGATTTTCTTGACATGCCAACCAAAATTGGCAAATTGAAGTGATGGAATTTTTCCAGTGTAGCCAATAGACGATAGTTATGGGCTAACGTTTTACCAAACCCGAAGCCTGGATCAAGGATGATTTTTTCCCGAGCAATGCCAGCAGTTACACATCGTTGGATATGTTCTGCAAAAAATGAATCGACTTCTTGATAGATATCTTGTTGGTAATGAGGTGCATTTTGCATCGTTTTGGGATCACCTTGCATATGCATAATACATACTGGTAATTCAGTTTGTTGTGCTGCTTTTAATGCTCCAGGTAAAGTTAATGCCCGAATATCATTAATTAAATGTGCACCAGCTTTGGCGGCTTCTGTGATGACTTCTGGTTTTGATGTATCAACTGAAATCCAAACGTCAAAATAGCGAGCAATTTTTTCCACTAGCGGTATAACTCGATCAAGTTCTTCACTGGTTGAAACATCAGCAGCACCAGATCGAGTTGATTCTCCGCCAACATCAATAAAGGTTGCCCCAGCTTGAATCATATTATCAACTCGCCGCATAGCATCATCAAGATTGTTGTAATTACCGCCGTCAGAAAAAGAATCTGGCGTCATATTAACAATTCCCATTACTTGAGGAAAAGAGAGATCCATTACGTGATTTTGAAAACGAATTTCCATGATTTTAGGCCTTATTTTATTAATATTTTTAATGCTAATTGCACTGTTGTAATGCTGAAGTATGATTGTTAGTACTGGTTTATTATTTCACAAAATTAATTGCGGTTGGATGATAAAAAACGCGCCGAAGCGCGTTTTAGATTTAGTCGTAATTAATTTTCTGATTGAGGTGGTATATCTGATCCCTCATTTGGTATCTCTTTTGCTGCTTGTTCATCACTTTCACTCCAATCTTCTGGAGCAGTAATTGGTCTACGAGCAATCAAATCAGCAACTTGTTTTGCGCCAATGGTTTCGTATTTCATTAATGCATCTTTCATTGCATGAAGTACGTCCATATTTTCAGTTAAAATTTTACGTGCTCGTTCAAAGTTACGATCGATAATTTTTTTAACTTCTTCATCAATAATTCGCGCAGTTTCATCAGAGATATCTTTTGGTCGGCCATAAGATGAATTATCATCCATTTCATAAAATAACGGACCTAAACGATCAGAAAAGCCCCATTGGGTAACCATTGCTCTGGCATATTGAGTGGCAACTTTAATATCGTTTGATGCACCAGTTGAAACTTTATCAACACCATAAATCAGTTCTTCGGCAAGACGTCCACCATATAGCGTGGCGATATCACCTTCTAATTTTTCTCGGCTTTCACTAACTCGATCGCCTTCAGGTAAGAAGAACGTTACCCCTAATGCTCGGCCACGCGGGATGATAGTTACTTTATGGATTGGATCATGATCAGGCATTAAATAACCGATAATGGCGTGTCCAGCCTCATGATAAGCGGTTGAGATAAGTTGCTCTTGTGTCATGGTTAACGAACGTCGTTCTGTACCCATGTTGATCTTATCTTTAGCTTCTTCAAATTCGTCCATAGTGACTAAACGCTTGTTACGACGAGCTGCAAATAGTGCGGCTTCATTGACTAGGTTTGCCAATTCTGCACCAGAATAACCTGGGGTACCACGAGCAAGCACCGATAAATTAACATCAGAACCGAGTGGTACTTTTTGCACATGAACAGCTAGAATTTGTTCACGACCTTTCATATCCGGTAAGCCAATTTGTACTTGGCGGTCAAAACGACCAGGACGAAGTAAGGCTGGATCTAGAATATCAACACGGTTGGTTGCAGCAATAATGATAATGCCACTATTAGCTTCGAAACCATCCATTTCAACTAACATTTGGTTAAGAGTTTGTTCGCGTTCGTCATGACCACCCATTGAGCCGGCACCACGTTTACGACCCACAGCATCGATTTCATCAATAAAGATAATACATGGTGAATGTTTACGGGCTTGTTCAAATAGATCACGGACACGTGAAGCACCGACACCAACAAACATTTCAACAAAGTCTGAACCAGAAATACTAAAGAAAGGTACATTTGCTTCACCAGCGATGGCTTTAGCTAGTAATGTTTTACCGGTACCTGGCGGTCCAACCATTAAAATACCTTTGGGAATACGACCACCAAGTTTTTGATATTTTCCAGGATCTCGTAAAAAATCGACAACTTCGGTAACTTCTTGTTTCGCTTCTTCACTGCCTGCAACATCACTAAATTTAGTCTTAACTTGGTCAGGTGTTAACATTTTAGCTTTACTTTTACCTACCGACATTGGCCCACCTTTACCACCACCTTGCATCTGGCGCATGATAAAGAACCAGAAACCAAGTAGTAAAATAATCGGGAACCACGAGATTAAAATGTTAACTAATAAGCTTGGTTTTTCGTCAGGGCTGCCATAGACCGCAACATCATTTAGCACCAAATTATCAACTAACTTTTCATCCAAATAAGGGATATAAGTAACATAGTTATTACTCCCTTTGGTGGTAGCAACGATTTCGCGGCCATTAATATGCACTTCTTTCAGTTTGCCACCCGTTACATCCGCATTAAATTTGGTGTAATCGACTTGAGGACCGCTATTGGATATTGAGCTGAATTGACTAAAAACAGCAATCAATACGACGGCGATAACACCCCAGATCAGTAAATTCTTTACCATGTCGTTCAAAAGAAAAACCTCTCATAAAATTAATAGTTACGACTAAAATTAACCAAGTATGGTACTACAAAATTGTACGGCTGGCTACTTCATCCCCATTGCTACAATATATACTTCTCGAGACCGTGCGCGCGAGGCTTCTGGCTTGCGAATTTTGACTGTTTTAAACAGTGATCTTACTGTTTTTAGATATTCTTCAAATCCCTCACCTTGGAATACTTTAACGATGAAACTACCATTTGGAGCAAGAACGTCTTTACACATATCTAATGCTAATTCAACTAAATACATAGCCCTAGGTATATCAACAGCGGGTTGTCCACTCATATTTGGTGCCATGTCGGACATAACAACTTGTACTTTTTCTTCGCCAACTCGCTCAAGTAGGGCATTTAATACTGCTTCATCACGAAAATCACCTTGCAAAAAGTCAACGCCAACGATAGGATCCATTGGCAATAAATCACAGGCAATAATTCGCCCTTTATTGCCAATGAGAGATGCAACATATTGTGACCATCCTCCTGGTGCAGCGCCTAAATCCACCACAGTAATTCCTGGTTTAAATAATTTGTCACTTTTTTGTATTTCTTCTAATTTGAACCATGCTCTGGATCTCAGGCCTTTTTTTTGTGCTTGTTGCACAAAACGATCGTTAAAATGTTCATTAAGCCAACGAGTAGAGCTTGCTGAGCGTTTTTTGTTACTCACAGAGAATAAATCCTTAATGTAATGAGGTCACTTCAATTGATTACAAATATATATAAGGGTAGAATAGCAAAATTACAACTTAATGTGATAAAAAATTAATGAATTTATCGAATAAACAAAAACAGTATTTAAAAAGTGAAGCTCATCATTTAAAACCGATAGTGATGATTGGGGCTAATGGATTTACCGAAGGCGTGCTAGCTGAAATTGAAAATGCCTTAAATTTCCATGAGTTAATAAAAATTAAAGTATCCGCTGAAGATCGTGAAACTAAAAAGCTAATTTGTGAAGCAATCATCCGCGAAACAAAAGCTTTAGCTGTTCAACAGGTGGGTTCTATTTTTACGATATATAGACCGAGTGAAGAGAAAAAAATTACACTACCAAAATAAAAAATAGGGCTAATCGCCCTATTTTTTTGCAACAGTTTAATTAAATATATTCAACTTTAACAATATCAAATTCAACATCGCCACCAGGTGTTTTAATTTGTACTGTATCACCATCTTCCTTGCCAATAAGTCCACGAGCAATTGGAGAGTTAACTGAAATTAAATTCTGTTTGTAATCCGCTTCATCGTCGCCAACGATTCGGTAAGTTGTTTCTTCATCGGTATCAATATTTACTACTGTGACGGTAGCACCAAATATAATACGACCGGTATTTTTAACTTTAGTGATATCGATAATTTGTGCTTGCGACAATTTACCTTCAATTTCTTGAATACGACCTTCACAAAATCCTTGTTGCTCTCTCGCAGCATGATATTCAGCGTTTTCTTTCAAATCACCGTGTGCTCTAGCTTCAGCAATAGCGGCAGTAATTTGAGGTCTTTTTACATTTTTAAGTTCTTCAAGTTCTGCACGTAATAATTCGGCTCCCTTTACTGTCATTGGGATCTGTTTCATTTCGGTTTTTTCCTATATATATAGTAAATAAAAAGAATAACAAATGTTCATCTTAATCAAAAGAGAGGTAAATTATTAATTTGGTTTGTTATTCTAATGTTACAATTGGCTTTAGTTATATATTAACTTCAAAACTGGTTTAACAACAAATCATTTATAGCAAAATCAAGTGCTATTTTAGTCAAAATCGGGTATCGTAATACAATTCAACCCTTCATTATAACTATTTAGCTTATTTATGAGACGATTACGATTTAGTTTAATCATCCTCTTTTCGATTTTCTGGTTGTTAATTGTAGTTGGCTATTTTTTGTTACAAACCAATTTTGGTGCCAAAATAGTAAGCCAACAATTATCAAAGCTGGGTGCCTATTCTATTACAATTGGTAAAATAAATCATTCCTTTGCTAATTTTTATGAGTTAAGCGTTGATAATTTATTGGTAAAAAAAGATCAGCAAGAAGTAGCTAATATTGGCAAATTAATCATTGGTTTTGATAAGCAAAATTTGTGGCAGCTTCATCATTTTAACTATATCAATCTCATTGATGCCACGCTAGATGGTTCTCAAATCAGCGAATCGAATTTTACAGCGAATATTTTACGGTTGTATAACACAACCTTAAATTTTTCATTGAATAATGCTCAAGCCCCCTTGTTGTTACAACAAATTAATGGTGGTATAAAACCGTTTGATTTGCCGAGTAAACAACCATATCAATTTGATTTTACTGCCCAGCAAGTATTGTTTAAGCAAAAGGCTGTAGATAATGTGTTATTACAAGGATATTACCGTGATGGTATAACTTCAATTACTAATTTAGGTGGTAATATTGATAATGGTTTTTTTGTTAGCAAATTAAAAATGCTAGCAGATGGTAGTTTGGATATAGCACAATTAAAATTAAATAATATACATTTTAATGCTAATAATGAGACTGATTTAAACAGCTATTTGTCTGAGCTGCCAAAATTCAAATTACAAGAATTTTCGATATTTGATAGTAATATTCAATTACCTAATTTAGTAATAGAAAAGGGTAATATGGAGATAACTAACATTGGTTATGATAATCAGTGGCAGTTACAGCAAAGTAATTTCATTATTAGTGCTGATAATGTTGTGTGGTTTGATGAAATATTTTCATCATTATTACTGCAACTATCTTGCAAAGATGATGAAGTAGACATTTTAAAAGCGGTCGCAGGGTGGAGTGATGGTAATGTCCATTTAACTGGTAACTGGAAAAACAATGTATTACATTTACAAACATTATTACTAGCCAGTATTAATTATCAGTTACCTGATGACTTAAAACAACGGTTATTACCTAATATATTCAATCAAGTCGATATTGATCAGCTAACTGTTTTGCCAAGTACGTTAATCAGCACTAAGTCTGACTATCCATTTAATCTCACAGATTTTAATGTTTCTGGAACCAACATTAGGTTAGTGGAAGATAAAAAGTTTGGCATATATTCAGGCTCATTATTTTTTAAAGCCAATGATGCAACAATTAATAAAATTGCGGTTAAATACCCTAATTTGTCGGTGAATTTTGATAGTCAGCATCGAGCATTATTAAGTTTTAGCGCATTAATTAATAGTGGTCAGCTTGATGCAACCGCAACGATAAATCCTTTGCAAACCGAGTTTGAATCATTACATATTATTGCTAAAGGGATTACTAGTGAACTGTTAAATCGATGGAAGTTAGTTGAAACTTCGCCTGAATCTTCAAATTATCGTGTTGATTTACATGGTGAAATTTCACCATTTAGCCTATCTGGGACATTTTTTACCAATGATAATGAGTATTCAATTCATTCACAACATTGATTTTAATAAAATTATCCTTATATCTGTTTTGAGATTTATTTAGTTTTAAATGAGGAAACGATGTATCTAGTAAGATTAGATAAATGGTTATGGGCGGCTCGGTTTTATAAAACGCGTTCTATTGCTCGCGATATGATTGATGGTGGCAAAGTCCATTATAATGGTCAACGAGCAAAGCCAAGCAAGATTGTTGAAGTTGGCGCAATGATAACACTGCGACAAGGCAATGAACAAAAGACAATTCGCGTTTTAGCCATTAGTGATCAGCGTCGAACGGCAAGAGAGGCGGAATACCTTTATCAAGAGACCCTAGAAAGTATCACCAAACGTGAAAATATTGCTCAGGCACGAAAACTTAATGCACTAACCATGCCGCATCCGGATCGACGTCCTGATAAAAAAGAGCGGCGTACACTAATTAAATTTAAATATGATAGACAACAAGGCAATTAATTAATATGGATACCTTAAATCGGTTTTTATTTGATAATCATCCCGTTCGCGGAGAAATTACCCGACTTGAAAAAACATACCAATCTATTTTAGAAAACCATAATTATCCTATTGCGGTTCAGAACTTATTAGGTGAATTATTAGTCGCAACTAGCTTATTAACCGCGACGTTGAAATTTGATGGTGATATTGCTGTACAGTTACAAGGCGATGGTCCATTGACGTTAGCGGTAGTAAATGGTAACAATGAGCAGCAACTACGTGGCGTTGCACGAGTTAATGGTGAAATTGCAGATAATGCTACTCTTAAAGATATGGTGGGTAACGGCTATATTGTCATTACCATAACACCTAAAAAAGGCGAGCGTTATCAAGGTATTGTTGGTCTTGAAAAAGACACTTTAATTGGTTGTATAGAAAATTACTTTATGCAATCTGAACAACTGCCAACGCGTTTATTTGTCAAAACAGGGGTTCATAATAACAAACCTATGGCAGCAGGTATTTTATTACAAGTATTACCGGCAAATGAAGATATTGAACAATCATTTGAACATCTCTGTGCATTGACGGAGACTATCACTAGCGATGAGTTATTCCAATTGCCAACTGATGAGATATTATATCGTCTTTATAATCAAGAAGAAGTTCGTTTATTTGAGACGCATGATATTGTGTTTAAGTGTGGTTGTTCACGACAACGTTGCGAAGATAGCTTAATGACATTACCAGCTAACGAAGTTGATGATATTCTCAATGAAGATGGAGGTAAGATTGATATTCATTGTGATTATTGCGGTAAACATTATCTATTCGATGCTATTGATATAGCAGAGTTAAGAAACAAGAAAAGTAATAATTATCATTGAATTATAAAAGGGCCACTAAAGTTATAAAATTTTAGTGGCAAAGTGAAATATAGGGAATTAAACCCGTAGTTAATTTATCAAAATAATTTCAACTCACCAAATTAATATTATCGGTTTCGCATAACTTTTTTGTAAATTATCTTTACAAATAGATCGATTAATATTCTGCATACGACATCAATAAGTTATTTTTATAAGAGTATCTGTATGATTAACTAATTATGTGAATATTTTCCACAATGGCCTCATGTCCTAATACTTTCCAAGTTATATTGAAATGATATAGGGTAATCGCGTAGTTTTGTTCATGAAGACTTTTTTGTTTATAAGCTGGCCTCGGATCTTGAGAAATGACTTGTTCAATTAGTTCACTTAGTTGTGGATAATTCTGTGTTTGGCTTTGTAAAAATATGTCAGCTTTAGATGAAAATGTTACCTTAAGTTTTTGTGTTGGAAGTTGTTGAGCATAACCAGCTATTGCCTCTGGATGGCTATCACAATAAGGTAAATAGGGTTTTATATCAATTATCGGCGTACCATTTACCAGATCCAATCCACCTAGTTTTAATATCACCTGCTTGTTTTCAACAATAATATCTAGTAATTCAACGACTGAGAGCCCAATATTATTGGGTCTAAATGGTGATCTTGTTGCAAATACACCTAAACTTTTATTGCCACCTAAACGAGGTGGGCGGACGGTTAGTTTTTGTTTGCTAGTATCAATATGATGAAAGTGAAATAATAACCATATATGTGAAAACTGTTCTAATCCCTTAATACTCATGGGATCATTAAATCTATTTAGCAAATGTAGTTCACCTTCAGCTGCTGTTACAAGATTCGGTTGGCGTGGTACAGCAAATTTTTCAGTATAGGGTGAGTAAATGATGCCAATTGGCTCAAATTGCGATGTCATTATTAAATTATTGTGTAATTGTTTTAAATCAGCTCCCATCGACAATAGTCGATGAGAGTGAGTTGATCATAGTTTGCTAATTTAGGATTACCAACCACGAATTGCGCCACCGTTGAAAATTTCATCGGCTTTTTTAGCTACAGCATCAGTTTGGTATGCTTTAACAAAGTTTTTTACATTTTCATTATCTTTGTCAACCTCACGCGAAACGATGATGTTTACATAAGGTGATTCTTTATCTTCAACAAAAACACCATCTTTACTTGGGGTTAAATTTGCTTGTCCAGCAAAAGCATTATTGATAATAGCTAAATCGATTTGTGAATCATCAAGTGAGCGAGGAAGCATTGGTGCTTCAAGTTCTACAATTTTGTAATTGTATGGGTTACTAGTAATATCAAGTACAGTCGGTAGTAAGCCTTTTGCTTTATCGACAGTAATAAACCCTTCATGTTGTAATAAAAGTAATGCACGGCCTAAATTAGTAGGGTCATTAGGTATAGCAATGGTTGAATTAGCTGGAATAAAAAATGTTTCACCACGAGGAGAAGTTACTTTTACCCCTTCGCCTGTTTCACTGCTATTATCAATCGGTTTTAATTTGTGTGAATAACTTGCAATAGGGTAAACAAAAGAATTACCAACCACAGAGAGTTTATAGCCACGTTCTTTGATTTGTTCGTCTAAATATGGTTTATGTTGAAAAGCATTAATATCAATTAAACCATCATTTAAAGCTTGATTAGGTGTGACATAATCATTGAAAATGACAAGTTCAACATCCAAATTATAAAGGTTTTTCGCTTGTTGTTTAACTACTTCAGCTACTTCTTCTTCAGGACCAGAGATTACACCAACTTTAAGAGTTGTGACTTTAGTTGGTTCTGCTGGTTTGTTATCAGTAGCAGTGGTTTGTTTGTTATCACAACCGGTTAAGAAGAATGCACTTACCAGTGTGGTTATTAGTGCTAATTTTTTTATAGACATAATTCTCTCCATGATTAATGGTGGGTAACGCGTTTAACAATATTATTGCCAATAAATTGAATCAAGAATACAAATATAACTAATAATATAACAACTGTGTTCATTATAGCAGGCTTATAACTATTATAACCATATTGAAGAGCAAGTTGGCCAAGACCTCCAGCACCTACCGCTCCACTTAAAGCTATGTAACCTGTTAATGTTATTAAAGTTATTGTCATGCTATTAATAATTATCGGTAATGATTCAGGAAGTAAAACTTTATAGATAATTTGTAATTGTGTTGCGCCCATTGAACGAGCAGCTTCAATTAATCCTTTAGAAATATCAAGTAATGCATTTTCAATCATTTTTGCAATTAAAGGGGCTACCCCAAGACTTAGTGGAACTAAAGCACCTTGTCTTCCTAAAAAGGTACTTTGTCCCGTAGTAATTTCCATTACTTCCATTGTGAATGGTTTTATCCACACGATTAGTATAATGAAAGGAATGGCGCGAAATATATTTGTAACAAATGAAACTATATTATGAATAATATAGTTCTCAAGAATGTTACCCTTTCGGGTTACATATAAAATTACACCTAATGGCAGTCCAATCAGTATTCCATACAAGCCTGATAAGAAAACCATATAAATGGTGTCATCTGTTGCTTGTGCAATCTTAAACAGCATTGCTTCATTAAAGCCATTAAATGATGAACAAAAAGCAACAATATCTGCCCAGAAACTATGTTGAGCTAAATAATGAAATAGGGATTCAAATGGTTTAAATGATGGAAGAAAATCAGACATAACCTAGCACCTCGACTTTAGTATTATTCTTTTCTAAAAACGCAATTGCCGATGCAGTACTTTTTTGTTTGCCTTTCATTTCTGTCAACATTAAGCCAAATTTAACACCGCCAGCATAGTCCATTTGAGCGCTAATAATATTACTATCAACTTCAAATTCTTTAGCTATTTGAGACAGTAATGGTAAATCAACCGATACTCCTGTGAACTCCATGCGAACCAGCGGATTAAGTCCTTCTTTGTGTTCCGGTGTTAGTCTAGCTAAATAATCATCTGGAATTGTAAGATGCAAAGTTGATTGAATAAATTGTCTTGCAATATCAGTTTTTGCATGCGAAAACATTTCACCAACTGAAGATTGTTCAACTAACTCACCATTACTAATTACAGCAACTTGGTCACAAATCTGTTTAACTACATCCATCTCGTGAGTGATTAATAAAATGGTTAAGCCTAGTTTCTGGTTGATATCTTTTAATAATTCTAAAATAGAACGGGTTGTCTCTGGGTCAAGAGCACTCGTTGCTTCATCACATAATAATACTTTTGGATCACTGGCTAGTGCTCTAGCAATAGCGACGCGTTGTTTTTGGCCACCAGATAAATTAGCTGGATAAACATTCACTTTTTCACTTAAACCAACAAGATCAATAAGTTCATTTACTTTTTGTTTAATGACCGCTTTAGGTGTTCTATTGAGTTCAAGAGGAAAGGCGATATTATCAAATACCGTTCTTGAGGAAAGTAAATTGAAATGTTGAAAAATCATGCTAATTTTTCGACGAACTTCAATTAACTTTCGATTAGATAAATGGGTGATATCTTGGTTATCAAAAAATATTTTTCCACTAGTTGGTTTTTCTAACAGATTTACGCAACGTATTAATGTACTTTTACCTGCGCCGGATTTACCAATCACACCATAAATTTTACCTTCTGGAACATGTAGTGAAATGTCCTTTAAGGCATGAATAATGGTTTTATTTTGCTCAAATGTCTTTGAGATATGTTCTAATTTTATCATGATATATAACAACAAAAATCTGAATAGATAAATATTAAGACGTCTAGACATCTAAGTCAATCAATAATATCCTATATAAAGCTAGAAAAGAAATCCATATAAAAGGAAGACGATTAAACATGAAACCAGCTATATTTTTAGATCGAGATGGGACAATTAATATAGATTATAATTATGTACACACTATTGATAAATTTCACTTTATTGATGGTGTGATTGACGCAATGCAAGAATTGAAAAAGATGGGCTTTTTATTAGTTATTACCACTAATCAATCAGGTATTGCTAGAAATAAATTTACTCAAGAGCAATTTGATACCTTAACTGAATGGATGGATTGGTCACTACAAGATCGTGGTGTTGATTTAGATGGTGTCTATTATTGTCCTCATGATCCACTAGTGGATGAATGTGAATGTCGCAAACCAAGTCCTGGTATGATTCAATCTGCCGCTAAAGAACTCAATATCGATATTGCAAATTCTTATATGGTTGGTGATAGGGTTTCTGACTTGTTATCAGGAAAACGAGCCGGGGTTAAAAAAACAGTATTAGTTAAAACCGGTGATGAAATAACTGAAGAGGCGTTAGCACAAGCAGATTGGTTAATTGATAGTTTAGCTGATTTACCGAAAAAGATTAAAGCAGAATTATGATAGAACTACAGCGGTTAATTTAAATGCTGTATATTTTTAAAGATGGATGATGTGATTGTTAATCAATAAAATAGTACATTAATTTATAATACAACTATATTTGCTATTCTATTTGTGATGAGAGAATATCGAAAAGAATAAAAAGTACGACTATATAGCTGAATGTATAAAAGCAAATAGCTATGGCTCTAAGATAGTTATTTTAAATTTTGTAGTTTGATTTTTCTTTTATTAAAGAATTTAATCGTAGAATAAAGATTGAAAAGGTAAAATTGCTACAAAATGTATCGTTTTAGTTTGTTTTTAGCTCATCTTGTGTAAAAAAAAGACAAACAAAAATAAATTTGCAATAATCACTTGCCAAAAAAAATGAAGTGCCTATAATGCGCATCCACTGACACGGCGTCAGCGACGAGCAGACAAAAATAGTGTTAGTGAGCAAGGTCAAAAATTTTAAAAAAAGATCTTGACGAATAAAAAGGTGTAGCGTAGTATACGCAGCCCTTAAGACAGCAAACTGAAGCAAGAAATTGTGAAGTAAATTAAAAGGCTGTCAGCTCTTTAAAAAGAAGAAACAGACAATCTGTGTGGGCACTTACGAGACGAAA